>CAZZLH010000012.1:14430-32024 GCA_964654815.1 uncultured Actinomycetes bacterium
CCACCTGTTGCTCCACCAGTGGCTGCACCAGCAACAGCTCCGGTTACTTCGCAACCATCTGATGCCTATGTGACTCCGATTGTCCGAAAGCTTGCCTCTGATCTTGGTGTTGATCTAGCTGCAGTTAAAGGAACTGGCGTAGGTGGTCGTATCCGCAAAGAAGATATCCAAGCAATTGCTAACTCCTTTAAAGCCCCTGCAACCTCGGCACCAGCCACTTCAGCGACAAGCAGCGCGCCAAAAGCGCCAGTTGCCACATCGCCTCTTCGTGGCACCACAGTTCCGATGTCTCGACTACGTAAAGTCATCGCAGCTCGCATGGTCGAATCGCTGCAAGTCTCCGCACAACTTACAACAGTCGTTGAAGTTGATGTCACAAAGATTGCACGTCTAAGAGATCAAGCGAAGGCGAATTTTGAAGCGCGCGAAGGTGTAAAACTCTCATTTCTACCATTCTTCGCTGTGGCAGTATGTGAAGCGTTAAAGCAGCATCCGGTGGTCAACTCCTCGATTGATGGTGAGAACATCGTCTATCACGGTGCAGAGCATCTTGGAGTAGCTGTAGATACTGAACGTGGTTTGCTAGTGCCAGTTATCCATAATGCTGGTGATTTGAATATGGGTGGTTTGGCGCGAAAGATCGCAGATCTTGCGGCACGCACTCGCGAAAATAAGGTAACCCCAGATGAATTAGGAGGCGGCACCTTTACCTTAACTAATACTGGTTCGCGTGGCGCGCTATTTGATACGCCAATTATCAATCAGCCTCAAGTGGCCATCTTGGGATTAGGTTCTGTAGTGAAGCGTCCGATGGTGGTAAAGGGCGCCGATGGTGGCGAAACTATTGCAATTCGCTCCATGGTTTATCTGGCGCTTTCATATGATCATCGAATAGTTGATGGTGCAGATGCTGCTCGCTTCTTGGTAACTCTGAAAGAGCGTCTTGAAACTGGCAACTTCGAAGCTGAATTAGGGCTTTAAGGTCTTCGGGGGCTATAACTTTTGGCTAAGTCACAGCGCATCGCTGTCACAGGTGCATCCGGTTTAATCGGAAGCGCCCTAGTTGGAAAATTAAAAAGCGATGGGCATACCGTCCATCGCATGGTGCGCCGGCCCACTGTCTCCTCTGATGAAATTTACTGGAATCCACAAGAATCCAAAGTAGATACCGACTCTCTCGCAGGAGTAGATGCGGTAATTCACCTCGCCGGCGCTGGTGTTGGCGATAAACGTTGGACCAGAAAATATCGCTCTGAGATTCTTAATTCCAGATTGCTTGGCACCACAACAATTGCCACCGCAGTTGCAGCGGTAAAACCCAAGGTCTTTATCTCCTCCTCTGCGATTGGTTGGTATGGCGAGACCGGAAATCGTGCAGTAACTGAGAGCGACCGAGGTGGCGATGATTTTCTCGCTGCCGTGTGCCACGAATGGGAGGGCGCCGCTGATTTAGCCGGCGAGGTGCGTACCGCAAAAATTCGTACTGGCTTGGTACTTGATCCAACCGGTGGCGCACTTGGGCGTATGTTGCCACTATTTAAATTCGGCTTAGGTGGCAAGTTAGGTAATGGCAAGCAATGGTGGTCTTGGATCACCTTGCATGACGAATTGCGCGCCATCGAATTTATTCTAAATAATGAAAAGTTATCGGGTCCGATTAATCTCACTTCACCTAACCCTGTGACAAATCAAGAATTTACCTCTGCATTAGCTCGCGCATTACGTAGACCTGCGCTATTTCCGGCACCGGCATTTGCCTTAAAGGCAGCGCTGGGTGGTTTCTCTACTGAAATCTTGGGATCTAAACGAGTAATTCCTGCGGTATTGCAAGAGGCCGGATTCAACTTTGATTATCCGCATATTGGTCCTGCGCTAGAAGCGTTGACTGATTAAGGTCTCTGCCGCTCTTCTACCTGATTTCAAAGCGCCATTCTGAGAAGGCGATTCACGCCAATCTCCCGCAACAAAAATATTTCTGCTTACTCGAACGCTATTCGGTAAGCGCTTCCCAACTTGTGCCAGCGGCAGCGCAGCGGGAATCTCGTACTTAGCCAATAACTGCCAATGTTGAGTTGAGGCGCCCCACATAGCAGATAAATGCCTGCGCACCTCAGATTCGGAGGCTCTCTGAATTGTGGTGGTGGAGATTAAAGTTCGCCCAGCTGGCGCGTAATTAGCCATTAAATTACTGATCACAATCGAATTAACTACAGGGCCAGCTTGTAATCCATCAAGCCTTAAATATGAGCTATCTGATGGAGATTCATCCGGTACGTGATACCAGGTGGTGCAACCTACTTGCGGTGGCACCTCTGCAATCTCAAGTAATTGCGCTGCGGTGCTGGCATCGGTCGCAATTATTAGCGCATCAAATTTGAAATTGCCGGCGCCACTAATCACCTTGCCATCTTTGATTGCCTCAACGCGCGCCTCTAATTTCAGATCCTGAACTGCCGAGGAGAATTTTGCTGCGAGTGCACCGGCGCCATTTGCTGGCAATCCAGGTCTGCCGGTAACAAAAGATTGGATTAGCTCCTTGCCGACTGAAGCCTCAATTTCGGATGGGTCGCAGAGAAATACCCCGGTAAGAAATGGCTTTAGCACCCGATCATAGGTGCGACCAAGTGATTGCAATTGACTTGCTACCGATACCCCTGATTTTGGTGAGCGAGTCAAGTAAGTAAGTAACCCCAACTTCTCTTTGATACTTCCTGTGCTAGCGTTAAATGCGCTGCCCAGATGCTTTCTTGGATCACCTAAGAAACTCTCTTTACCCTCTATGGTGATCGAAACCGCCCTAGGAGATTCGACAAAATCCAATTGGTCGATCACATCAAGTCTTTTCAATTCAGGGTAATTTGCATTGATTAACTGGAAGCCACGATCAAGTAGAAACCCATCTAATACATCGGTTGCGACTCGACCACCTGCGCGATCTGCGCCATCCAGAACTGTTACTTCGCAGCCAGCACGTTGCAAAATCAGCGCGGCATTGAGCCCTGCTAGACCGGCACCGACAACTACTACCTTCATCTTTAAATTACCCACGTCTTTATTTTCGTGATTACTCTAATGATTACTTTAGCCAATTTGCTTGCTTAGCTAGTTAAAAGCTCGCGCTTGATCGATAATCTCTGCTACCTGTAAGGCAAGTGTCTTGCTGACCGGTAAATCACCTGCACCTTTTAGGAAATCAAACATTTTGCGATAGAAGGCGCCATAGTCTCCGGGGACCGCTTCGATCTCCTGGCGCTCTGCCCCTCTATGCAATTCCACTTTGGAGCGCTTATCCCCTGAGTGGTAACTGCCGCTTCTAAGTAGCGCTTCCTGCGGATCTAAATCCTGAACCACCAGAGCCCCTTTATTGCCAAGTAATCGAACTCTTGGACCAGGCGCACCAGCTATTGCGCTAGCAGATAGTGATGAGACCACGCCTGAGCCATGTTCGATTACCAATAGGACATCATCATCTGAAGCGCCGCGAACTCGCTGGACTTTAGCGAACTTTAGTTTTGCTGGACCAAAACAATCGATCGCAGTTGATAGGAGATGGCTCTGCAAATCGAGAAGCAGACCACCGCCATGCTGAGAACTAAATTGCTCCCGCCAAGATTGAGCCGCAAGTTCGGGGCGAAACCTCTCAAAGCGTCCATCGAATCTATGTGGGGTTCCGATTAATTCTGGCTGGGAGCGCAAGATCTCCTTTATAGTCAAAGTGTCGCTATCCCAAAGGCGATTGAAATAGACAGTGATAGGAACTTGCTTGCTCTCTGCGTAGTTGAAGAGTTCGCGAGTGCCCGCAAGTGTGGTGGCCATTGGTTTATCAACCACCACTGCAACTCCAGCATCGATCGCAGCCTTGGTATTAACTTCATGTGCTGTGTTGATAGATGCGACCACCGCAAGATCCAAACCTGCGCCAAGTAATTGAGCTGCATCTTGGCAGATGTTGGCATTTGGAAAATCAGATTTTGCCTGCGCAATTCGCTCCGGATTATTGGTTTGAATCGCCGCGATTTCAAAGCCAGCTGCTTTTAGAAATGGCGCATGAAAGGTTCGACCTGCTAATCCATAACCAAAGAGCCCGGCACGCATTAATCAGCCAATTTTGCCGGCCACCAGATTCGCTTACCCAAGATATGCACCAGAGCTGGAACTAGCAGCGAACGAACTACCAAGGTATCGAGCAGAACACCGAATGCCACAGCAAATGCGATCTGAGCCAACGCCACCAATGGCAACACGCCAAGTACGGTAAATGTGGCAGCCAAAACCACGCCCGCCGAGGTAATCACACCGCCGGTGACAGTCACGCCCTTGATTGTTCCGGCACGAGTTCCGATCTTAAGCGCCTCTTCGCGAACGCGAGTCATCAAGAAGATGTTGTAGTCGATACCCAGCGCCACCAGGAATACGAAGGTAAAGAGCGGGAAGGAGGTATCTGCACCCGGGAAATTAAAGATGTTATTAAAGACGAAGGCAGATGCGCCAAGGGTTGCGGCAAAGGAGAGAATCACCGTTATCAAGAGCACAACCGCCGCCACAATGCTTCGCAATAGCAGGGAGAGAATTATCGCGATGATGATAAGCACTATCGGAATGATTAGATTGCGATCATGCGTAGCCGCGACATCCACATCGAAGAAGGTTGCGCTGATTCCACCTACTAAGGCATTTGGATCAGCTGTTTTGGCTGCAGCTCTGATTTGAGGTACCAACTCACGGGCCGCGCCTGAATCGGCCGGCATGCTTAAAGTGGCATCAAGCACGATACGGCCATTTACCTCACGGACCACTGGATTAGCAGGGTCAAGGATTTCAGGTGCTACCGAAGATACTCCTGGGATTGCCTTGACTGCTGCGATAACTGCATCGGATTTATCCTTAGCAACAATCAATTGCGTTGGTTGGTTCTGACCACCAGGAAAGTGCTTTAGCAACAACTCCTGCCCTACCAATGACTTAGGTTTATTGGTGAAGCCTTCAAGAGTGGAAATTCCATCTGCTTTGAGGGTGGTGATAAAGAAGGACATCACGATAAGAATGATGGTGGTGATCGCCGCATATTTACGCGGACTCTTTGCGGTTGATTGCGCGACCTTTGACCAGATGCCAGTGAGCTTCTCATCTTGATCGTCATGGCGCGGGATCTTCGGCCAAAATACCCAACGGCCGCAGAGCACCAGCAGCGCTGGCAATAAAGTAAGAATCGTGATCATGGCGGAGACAATGCCAATCGCGCCAACTGGCCCAAGGGAGCGATTGTTATTCAATTCGCTAAGAATCAAAACCAGCAGTCCCAAAGTCACAGTCGAGCCAGATGCGATGATCGGCTCGACCACGCCACGAAGTGCGATCCGCATCGCTTCATATTTAGAATCATGTGTGTGCAGTTCTTCTCGATATCGGGCAATCAATAAGAGCGCGTAATCGGTCGCAGCTCCGATAACCAACACTGAGAGGATTCCTTGCGACTGCCCATCAAGGGTCAATACTTCATTCTTTGCTAAGACATAGATAACGCCACCGGCTAGTGATTCTGCGATTACCGCGCTAAATAACGGCAGAATCCAAAGTATGGGTGATCGATAAACCACGATCAAGATCAATGCCACGATGCCAAGAGTCCAATAGAGCAAAGTGGAATCGATTCCGCCAAAGGCTTTGAATAGATCCGCGAAAATGGCGGCGAAGCCAGTTACATGTGACTCCAACCCGCCTTGCTTAGCAAACTCATCGCTGTAATTTCGAATAGATTCGATGACCAGCGGTAGTGCCGGTTCTTTGCCTATTTGATCTGCCAATTTCTTGGCATCAAATGAGACCGAGCCAAGAATCGCTTCTCCATCCTGTGATGCAAATGCGAATAAAGGCGCACCCGGAACCAAGTAATCACCAATCTTGCGCCCCTCACCCTTTTCGATGGTTCGGCCAGGCAAGGTTTGGAGGAATGCATTTGCAGCGCCGATCTTCTGCTCATCAACTTTTCCGATGTAAAGCACCAAGGCCGGAATCGAGCGATCTGCACTTGGGGCAAATGGTTTGTAATTCTCCGTAAATTTGTATGACTCGGCGTTCTTAGGCAAGAAATCAGAGTTGTCATTCTTCTGTACCGTAGATAACTTTCCGAAGAGCGGGCCAACCGCTCCTCCGATACCCATCCAGACGATTACTGTGATTATTGCAATCCAAAGTGGTTTACGGCCACGTACGCGCATTTCTTGCCTCTCCAAAAGTTAGCTTCCAATTTAACTTAATTTTTAACTTAATTGCTATCCAGATCCACGCTTAGGTCGACTTGTGCGTCAACTTAAACGAAAAACCATTTGGCCATATTCTAATAGGCTTATCCCGTGGCGATTGCAATCACGGAAATCTCAGTTTTGCATCTTGGGCTACTTGAATATCAAGCTGCATGGGCCAAACAACGCGAAATTCATGAGGGTGTAGCGGCTGAATCACTACCTAATACCTTGATCCTGGTGGAGCACCCATCGGTTTTCACTGCCGGTCGCCGAACTGATGATTTAGAGCGACCGCAGAATGGCGTTCCGGTAATTGATGTAGACCGTGGCGGGCGAATCACTTGGCATGGGCCAGGACAGATTGTTGGTTATCCAATTGTACGACTTGAAAAAAGAAATGAAGTCGTGGGATTTGTTCGCACTTTAGAAGAGGCGATGATTAAAACCCTTGATGAGTTTGGATTAAAGGGAATCTCTATTCCAGGCAAGACGGGAGTTTGGATTAAAGATCAAAGAAGTGAGCGAAAAATTGCTGCGATCGGAGTTCGAGTCGCAAAGGCAGTGACGATGCATGGCTTTGCGCTAAATGTTGATCCAGATCTCTCCTACTTTGGCCAGATAATTCCATGTGGCATGCCAGAGGCTGAGACCACCAGTATGGCAAAGGAGTTGCAGCGAGAAATCACAATTTCCCAAGTAACACCGATTTTGGAGAGATTTATGTTGGAGTCTCTCGCTCAAGTCAGCAAATAGTAAGTAAATGGCCGGAGTAAATGGCTCTGGAGTAATTGGCTCTAGAGAAGTTCAGTAAACTACCGCTATGACCTTGGCTCCTGAAGGGCGCAAACTGCTTCGCATCGAAGCGCGCAATGCGAAGGTGCCAATCGAACGTAAACCAGAATGGATTAAGACTCGCGCCAAGATGGGACCGGAGTACACCCAACTTCGCTCTTTGGTGGTTCGTGAAGGGCTACATACTGTCTGCCAAGAAGCGGCTTGCCCTAATATCTTTGAATGTTGGGAGGATCGCGAAGCCACATTTTTGATTGGCGGCGATCGCTGCACCCGCCGCTGCGACTTCTGCAATATCGATACTGGAAAACCAGATCCCTTGGATCGAGATGAACCGCGACGTGTTGCGGAATCCGTGCAGTCTATGAAATTACGTTATGCCACTATCACCGGCGTAACCCGCGATGACCTAGAAGATGAAGGCGCTTGGTTATATGCCGAGACCATTCGCAAGATTCATGAATTGAACCCCGAGACTGGCGTTGAGATGTTGGCGCCTGATTTCAGCGCCAAACCAGAACTGCTAAATCAAATCTTCGAAACCAGACCTGAGGTCTTCGCTCATAATCTAGAGACGGTTCCTCGCATCTTCAAGCGAATCCGCCCAGCTTTCAATTATGAGCGTTCGCTTAATGTCATCAGCCAGGCCCGTGATTATGGGCTGATCACCAAATCTAATTTGATTTTAGGTATGGGCGAAGAGCGCGCTGAAGTTTCTCAGGCGTTGCAAGATCTACATAGTGCCGGCTGCGATTTGGTAACTATTACTCAGTACCTACGCCCCACTCCAAAGCATCATCCGATAGTCCGTTGGGTAAAGCCAAATGAGTTTGTGGAATTGGCGGATGAGGCTAGGGCTATTGGTTTCAAAGGTGTGATGAGTGGGCCGCTGGTTAGATCTAGCTATCGCGCTGGAAGACTTTATAAAGAGGCCATGGATAAAAAACGGGATGAAAAACTGGATAAGAAGTTGGAAAATTAAAGTGGCAGAGCCAGTTTATACACCTGTCATCGCACTCTTTAAATTGGTTTGGCGGGCACTAGATATTCAATTTAAATTCGAAGGTCAAGAGAATCTGCCACATAAAGGTGGCGCAGTAATTGCCTGTAATCATGTTAGTTACCTTGACTTCGCGTTGATTGGCACCGGAGCGCTACACACGAAAAGATTTATTAGATTCATGGCAAAGAAGGGCGCCTTTGACAACAAGATTGCCGGTCCACTGCTTAGAGGAATGAAACATATCTCCGTAGATCGGGAGAACGGAGGTGCATCATTTGTCGCAGCGCTTCGCGCACTAAGGGATGGCGAAGTTGTAGGGATCTTTCCTGAAGCCACCATCAGCACCTCATTTGAGATAAAAGGCATGAAGTCAGGCGCCGTGCGCTTGGCGATGGGCGCTCAAGTTCCGGTGATTCCAGTTGTGATCTGGGGTTCGCAAAGGATTTGGACCAAGGGATTACCTAAAGATTTTCGTCGCAAATCGGTACCCGTGCATATCACGTATGGCGCGCCAATATTCTTCGATAAAGATGGCGATATAGATAAGGCCGAAACCATGCTGCGAAATAAGATGATTGAAATGCTCCACAAAGTGCAGGAGCAATATCCCGATAGCCATGTAGGAGAAAGATGGGCGCCACAGCGACTTGGTGGCACTGCCCCAGCCCCGTTAAACTCGTAACATGTTTAAGCAAATTCGCGAAGCTTACAAAATCACCAAGGAGCAGAAGCCTTGGATTGGTGCGGCTATGGCATTCATTGCAATTGCCATCACCGCCATCGGAGTATTGATTGGCAGCCTCTCAGGCCATCCAATTTACGGAGGTTTCGTAACGCTGCCATTTGCCTTGCTTATGAGCTTGCTCTTCTTTAGCGTGATCGCCAATCGCAGCGCATACGCCTCGATTGAAGGCGTCGCTGGAGCTGGAGCCTCAGTGCTAATGGCAATTCGCCGTGGCTATACCACTACGCCAATGGTTGCGGTGAATAAGAGCCAAGATATGGTGCATCGCAGCGTGGGTCGCGCTGGTGTGGTTCTGGTGGGCGAAGGTAGCAATGCCGTGCGCGCTATGTTGAATGACGAAGTGAAGAAGACGGAGCGCTATGTACCGGGTGTTCCTGTTACCACGGTCGTTATCGGTGATGGCGAAGGACGAGTACCTTTAAAGAAGTTACAGCGCCATTTAAAGAAATTGCCAAAGCAAATAAATAAAACTCAGGTGCGCGAGGTACGAAATCGCTTAAAGGCAGTCGGCGGATTTAATATGCCAATCCCCAAAGGACCGATGCCGAAGAATCTTCGCGTTCCCAAAGTTTGATTCTTTTGATCTCTTAATTCTCTCCAGCTCTATTTCTGATTAAGTAGGTCCCGCTCAATCGTTCATGAATGCCGCGGCCATTTTCGTCATAGGTCACGGCAAAGACCACAGTGCAGATCAAAGCGGTCCTGATTAAAGCTTGGCGAAATGTTGGCGCGCCACCATCGTTAAATCGCACCACTCTTATTCCAACGAAGCGATGGCCAAAAGTTGCTCCAGTAAATGCGGTAAGGAGAGTTGCCTCGACAAAATAGAGCAGCAATATGGTGAAATCACCGCCCAGACCGAAACCGCGAACTACTGCAAGGCAGGCTAGCCAGTCGACCCCAAGGCCCGCCATGCGGCGAAATAATGAGACTTGGCGACCCTCGAACATGGCCCCGAGCCTACTTATGAAACAAGACTGTAACAAACGGACTACCTCTAATTAACAGGTAATGCATAGGGTTCTACCCATAGCCCTCAGCGTCGATGGGCTCTTAATTCAACTCTAAATCGGGAGTAATTATGTTTAAGAATGCAAAAGAAATTCTTGATTACATCAAGAAGGAAGATGTGAAGCTTGTTGATATTCGCTTCATTGATCTTCCCGGAATTCAGCATCACTTCAATGTTCCAGCGGGCTCATTTGATGAAGCGGTCTTCACCGATGGTTTGATGTTCGATGGCTCATCCATTCGTGGCTTCCAGTCGATTCATGAATCAGACATGAAGTTGCTGCCAATTCCAGAATCGGCTTACCTTGATCCATTCCGCAAGGAGAAGACATTGATCGTGCTCTTCTCGGTCCACAATCCAATTGATAACTCCCCATATTCACGCGATCCACGTGGCGTATTGAGCAAAGCGGTTCAATATTTGAAGTCCACTGGTATTGCAGATCAGGCTTTCTTCGCTCCTGAGGCTGAGTTCTATATCTTCGACGCCATCCGCTTCAAGACCGGTATGAACGAGTCTTATCACCACATTGATTCATATGAGGGCTGGTGGAATATCGGTGAAGAGTTTGATGCCGATGGCACACCTTCACGCGGATATCGCACTCGAATCAAAGGCGGATATTTCCCAGTTTCCCCGACCGATCAATTCGCCGATCTGCGCGATGAAATCGTCATGAACTTGGAGCGTGTTGGCCTAACGGTCGAGCGTTCACACCATGAGGTCGGCACTGCCGGACAGATGGAGATCAACTACAAGTTCAGCGATGTCGAACATGCAGGCGATGACATCATGAAATTCAAGTACATTGTTAAGAACACGGCATGGCAGGCTGGCAAGACTGCAACCTTTATGCCAAAGCCGCTCTTTGGTGACAATGGTTCCGGTATGCACGTTCACCAATCACTTTGGAAAGATGGCAAGCCGCTCTTCTTCGAGGCGGGCAATTACGGAGATCTATCAGACATGGCACGTTGGTATATCGGCGGTCTGCTAAAGCATGCGCCTTCACTTCTTGCCTTCACAAACCCAACGGTTAACTCTTATCGCCGTTTGGTACCAGGCTATGAAGCGCCAGTAAATCTTGCATACTCAGCTCGTAACCGTTCTGCATGTATCCGTATCCCAATCACTGGTTCGAATCCAAAGGCCAAGCGCATCGAGTTCCGTTGCCCAGATCCATCATCAAATCCATATCTAGCATTCGCTGCGATGTTGATGGCAGGTATCGATGGCATCCAGAACAAGATCGAGCCACCAGCGCCAGTTGATAAGGATATTTATGAATTGGAAGGCGATGAGGCCAAATCAATCCCACAAGTCCCTGGTTCGCTAGATGCGGTGCTCAATAATCTAGAGGCAGATCATGCCTTCTTGACTAAGGGTGGCGTATTTACCGATGATCTAATTGATACCTGGATAACTTGGAAGCGTAAGGAAGAGGTTGACTACGTTCGCCTTCGTCCGCACCCAGCTGAGTTTGAGTTGTATTACGACATCTAAAACTTGCCTCTTTTTGGCAGAACCCCATCAGAAATGGTGGGGTTCTTTTTTTCACTCCGCTAAGGTTTCCAAGTGCAAAGAGCCAAAATCGCAGTGCGCGCGGCATTCATCACCAATGGCTTTACGGTTGGGGCGTTGATTGCGCGATTGCCGGATATAAAACTTCGATATGAATTAAGTGGTAGCGAAGTTGGCAAGTTGCTCTTCTGCTCCTCCTTTGGTGTGTTATTTGCGCTCTTGTTTGCGGGAAAACTAAATGCAAAACATGGGTCCAGCCCCATCGCTTTCTGGGGCTCCATTGCAGCAGCTCTAGCATTGATACCTGTTGGCCTTGCTAATTCCATAATTTTTCTTGGTCTCGCGCTATTTATCTGGGGATCCTTAATCACCATACAGGACGTGGCCATGAATACCCATGCCTCCACTTTGGAGCATGAGACTAAGCGCAGATTGATGAGCGGATTTCACGCCATTTTTAGCGTAGGTGCACTACTTGGCGGATTTAGCGGTGGAATCTTTTCGCAATTCGAGGTAACCATCAGAACTCAATGTTTTATCTTGTTAGTCATATTCCTGACCATGGCGCTGGCCGTTAGAAAGTACTGGCTGCCAGCTGATATTGATCGACATATTATTGAAAAACATAAACGCCAGAGAAAGCCAGCAATTTTCTTTCTAGTGGGCCTACTTGGACTTGCCAGCGCGGTAAATGAAGGGGCAGCCGGTGATTGGGGCGGAATCTTGGCGCGTGAGACCTTTGGCGCCTCCCCATTTATGGCGACACTGCCCTACATCTTCTTCAATATTGCGATGGTGGCTGGTCGCTTCTCAGGCGACTATCTGTTGGAGCGTTTTGGCACATACAAGATCTTAGTTTGGGCCGGATTGATCACCGGAACCGGACTAACCATAGGAATCTTGATTGGAAATATCTATAGTCAGATCTTCGCCTGGCTAGCGATCGGAGCAGGTATGTCAGTGGTAATTCCCGCGGTATTTAGCGCCGGCGCATCGATTGCCAGAGAGCGATATGCCGGAAGGATTGCGCCATCTGAAGGTGTAGCGCTGGTTACTGGAATCTCTTACTTTGGTTTCTTAGGCGCACCACCCACGATTGGTTTTGTGGCAGATGCGATTAGTCTGCGTTGGGCGATGCTAATTCCCGCAGCGCTGGCATTTACTATCGCGATAGGTGCAAGGTTGATAAGAACCAAGTGATTTGAATTATCTAAATCACAGATTAGCAGTTACAAAACTACGTAGGTGAATTCGCATCGCAATTCCCACAATCACAAACCAGAGCGCCAAAATCACCCAGCCAAACTGGCCGATACCAATTACCAAAGCCACCAGAAGTGATGGACCGATCATGTTCGTTAGATCAATACCCATCGCCCAAATTCCCTGATAGGCGCCTTGGCGCCTCTGATCAGCAAGTTCCATAGCAATCATCCATACGGCATTGGAACCAGCCAACTCGCCGGCAACATGAACCACCATACCGATGAGCATGAGCAGTGATGCAGCAATCGCATTCACACCATGTGACATGGCATATATCAATGAAGCTACCGCAATGTAAAAGGAGGCCTTTTGAAAAAGACGAACCGCCTGATTTAAATCCGTAGCTTTTCTACTTGAACTTACTTGAAAGAGCACAATGGCAATCGTGTTAAGCAACATAATGAAGGAGATCATCCAGCGTGGCGCGTTGGTCTCCTGAACTACCCATACCGGTATCGCTACATTTTGGACCAAGAAATTGATGGTGAAACAGCCATTTAGCAAGGTCGCTATTAGATATCGCCGATCTTTTAGGACCGACCAATCAAATCTCTCACTCTGGTTCAATTTAGGTGTTAAAGCTGGCACCTTGTTATATGCGATAGCGGCCAAAAGGAAGGTGAGTGCGTCAATCGCGATCAAAGTCTTGTACGCGAATGCAGTATTTATCGCTAACGCTATCCCGGCAACCAAAGTGCCCATTCCGATGCCAAGGTTGGTTACGGCGCGCATATAAGCTCGCGCTTCCACACGCTTCTGCCCTTCGCCCACCTGAGAGATGTAAGCCATACGAGCGTTCTGGCCAAATCTCTCTACCAAACATTCCAACGTTACGAGTAATACAAAGATCGACCAAGTTTTAGTGAAGATCTGGGCTCCCAAGATCAATCCTTGAAGCGTGAAACTGATGATCGAGATTATTTTGGGCGATATCAAGTCAGCCAAATGGCCAGCTGGTACAGACACGGCTAAAGAGAGAGCCGCGCCGATCGTAAATGCTAAGGCGACTTTATGGGCTCCAAATCCGACCACAAATGAGAAGTAAATGATTCCAACAGTATGGAACATCCCATTACCGAAGGTGGTGATGAAATTAGCTAGCGTTAATTTTCGAACCGTGGGATCTGGTGAGACTATGTTCCCAACGATTTTTTGCAGCACATGAAGAGTCTACGACATCTCCTGCTTAGTTAGTTTGAGTTTGCAATTTACGAGTTAAGAAGAACCACTGCCCAAGGAATCCAATAATCAAAGCAAAGAGCACGCCTAAATTGGCATAGGCCCATTGCCCCGTTTTGCCACCGATTGAGTCCATGAAATATCCCTGCCATCCGAGCCAACTTGAGGAGGTATTTGTTACAAATCCAAAACCCACAGCAGTTGCGATTAAATGAAGATAGATGGCGCGCCAATTTGCTGGACCATAAATGGATTGCTTCGCATAAAGCTCATCCACCTGCACGCTCTTTCGAAACAAGACATCTGCAACGAATATGGCAGACCATGCAGCAAGCGGCACTCCGATGGTAATTAAGAATCCTTGAAATGGACCAAGAAAATCATCGCTTAGCCAGACAATGTAAATCGTGCCAAGCAACATGATTACCGCATCAATACTGGCTGCTTGATGTCGCTTGATAGGTACGCCAAGTGCTACAAGAGTTAATCCTGATGAGTAGAGATCTAGGATTGCGCCTCCAATTAACCCAAGGATGGCAATTAAGGCAAAGAGAAAGAGGAACCAGGTCGGCAAAATATTGGTGAGCGCTCCTATTGGATCAAGCGCAACCTGCTCCGAGAGATCTTTAGAGCTACCTGCCAGAGCGGCTCCGTAAATGACCATCACTATCGGGGCCAACGAAGCGCCAAATATGGTCCAACCAACTACCGCGCCATCGTTAACGCTACGCGGTAAATATCTGGAGTAGTCAGCCGCAGCATTTACCCACCCAAGACCAATACCAGTCATACCAAATACCACTGCACCAATAAGTGCGGCAATTCCTCCCGCTTTAGCAGAAGTCAGCGCGCTCCAATTTATGTCATTTAATGTCAGCGCCATAAAACAGGCGGTAGCCACCAAGGTAATTAGTGAGATCCATCGTTGCATTTGCATAATTACTTTGTATCCAAGTACGCCCCCAATAATGGTGAGGGAGACAGCGACCAGAAAACCAAGCGATAACGAAGCGCTACGTCCAAGTGATCCCAAGCGATCAAAGATAGTTCCGGTTGCCAAAGTTGCGATGGAGACAAGCACAGTCTCCCATCCGACAAAGACTAAATATGAGAGAAAACCGGGCCAGAGATTTCCTTTAGTGCCGAAGATTGCACGACTTCGCACCATGGTCGGGACATTTGATTGTTTGCCAGCCAAGGAGCTGACGCCGACTAAAAGAAAAGAGAGCACGGTGCCAATTACTGCCGCCAAAGTTGCCTGCCAGAAATTGATACCAAATCCCAAGAAGAAGGCTCCATAAGAGATCGCTAAGACCGAGACATTTGCACCACACCAAGGCCAGAAGAGATCCCGAGCGCTGCCGTGCAACTCGGAGCTTTGGATAGGCTCAACGCTATTTAATTCCAGCGTTAATTCTGGCTTATTAGACATACTTTGATTTTAACTTAAAGGGTTGAATTAAAGCTCTTTTACTTGGCTATCAGTCGAGGAAAAAGTCCTTTATAAAATCTTTTGTCCCAGGAATGACCGAATATTGTTCGAAATCAGTGACCCCAGATTCACGTAACACCTCTTCATCTACGAAGAAATTACCCGTCGTGGTCTTGGCATCTCGGATCAGGATCTCATAAGCGGCATCAGCCATGATCTCTGGAGTTCGGCAGTAATCAGTATCGACCCCCGGAATCATCTGTAACGCCGCTGTTTTGATTGCAGTCGCGGGCCAGAGTGCATTCACTGCTATCCCATCCCGTTTGAATTCACCTGACATTCCGAGTACGCACATACTCATTCCATACTTAGACATGGTGTAGGCGACATGGTTCTTAAACCACTTCTCTTTCATATTTAGCGGTGGTGAAAGGGTCAAGATATGTGGGTTACTGCCCTTTAGCAGGTGTGGAATTGCTGCTTGTGAAGCTAGGAATGTGCCCCGAACATTTACATCAAACATCAAATCAAAGCGCTTGGCTGGCGTATCTAAGGTTTTAGTCAGATTTATTGCTGAAGCATTGTTGATCAAAATGTCTAAGCCACCAAATTTCTCTGCCGCCTCATTTATTGACGCTGCCAGGGCATTTTCATCACGGATATCAGTTACTAACGGCAGCGCGGTACCACCGGCGGCCTCTATCTCTTTTGCCGCCGAAAAGATGGTTCCGGGCAATTTGGGATTTGGATCTGCGGTTTTAGCGGCGATGGCGATTAATGCGCCATCTTTCGCGATTCGATTGGCGATAGATAGGCCGATGCCTCTTGAGCCACCAGTGATGAAAACTCGCTTACCTTTTAAATTACTAGCTGAATTGCCGGTAGACATTAACTATCTCGCTTTCGATTTAGAAATTGCAGAAAAGCATTACGCGCCTCATCGGATTGCAATGCCAAGGAGAAGATCTCAAACTCCGCCTTCATGACTGCGGCCACTGAATCATGAACATGGGCCTTCATGAGCGCCTTGGTATTAATCACCGCTTGTGGTGGTTGTTGGGCGATTTTTACTGCCATCTCATGGGCTTTGGCGTAAGGATCGGTTGAAACATAATTAACTAACCCGATCTCTTCTGCATAATCTGCATCAAAGCTATCACCAGTTAGAAAGATCTCTGCCGCTCGATGGTGCCCCACCATTCTGGGAAATAGCAGGCTTGAGCCAGCCTCGGGAACCAAACCTAAGGAGGTAAAGGGCATCGAAAATTTTGCGTTCTCGGCCGCGATGACGATGTCGCAATGTAAGAGCATCGTGGTGCCCACACCAACTGCATTGCCCTTTACCGCCGCGATCAATGGCTTTGAGAAATTATGTATCGCAGCTAGAAACTCTGCGACCTTCGAATCCTCTGAGGTAGGTGGGTGCTCTAAGAAATCGGAAATGTCATTTCCAGCGGTGAAATGCTCTCCCTCGCTGGTGATTACCACTGCTCTAACGCCAAACTCCTGGTCTGCGCTCTTTAACTCATCGACCAATTGCCCATACATAGCCCGGTTAATCGCATTCATCTTCTCAGGGCGATTGAGGGAGATGCTAAGCACTTGGCTCTCAAGCATCGTCATTATCTCGGCCATAACCGCCATCATAGCCTGAGTATTGCTAGCAAAAACACTGACTCCTTTGATTTGGATTTGATATTGCCAATCAATACTCAAATCGTTCACATAGCGTGAATCAGCTGGTTTATGGATTCCTCACTGGTCCCAGAACTAGTTGCTCTAGATGATTTAGGAGAGAATCATGAAACGTCGGACATACGACAAGATAGTCACCACCATGGGGTTGGGTCTGACCGTGTTCTTATTTGTTACGTCAGCTCTACTGAACTGGGGCTATTCATTCGCTGATAAGAATGTAAGGGATAACTTGTCGGCACAGAAGATCATGTTTCCGGCAGCCGATAGCGAAGCAATAAAGGCGCTACCAGCTGCTGACAAGACAGAGGTAGAGAAATTTGCTGGCATGCAGCTAACCACAGGCGAACAAGCTAGAACCTATGCAGATCACTACATTGGTGTGCACGTCAAAGGTATCGCCGGTGGCAAGACCTATTCTGAGGTAAGCGGTGCCGCTTTAGCAGCAAATGCCAAGGCACAGGCAAATCCATCTGATACTGCATTGGCTGCAGAGGCTGCGCAATTAATGGGTCAGCGCCAAACTCTATTTATGGGAGAGACGCTTAAGGGGCTACTTGGTTTCTCATTCGCATTCTGGCAATTAGGTCAGATTGCACAGATCGCTTCGGGAGTTGCGCTAATAGGTGGCATCGTAATGCTGCTACTGACTTTCGCTGGCTATCTACACCTTCGTCGCACTGACGATAGTGCGACGATTTAGC
>CAZZLH010000012.1:32124-33202 GCA_964654815.1 uncultured Actinomycetes bacterium
CGAGCTGCTTCATCGGTGTATTGAGTTGGTGGGGTCTTCATGAAGTATGAAGATGGTGAGAGCAATGGTCCGCCGATCTTTCGATCAAGGCCCAACTTGGCGCAGCGAAGCGCATCGATAATCACGCCAGCCGAGTTGGGTGAATCCCAAACCTCTAACTTGTATTCAAGATTTAGTGGCACATCGCCAAAGGCGCGACCTTCCATGCGGACATAGGCCCACTTACGATCATCTAGCCAAGGGATGTAATCCGATGGACCAATATGTACATTGCGATCTCCCATGTCGTAATCCAACTGAGAGGTCACAGAGTTGGTCTTGGAGATCTTCTTAGATTCCAAACGATCACGTTCGAGCATGTTCATGAAATCCATATTTCCGCCAACATTTAACTGATAAGTGCGATCTACATGCACACCACGATCCTGGAAGAGTTTGGTCATGATGCGGTGGGTAATGGTCGCGCCTACCTGTGACTTGATGTCATCGCCCACGATAGGAATGCCAGCCTTGGTGAACTTCTCGGCCCAAACGGGATCAGAGGCGATAAATACGGGAAGCGCATTCACGAAGGCGCAGCCAGCATCAATTGCACATTGCGCATAGAACTTGGCAGCCTCTTCAGAGCCAACTGGCAAATAGCAGATCAGTACATCGACTTTATGCGCCTTTAGAGATGCGACGACATCAACCGCAGGCTCTTTGGACTCTTGAATGGTCTCGCGATAGTAACGTCCAAGCCCATCAAGGGTTTGGCCACGCTCAACTACTACCCCGGCCTTTGGCACGTTGCAGAACTTGATGGTGTTGTTCTCAGATGCCCAGATGGCATCAGCAAGATCTAACCCGACCTTCTTGGCATCTACATCGTATGCTGCAACAAACTTCACATTGCTGATGTGGTAACCACCAACAACTGCATGCATCAGACCTGGGATCTCTTGATCAACTGCAGCGTTCTTGTAGTACTCCACGCCTTGAACAAGTGAGTTGGCACAATTTCCGATACCAACGATGGCTACACGAATGTCGCCGGGTGCTGTTTGGATTGTCATCTCTATCCTTTTACCTGTTTCCT
>CAZZLH010000013.1:0-31959 GCA_964654815.1 uncultured Actinomycetes bacterium
GCCGTAAGGCACAGGTTCCTAAGACCTGCGTGTCTGCCGTTTCACCACTCCCGCGAGGTGTGTTGAATCGAGAGAACCTTAGTTATCGTGATGTGATTATCAAAATTCTCCCTTTGGGCAACGTGATTTTCAGTCAGTTGTGAGTAACTTGGCGAATTTAACTCGGGCCTCTCAACTCATCCGAGCGGCCCGAGAAAATCCGGATAGAGGCCAGGTTTAAGCCAGGCCCGGATAAATAATGGATAAATAATGAATAAAAGAGGTATCTGCGCCTCGCAAAATCAGCGAAAAAACCTCTTGCCTATCTCGCCTCTCTGTGTTTAGGTTCACCTAGGTGAGATTTAGAACGTTCCAAAAAGAGCGAAACAATCCACCCCCACGCTCATCAATAGAAAGGTTAGGAGAATAGATGCTCCGAAATAAAAAAGCAGTCGTGGCCATAGCCTCTGCCGCCGCATTTGCCCTTGGCATTTCAGGCTCAGGAGTTGCTAACGCTGCTGGAGCGACTGGAAAGATCGAGGTCTTCTCATGGTGGACCTCTGGATCTGAAAGCGCTGCACTCAAGGCAATCTTGGATTCACTACAAAAAGCTAATCCGAAATTGCAAATTGTTAATGCCGCAGTTGCAGGAGGTGCAGGAACAAATGCTAAGCAAGTTCTTGCAACTCGTTTAGCTGCTAATAACACTCCAGAGACCTGGCAGACCCACCCAGGTGGAGAACTAAAAGGTTATGTTGATCAGAATGTATTGAAGGATCAGACCGCGCTATACAAGTCACAGGGCTGGAACAAAGTTGTACCAAAGGAATTGATTGATTCAATTACCTTCGGTGGCAAGGTTTACTCTGTTGCAACTGGTGTACACCGTGCGAACGTACTTTGGTACAACCAGAAGTTGGTAAAGGCTGCAGGCGTTAGCTTGGGCGCATCTACTTCATGGGCACAATTCTCAGCAGCCGCAGGAAAGATCAAAGCTACCGGCGTAGCTCCAATTTGCTTAGGCGATAAGGACATCTGGACAGCTGCACAGCTTCTAGAGGAAATGATCGTCGGCGAGCTTGGTGGTAAGGCATGGAATGATCTTCTAAGTGGAAAGCTAAAGTGGTCATCAGCTTCAGTTAAGACAGTAGTTGATCACTTCAACACCGCTATGACCTGGACTAACACAGATCACAAGGCGCTTGACTGGACTGGTGCAGTTGCTGCGCTTGCTCAAGACAAGTGCGCCATGATGGTTATGGGTGATTGGGCATACGGCGAGCTTCTAGTTAAGCAAGGCAAGAAGGATGGCGTTGACTTTGGCTACACAGTCATCGGCGACTCCAATACCTTCGTAACCGTTACAGACTCATTCGTTATTGGTAAGAATGCCAAGAATCCAAAGGCAGCTGAAGAGTTCTTGAAGGCTGTTATGGATCCAAAGGTTCAGCTTGCGTTTAACAAGTTGAAGGGTTCTTCACCTGTCCGTTCAGATGTGAAAACCGCAACTCTTGGTAAGTATCAGCAAGGTGCAGCCAGCGTCCTAGCAAAGGGAACAAAGGTTGCTTCTCTAGTACATGGCCAGGCAAACGTAGCGGCATCTATCGGTCAGGCTTATGCTGACGCAGTCACGGTTCTACAAGCGAACCAGGACGCAGCAGCATTCGGTAAGACCATGGATGATGCAATTGCATCTGCTAAGTAAGCAAAGTAAAAAGCAAGAAAAATAGATTAGTTCTGGGGCTGGCGTTTCAAAGTCAGCCCCAGGACTTAATCAAAACTAAATTTAAAAATTTATCTCTAAGGGAGAGTCATGCGATCTAGGAAATGGAAATTAAATCCTGCGTTCCTGACCATTCTCCCCTCTTTCATAATCGTCTTTATATTTGTGTATGTTTTTATCAGCTACACGATACGAATAGCGATAAGCGATAACTGGCAACCAGCAGTCCAAAACTTTGCAGTCACATCACCTTGGTACGAAAACTTCAGGCAATTAGCAGTTAGTACCAGATTTCAATCCGATATCAGAAATACCATTATTTTCACAGTACTATTTTTGGCTTTATCTGTTGGCGCTGGTTTCTTGCTGGCAATTGGCGTGAGCAACATGCGCCGTTCTCAAGTGTTTTTCCGAAATCTATTTCTAATGCCTTACGCAGTCTCATTTATCGTGACTGGAGTGGTCTGGCGTTGGATATTCAACCCTATTTCAGGTGCCAATCTTCTGCTTCAGTACAGCGGGATTAGCGGTCTTTACGAGAAAGCCTTCGGTACACCTTTACAGCCTGGCTGGACTACTTCCGCTGACACTGTAGGAAATTTAAACTCTTTACTCGAAAAAATTATTCCGGGTGGCAACATTCTCGGCGCACAAATGGGAATTCCAATGGCGCTGTTACCCGTCATCTTCGCTGCCTCTTGGCAACTTTGTGGCTTTGCAATGTCCATGTTCTTGGCAGGTTTAGCTGCAATTCCACATGAACTACGAGAAGCTGCGGCGATTGACCGTGCTTCGGGATATACCTACACCAGAAGAATCGCCTTACCACTTCTGATGCCAATGGCCGTTACTTCAATCGTAATTTTGACTCATACCGCGTTAAAGATATTTGATCTGATTTACGCGATGTCTGGAAGTGGTGTTGGGTTTGCAACTGACATGCCAGGAATTTTCGTATACGAAACAATGTACAAAGCGCTTCGATACCCATTAGGTGCTGCTGCATCAATTGTCATGCTCGTCTTGGTTTGCATAATCGTAATTCCATATCTGATCAGAAATAATAGACAGAAGGCCGAATTATGAGTAGCTCCGCTCTCACCACGGTTGGCCCTAGCAAACGTTCGCGCAGAATCCAATTGGTTTTACTCTCATTAACTTCAACAATTTTTATTGCACCTTTTTACATCGTCCTCTCTGCATCACTAAAGTCCTCAAAAGACGCAGATGTATCGACTATGTGGAAATTACCAAGCAGTTGGTCGCTAAATGGACTAGTAACCGCATGGGAGAGTCTAAATGCTAACTTTTTATCCTCTGTGCTTATGGTGGTTCCAGCAGTTGTAATTTCCTGCTTGATTGGTTCAATAAATGGCTACATACTCTCAAAACACACATTCAAGATGAGCAATACGCTCTTCACCTTAATGCTCGTCGGAATGTTTATCCCGTACCAAACAATCCTGATTCCATTAGTTAAATTTCTACAATTTATTAATTTATATAACACGATTCCTGGATTGACGCTTGTTCATATAGTTTATGGAATACCAATGACCTCGCTTATGTTCAGAAATTTCTACGTTTCTATACCTAAAGCGCTGGTAGAAGCTGCCCAAATTGATGGAGCTGGTTTCTATAAGATCTATTTCCGCGTAGTACTACCTCTTTCAATTCCTGGTTTTGTGGTAGCTGGTATCTTGCAGTTGACTAATATTTGGAACGACTTCTTATTTGGAATTGTTACGATTCCAGATCCGTCAAAACAACCCGTAACGGCAGCACTAAACAATCTCTCTGGAACCCAAACTGTCGATTGGAACGTTTTGATGGCAGGCGCATTAATTACAGCGCTTCCGACAATTTTGGCTTATACGATGCTGAGTCGTTTTTATATTCAAGGCTTAACTGCAGGTTCCGTGAAGTAAATCAATGACGCAGGATAAAAGGGGGTTAATGAAATAGGTTTTTGGAACGAACCAAAAACTAAACGCCTCTATGCCAAGCACAGTAACTATTAGAGATATCGCTCAAGACTCTGGTGTATCGCGTTCGACTGTCTCACTTGTTTTGCAAGATAGCCCATTAGTCGCTGATGAGACTCGTGAAAAGGTGAAGCAATCTGCCAAGAAATTGGGTTATATCTATAATCGTGCGGCAGCCTCATTGCGCGGTTCCAAAACGGGAAATTTTGGCTTGATTGTTAGTTCAATAAGTAATCCTTACTTTGCTGAAGTTGTCACCGGTGTCGATCAGCAAATCAGCGGGCAAAACAAGTCTTTGGTTTTGGGCCAACACGAAGAGGATCCCTTGGTTCAAGAACGGCTGATGAATTTGATGATTGAAGCCCGAGTTGATGGAGTCATGTTGGTGCCGGCATACGGCACAAACCCTGAATGGTTAAAATCTTTGCAGGCTCATAATTTCCAAATTCTTTTTTTGACGCGTCGCTTTAACGGTGTGAACTTTCCATATTTTGGGGCAGATAGCCAGAATGCGGCCTATCTTGCCACTGAGCATTTAATTTCTCACGGTGCGAGAAAGTTAATGATGATTGGCGGCAGATCGGAAAGTGCTCCATTCCAGGAGCGCAAGTCTGGAATGTTGAGTGCAGCTAAAAAGCGCGGTATACCTTCAAAAGCTGTGACTTTCCATGAAGCGACACCAACTCAAGCTGGGGGCTACATTGCAACCAAAGAGGCATTTCAGAGCCGCCAAACTGAAATTGGCATCTTGGCTTATAACGACATCACTGCCACTGGAGTCATTGCGGCGCTACGCGATTTGGGGATTTCAGTCGGGAAAGATGTTCCAGTTATCGGCATAGATGATATTGAGAGTTCTAAGTATTTGATTCCAGCGCTTACAACGATATCAAATTCCCCAAGACAGATTGGTCAAGCAGCCGCTAAGTTTCTTGTCAAATCATCTTCGGAATTCGATGACGAAAATATGGCCGTTTTTTCGATGCAAAACCATTTGGTAACAAGAGAAAGTTGCGGTTGCAATAGTTCAGGAGTACAAAAATGAAATGGGGCTTAATCGGGGCGAGTGATATCGCCGAAACTAGGGTAATTCCGGCACTTCGTAAGAATAATCAAGAAGTTTCGATTGTGGTATCTAACAATCAATTGTGGGCCGAAACTTACGCTACGAAAAATAGTATTCCTAGGGTAGCTAAGAGTTTACAAGAGCTCTTAGATGCAGATATTGATGCGGTTTATATTTCCTCAACCAATGAAAAGCATTTTTCCCAAGCTATGGCTGCTATTGAAAAAGGTAAGCAAATACTCTGTGAGAAGCCAATAGCAACCAATCTTGATGAAGCGCGAAAAATGGTTGCTGCGGCTAAGACCAAAGGAGTTACTTTTGCAACAAACCACCATATCCGCACTTCAGGTTCACATCAATTAGTAAGAAAACTTATTGCTGAAGGCAAGCTTGGCGAATTGGTGAGTGTTCGAATCAATCACGGAGTTTCACTACCGGAACGGCTACGTGGCTGGAGATTAACCTCCAAAGATGCGGGCGCTGGCGTGATTTTGGACATCGTGGTTCATGATGTGGATGCACTTCGTCATCTGCTTGGAAGCAATATTGTTAAGGCGGTGGGCTTTAGTGGCTCATATGGACTTGGAAACCACGAAATTGAAGATACCTCGGTATGCACATTTCAATTTGAAAATGGTGTGATTGCAACTTCTTTTGAATCTTTTGCGATTCCATTTAATCAAACAAACCTTGAAGTATTTGGTAGTAAGGGTTCGGTAGTTATTCGTAATGCAATGACGCAAGATCCAGTGGGTAAAGTTTTCTTTCAGGACGAGAATGGTCTTCGTGAAATTCCGGTTGAGGATCAGGAAGATTTGTACGTAAAAACTATTCGCCAATTCTTAACTGGAAAACCATATGCATCTGGTGAAGACGGAATTGCATCACTTGAGGGTGCATTGATGATTTTAGATTCGATTCAGTCCGAGAAGGTAGCGAAGGCAGAAAAACAATAATGGCGCAAAATAAGAAAATTCAACTTACACCCAATGAAGTAGGGAGTGTAATACCTGATAATGCGGTGGTTACTATTTCTTCCTCATCGGCACTGGGTTGCCCAGATCTGACATTGCAAGGACTGGGAGCTTATTTCGAGGCGAATAGTTCACCAAAGAATCTAACTTTTATCAGTCCCATAGCGGCTGGAGATATGTATGGCGTCAAAGGCATTGACCATATCTGTAAAGAGGGATTAATCAAGTCCATTATCGCCGGCTCTTATCCGAGTGGCCCATCTTCTTTTGAGCCACCGTTAATAAGGCAATACATAGCAAATGAGAAAATAGATGGCTACAACTTACCAAGTGGCGTGTTATTCCAGATGCACCGTGCTGGCGCAGCGAAGCAGCCGGGGGTGTTCACAAAGGTTGGGTTAGAGACATTTATAGACCCACGGCTAAGTGGCGGTGCGTTAAATACAAAAACCCCAAGGGATTTAGTGCGCTATGAACAGAGAGATGGCGAGGAGTGGCTTTTCTATCCTGCAATCAAACCAAATGTTGCGATTATTCGAGCAACTACAGCGGATGAATATGGAAATCTGACTTATGAGCATGAGGGATCGCCTCTAGGTGCCCTAGATCAGGCTTATGCCGCACATAACAATGGTGGTGTTGTGATTGCACAAGTAAAGCGGATTGTGCCTTCGGGAACTTTGGACCCTAAACATGTTCGCGTTCCAGGGATTTTGGTGGACTACCTAGTTCTTGATCCAAACCAATTACAAACTACTCAAACTCTTTTTGACCCAGCGCTTTCGGGTGAGCATGTAGAAGATCTAGAGGATACAACTCCACTTGATTTGAATCTTGAGACAGTTATAGCTCGTCGTGCCGCAAAGGAGATCAAAGATCATTGGATTGTGAATTTAGGATTTGGCATTTCAGCTGTTGTGCCGCAAGTGATGCGCGAGAATTATCCGAATTATGAGATTTCTTGGGTAATCGAACAAGGGGCTGTCGGTGGCATTCCATTAACAGGATTTGCATTTGGATGCGCCGCTAATCCAGATGCGATTATGCAGAGCGCCGACCAATTCACCCTACTTCAAGGCGCTGGATTTAATGCAGCAATGCTCTCATTCTTGGAAGTAGATCAATCAGGAAACGTGAATGTTTCAGATTTACCGGGAAGAGTTCACGTGACAGCAGGCGTGGGTGGATTTGCTGACATTACCTCAAGCGCACCAGTGGTGGTGTTCAGTGGCTATTTCACTGCGGGGAAGAAAGAAATTCATGTTGACTCCAATGGTATAAACATTGTCAAAGATGGAGAGATTTCTAAATTTGTATCGCAAGTATCTCAAATAACTTTTAGTGGAAATCGTGCCAAGAAAAATGGGCAAAGAGCCATATATGTAACTGAAAGATGTGTTATCGAATTACTTTCTGATGGCCTGACCGTGACTGAGATTGCACCGGGAATCGATTTGAACAAGGATGTCTTATCCAAGGCTCAATTTAAATTAAACGTGTCGCCTAATCTAAAGACGATGGACCTTGATATTTATCAAAATATGGGAGTCAAACTATGAGCCAAAACATAATGACTTCTTTTCAAGGAAATATTGCGAAAATCGAAATTGCAAGGCCTGAGAAGAGAAATAGTCTGACACCGGAAATGTTGCTTTTATTTGAAGAAGCGTTGATTGAGATAAGGCAGAAAAAAAACATTCAGTTTGTGGTAATCACAGGTTCTGGCGATAAGGCTTTCTGTACGGGAGCCGATCTCAATACTTTTGCTGAATACGATGCAGCTGCCGTACGAGAAAACTGGGTACCTGAGGGACATCGTATTTTTCAGAGACTTTTTGATCTGCCACAAATTACCATCGCACAAATTAATGGAGATGTTTTTGGCGGTGGATTAGAGCTTGCCCTCTCATGTGATTTGAGAATTTCTCGGTCAGATGCCAGGTTAGGTTTTCCGGAGAATCGCGTTGGCACCATGCCGGGTTGGAATGGTTTTAAAAGGCTAGTAGAAATCATTGGATTGTCGAGGGCAAAAGAGATGATTCTAACTGGAGAATCAATTTCGGCCGAACAAGCAAAAACTTGGGGCATCATAAATAAAACTTGCGAATACTCAAATCTGAGCACAGAAGTAGATAACCTGATATCTCAGATGTCAAAGTCATCACCTATCGCACAACGAATTTCCAAGCAGATTATTAACGCTTTTCAAAATAACCAAAATGGCACATTACTTGAGTCTTTGGGTGGTGCTATCTCACATTCAACAAAGGATTTCAAAGAAGGAGTTGCGGCATTTAAAGAAAAAAGAAGCAGCAACTTCAAGGGGGAATAATGGCAATTAAGGTAAGTCAACGCGATTATCAAATGTTTATTAATGGCGAATTCATTGAAGCAAATTCCAAGGAGCGTTTCGAGAGAGTTAGTCCCTCGCATGATGAAGTTATCGGCACATACCCATTAGGTGCGCAAGTGGACACAAGAGCTGCGATCCAAGCGGCTCGTGTGGCATTTGATAAAGGCCCTTGGCCACGATTGTCCGGTGCGGAACGGGCAAAAGCTATTAGGAAAGTTGCGGAATTAATCGATCAGCACAAGGAAGAGTTAGCGCTGATTGAGGCGCTAGAAAGCGGAAAGCCAATCGCACAAGCAATAGGCGAGGTCGAGGGCACCGTTGGACTTTGGTATTACGCAGCGACCTTGTCACAGCATTCATATGGAGATTCACACAATGCAATTGGAGAGAATTATCTGGGCATCATTATTAAGGAGCCAATAGGAGTAGTTGGGGTGATAACTCCGTGGAATTTCCCGTTATTGATAGTAAGTCAGAAACTTCCATTTGCTCTTGCAGTAGGTTGCACAGCGGTTGTTAAGCCAAGCCAATTGACCCCAGGTACAACTTTGAAATTGGCCGAATTCATTCAGCAGGCTGGAATTCCAAAAGGCGTGGTCAATGTAGTTACTGGCCATGGAGATGTGGGAGCCGAAATTGCTGCACATCATGATGTAGATATGGTCACTTTCACTGGCTCGACAGAGGTAGGCAAGAAGGTAATGGCCGCAGCATCGCAAACCCTCAAAAAAGTCGAACTTGAGCTTGGTGGCAAGAATCCACAAATTGTCATGAATGATGCTGATTTGGAAAAAGCTGTAGATGCCATAGTTTTTGGTGTTTATTTCAATCAAGGTGAGTGCTGCAATTCTGGTAGCCGCGTGCTTGTGCAGAGAGAAATTGCTCAAACTTTAATAGCCAAAGTCCATGAAAAAGCTATGCAAGTAAAAATGGGCGATCCATTAGATGGAGACGTTTTAGTCGGATCAATAGCAAGCGAAGCTCAACTTGAGACAATCAAGCGATACGTTAGCGAAGGTCAAGCCTCAGGAGCGAAGCTGCTTTTGGGTGGCACCCAACGCAAAACAAACCAGGGTCGGTACTTTGAGCCCACCATATTTTCCGAAGTCAAACCAGAGATGTCGATTGCAAAAGAAGAAATCTTTGGTCCCGTTCTCTCTATTATCGAATTTGAGACTCTCGAGCAGGCGATTGAAATCGCAAATTCCACCCTGTTCGGCCTCTCTTCTGGAATTTGGACACAAAATATTGACTCGGCTATTCAATTCAGTAAAGCAGTAAAAAGTGGCACCGTTTGGGTTAATTGCTGGATGGATGGGTTTCCTGAGATGAGCTTTGGCGGCTACAAGGAATCTGGCATTGGGAGAGAGTTGGGTCGTCATGCAATTGATGAATTCACTGAGTTAAAGACAATCGCAATTCACACTGGTCCGAGAAATAACTGGGTCAAATAATGATAATTAATCGCAATTTCTCGATACCAGAATCTCTAATCAGTCAATCAAAGTACGCTTTATCAGTTTATGACGATAAAGTTAGAAATCTGATTACCATCCATCCTGATTATTTTCCACTTTATTCTGAAAAAGGTAAGTGGAAACACAGCAAAGAGTCCTGGACTAATTGGTGTGAGGGATTTTTAGGTGGTCAGATGTGGATTTTGTCGAAGTATCTTGACCAGACTTTTTGGCGAGAGAGAGCGGAGCATTACTCCAAGTTATTGAGCGGACGTGAGTTCGATCGTGAAGTACATGATTTAGGCTTTACATTCTGGCCAACATATCGCCCTTGGTATCTTGAAACTAAGGACGAAAGATTGAATGAAGTATTAATTCAAGCAGGAAAGACCATGGGGCTTAGATTCAATCCCAAGTCAAGATTTCTGAGATCTTTCTTAGCTGAAGACAGCACATTTATCGACATCATGATGAATGTCGGAATTATTTATTATGCTGCCGAACAAACCAACGATATGAAATTAAAAGAAGTGGTTGATACGCATGTATATCAAACAAGACGATATATGGTTAGAGGAGATGGATCGACCTCTCACGAAGGTATATTTGATCTTGACACTGGAGTTTTCCTGCGCCAAACGACACAGCAGGGTTATCGTGACGATTCTTCATGGGCGCGAGGACAAGCTTGGGCGCTTTATGGTTTTGGAACCTGTTATGCCTTCACTGGAAATCTTGATTTTCTAGATGCGGCTGAGCGAACCGCAGATTTCTATATCCTAAGAACTGGAGACAAATATGTCTGCCCGAACGATTGGGAAGAAATAAATCCACTTGCCAAATACGAATCCTCCGCTGCGGTTATAACGGCGAGTGGTTTATTGCAATTAAGTCAATTGACCAAGGATGAAAATAAGTCCAAAGGATATGCTGAGTATGCATTTAAGATTCTAGAAACCATCTTTGCCGATGGCTTCATCTCCGAAATTGGAGATGAATGGGAGGGCGTTCTCAAGCATGGCAGCTATCACGAACAAAAACGATTAGGTGTTGATGAGTCAGTGATGTGGGGCGAATATTTCTTTATTGAAGCTTTGGATAAAATCTTGGGCGGTAAATGGGTTGCGACTGAGCGATGACTGAAGTAATTAAGAGTAAGGTCGCCGTGATTGGTTCCGGTATGGGCGGCGGAATGATATCTAGGGCACTCGCAGAACGAGGATTGAACGTTGCAATTTTTGAAAGAGGATATCGATTGCCGCGAGAGAAAGAGAATCGAGATGCGGGTGCAATCTTTGTCCAAAATCGTTATAAGAATGCAGGAACTTGGTATGACCGAAATGGCAAACCATTCTTGCCAGGGGTCCATTATTACGTAGGTGGAAATACCAAGTTATATGGTGCAAGTTTGATCAGATTTTCCGAATCGGATTTTAGAGAGTCTGTAGCGGCAGAGGGAATCTCGCCAGCATGGCCCTTTAGCTACGCAGATCTTGAGAAATATTATGGACAGGCGGAGAGTGCTTTAAAGGTACATGGAAATGCCGGAGCTGATCCATTTGCCTCTTATAGATCAACGGAATATGACAAACCTGCTTTGGAGCACGAACCAAACAATGCTGATTTTGCGCAGTCACTTAAGAGAAGCGGTGTTAGTCCTTATCCAATGGCTATTGGCGTTGACTATGGACCGGGTGGAAAGTGCGTGCGGTGTATCTGGTGTGATGGCTATCCATGTTTGTTGGGGGCCAAGAGTGATGGTGAGACTTGTGGAGTTGATCCCGCTTTAGCTACCGGGAATGCGAATTTATATGAAGGTTTTGAGATTGAGCGTTTGATCCATGATGAAACTGGACGAAAAGTGATCGCTGCTATCGCTCGTCGCTCAAAAGATAATACAGAGATTCGGATTGAAGCAGATTTTTTTATCCTTTCTGCGGGAGCTGCCAATTCGCCCAAGATTTTGATTAATTCAAAATCAGATAAACATCCAAATGGACTTGCTAATTCAAGTGGCTTGGTGGGCAAGAATTGGATGGTTCACAATGCGACATTTGTTGTTGGAATTAGGCCATGGAAAAGAAATACCACCCAATTTCAGAAAACCATCTCCTTCAATGATTGGTATGAAAAATCTAAATATGGATACCCATTAGGAAATGTCCAAATGCTTGGAAGATTGCAATGGCAACATTTTCAAACAGTTGCGCCTTATCTACCTAAGTTCTTTCTTAAATGGCTTTCAGACCATTCTATTGATGTGTATACCGAATCAGAAGATCTTCCAGATGAGAATAATAAAGTCACTTTTTCAGATGATGGAAAAATTTTTGTCCACTGGACACCGAATAATCTCATTGCCCATAAGAATCTCGTAAAAGAAACGAAGAAGTTAATAAGGCGAGCAGGTTATCCATTTGTTTTCACACTGAGTGCGGGTATAGAGACAAACTCTCACATGTGTGGAACACTTCGAGCGGGTAATGACCCCCAGAAGTCAGTTCTAAATCAATATTGCAAGGCTCACGATCTGGATAATCTTTTCGTCGTGGATTCATCTTTCTTTCCATCTTCAGGTGGTGCAAATCCTGCGCTAACTATTGCGGCTCAGGCATATCGAGTGGCAGATCTAGGAGGAATTAAATGAGTTTGTTCACTCCAGATTCGGTACTTGCCGATGAATCACTGATCAATGAGTACAAATGGAATCGAAATTCATTGATTGCATTTGGTGAATTTATGAAAAGCGAAGCCCTTAAAGCTGCCAAACCAATTGTAATAGCCATATTTTATGAAGATCAGCGAATCTACCAAATTGGCCTTGAAGGCACTAGCCAAGAGAATGATGACTGGGTAAGTCGCAAGGTAAATTCTGTATTAGCGACAGGGCATGCTTCGCTTTACATTCGGGCGCAGATAGAAGGCGAAATTGCAAATAAGTTGTCAATAAAGAATCATTTAGGAGATCTTGCTTTCTGCGGCGGGGGTATTCCAATACTCAACCAAGGAAAAGTTGTGGGTGTTTTGGTTGTTTCTGGCCTACCACATTACGAGGATCATAAGTTCATATTGGATTCCTTTAGAGCCTGGAGTCACAAACAATGAACGCCAATCGTGACTTTTGGGCTAAGCAGTCGGTGATCCCAGTTGTAGTAATAGAGTCTGAAGCTCTTGCAGTTCCATTAGCAAAGTGTCTAGTAGAGCAGGGCATGCCTAGAATCGAGATCACTCTGCGGACCAAGGCTGCATTAAATGCTATTTCTAAGATTCGTTCCGAGGTAGATGGCGCTTTAGTTGGCGCAGGTACGGTGCTAAATCATTCAAATTTCCAAGATGCGTTAGCTGCCGGAGCACAATTTATCGTCTCACCTGGCACTACTTCGCAATTAAGAAAGACCTTCATTGAGGCTCCTGTGCCAGTCCTACCTGGTTGCGCAACTGTTTCTGAAGCAATGGAGTTGATGGATTTGGGCTTTGAGGTGGCTAAATTCTTTCCGGCATCAGAGAGTGGTGGAATCCCGATGTTGAAAGCGGTTGCTTCAGTTTTGCAAGGGATTGCTTTCTGTCCGACAGGTGGTGTTAATGCCTCAAATTACTTGGATTATCTTGCACTGCCAAATGTCGTCTGTGTTGGTGGCTCTTGGATTACACCCAAGAATTTAATTGAATCTCAGAACTGGTCGGAAATAGGGAATTTAGTTTCAAAAGTAAAAGAGAGGAAATAGGATGGAAAACAAAGGAAGATACTCCTACATAATTGTAGGAGCCGGTGCTGCGGGATGTGTCCTAGCCAATCGATTAAGCGAGGACCCAAATAATTCTGTGCTATTACTGGAGGCGGGTGGCAAAGATTGGAACCCTTTGATCCATGTTCCTATTGGATTTACTAAGTTAACCACTCCTGATGTGAACTGGGGCTTTAGCACAGTCCCACAACCACAGATGAACAATCGCGAGATGTGGTATCCACAAGGCCGAACTTTAGGCGGCTCAACTTCAATAAATGCGCAAATCTATATTCGTGGACATAAGAATGATTACGAAGAATGGGGTCGGCAAGGCAATGAGGGCTGGGATTATAAAGGTGTACTCAAGCACTTCAAGGCTAGCGAAGATAATCAAAGATTGAATAATGAATTCCACGGAATAGGTGGAGATATGTCGGTTGGACAACAAACCCAATCAAATCCACTGACCAGAGCATTTGTTCGCTCACTTCAAGAGTTGGGAATTCCATATAATGATGATGTAAATGGTGCGTCACAAGATGGTGTTACTTTTTACCAAGTGACGCAACGTGATGTTAGACGTGAATCTTCTGCAACAGCATTCCTAAATCCTGCAAAAAAACGGAAAAATCTCACGATTTTGACAAGATCACAAGGTAGTCGAGTAATCGTTGAGAATGGTCGCGCCGTTGGAATGGAGTTCATTCAAGGCAAGAAGCAGTGTGTTGCTTACGTTGACAAGGAAGTAATTCTCTCCGGTGGAGCGGTAAATTCACCGAAGATGCTACTTCTGTCAGGCATTGGTCCGGCAGATGAGCTTCGTCAACTGGGAATCAAGGTTGTTCATGATTTACCTGGAGTAGGTAAGAACTTCCAAGATCACATGGACGTCTACCTAACTGCGGAAACTGCTCCTGTTAGTTACAACATGGAGGATCGACCAGATCGAGCCATTCGTCATGCTATTCAATATTTGCTTTACAAGACTGGTCCAGTAACTGCTTGTGTTGCTGAAGCGGGTGCATTTATACGGTCAAGTGATGAAGTTGAAAATCCCGATATTCAGATACATTGCCTACCAGCGTATGTTATTGATCATGGCCGTAAGCGAGTTAAGGGTCATGGAGTCACGATTAATACATGCAACTTAAGGCCACGTTCAATTGGTTCGGTGAAGCTTCGCAATACTGACCCAACCACACATCCGCTAATTGACCCAAATTTTTGTGGTGATGCTTCTGGTTATGACTGGAAGATTTCAATTGAAGGATTTAAGTGGGGCCGGAAGATTCTTAACGCTGAAGCTTATAAGCCGTTTATTAAGCAAGAGCACATGCCGGGAGTAGATATAAAGGATGAAAATCAGATCAGGAAATATATAGCGGAGTGGTCAAAGACTGACTACCACCCGGTCGGTTCTTGCAAAATGGGACACGACGACATGGCAGTAGTTGATACTCAACTAAGGGTCCATGGAATAGAGGGACTTCGAGTAATTGATGCCTCAATAATGCCAACTTTGATTAGTGGCAATACTCAAGCACCTTCAATCATGATTGGGGAAAAAGGTGCCGCAATCATCAAAGCGGGAGCAGTTGTTTGATGCAAATTAAGCCAAGCATTGAAGCCAAATATGATGTAGTTTCATTAGGCGAGGTGATGCTTCGCTTGGATCCTGGATCAGGTCGCATCAGAACTGCCCGCAAATTCGATGTTTATGAAGGTGGCGGCGAATACAACGTAGCACGTGGTCTTCGCCGCTGCTTTGGTATGCGTGGCGCGATTATTACGGCACTTGCAGATAATGAGGTAGGTCGATTAGTTGAGGACTTTATTTTGACTGGAGGATTGGACACTTCCTTTATAACCTGGCGAAAATACGATGGAATTGGTCGCAGCGTGAGAAACGGCTTGAATTTCACAGAGCGCGGGTTTGGTGTTCGAGGAGCAGTCGGTGTCTCTGATCGTGGCAATACCGCGATTTCTCAATTAAAACCGGGTGATATCGATTTTGATGCCATTTTTTCGCAAGGAGTGCGCTGGTTGCATACCGGCGGAATCTTCGCTGCTCTTTCGCCTACAACTGCAGAAGTTGCAAAAGAAGCAATGAAGTCTGCCAAAAAACACGGAACAATCGTCTCTTACGACCTAAATTATCGCCCTTCACTTTGGGAGGGAATTGGTGGTCAAGCCAAAGCACAGGAAGTAAATCAGGAATTGGCCCAGTATGTTGATGTGATGATTGGAAATGAAGAGGATTTCACCGCATCGCTTGGTTTAGCTGTCGAGGGTGTAGATGAAAATCTTAAGAATTTAGAGAGTGCAAATTTCCAAAAGATGATCGAGAAGGCCACCAACTTGTATAAGAATTTTCAAGTTGTTGCAACTACGCTTCGTGGAGTCACCTCTGCAACTCGTAATGATTGGGGCGCTATTGCTTGGTCAAGAGAATCCGGATTTGTTGAGTCAATCAAACGAGAAGATCTAGAAATATTTGATCGCGTCGGTGGTGGCGATTCGTTCGCCTCTGGATTGATCTATGGCATCATGGAGTTAAGCAATTTGAAAGAAGCTGTTGAATATGGGGCGGCGCATGGTGCATTAGCAATGACCACGCCGGGCGACACCACAATGGCAACCCTTGCAGAAGTTAAGAAATTAGCTTCTGGTGGAAGCGCGCGCGTAATCCGCTAACGTCAGCAGAACGTCAGCATTATGTATTTGTCTAAATCCGATTAAGGTAAATTTCTTATCCGTGTGAAGTAAACTGCCTCAATGTCCGCACCCGCCGCCGCGCCTCAAGCGCAGTTGATCGACCAGATCAGGCAGGCGATTGCGCAGGCTCTCAGGATTGACTACCAGGGCGAGATAGCCATTGAGCGCCCCAAGCAGCGCGAGCATGGCGATTACTCATCCTCCATTGCCTTGCAGTTGGCCAAGAGCGCCGGCCAAGCCCCCCGTGAAATTGCGGCGCTATTACAAACCCAACTCTCTGCCCTGCCCAACATCGCCAAGGTAGATGTCGCAGGCCCGGGCTTTCTAAATTTCACTTTGAATCGCAGCGCACAAGCCGAGTTGGTTGGCGCGATAAATGCGGCCGGAGAGAAATATGGAAGTAGCGATGCGCTATCAGGGCTTAACTTCAATATCGAATTCATAAGCGCTAACCCCACAGGGCCATTACATCTTGGGCACACTAGATGGGCTGCAGTTGGAGATGCACTGGCGCGGGTGCTTACTGCCGCAGGCGCCAATGTAACTAGAGAGTTCTATATCAATGATCGCGGTGTACAGATGGATCTCTTCGGTGAATCTGTTAGGGCGGCAGCTTTAGGTAAGGCGATTCCCGAGGACGGTTACAAAGGCGAGTACATCGCTGACATTGCAAGACATCTGATTGATCAAGACCCTGGAATTTTGGAGTTACCAGAAGCGAAACAGATAGCAGAGTTTCGCGAGCGGGCCTATCAATATCAATTAGCCGACCAACAACGCGTGCTCAAAACTTTTAACACCAATTTTGATGTCTGGTTTTCTGAGCGCTCGCTACATGAAAGTGGCGCAGTCACCCATGGACTCGAACAATTACAAAAGAAGGGACATGTCTTCGAATCAGATGGCGCCACATGGCTTCGCACTACTGATTTCGGAGATGATAAAGATCGGGTGCTATTGAAGGCTGATGGCTCTTACACTTATTTCACTTCAGACACCGCTTACTACATCAACAAACGCGAACGTGGTTTTGATGTCTGCATCTACTTACTTGGCGCGGATCACCATGGATATGTCGGTCGTTTGCGTGCAGTTGCCGCTTGTAATAACGATGACCCAGATAAGAATGTGGAAGTTTTGATCGGCCAATTGGTAAAGATCATGAAGGGTGGACAAGAGGTAAAACTCTCAAAGCGCGCCGGAACCATAATCACTCTCGAAGATATCGTCGAGGAGGTCGGGGTAGATGCGGCCAGATACACATTGATTCGCTATCCGACCGATTCGCCCATGGTGATGGATATAGAGGTATTACGTTCGCGCACCAATGAGAATCCGGTTTATTACGTGCAGTATGCCCATGCGCGCATCGCTGCGGTACTGCGAAATGCGGCAGAACTTAGTATTCAAGTGGGCCAGTTCAATACCTCGCAATTGACCCACGAACGCGAGATCGAATTACTTGGTGCGCTCTCTGAATTTCCGGTGGTCGTAAAGAGCTCAGCGGAGCTGCGCCAACCACATCGCGTTGCGCGATATTTGGAGGAGTTGGCCGGTGTTTATCACCGCTTCTATTCAGATTGCCGTGTGCTACCTATGGGAGATGAAGCAACCACCGATCTACATGTGGCGCGCGTAAATTTATGTGCGGCGACCCGCCAAGTGTTGGAGAATGGTCTCTCCCTATTGGGTGTTAGCGCACCAGATCGGATGTAATGAGCCAATCAGCCTGGCCGGCAAATGTTAAGTTTGTAGAAGGCCAATTGAATATCGCTGGCATCGCCGCCAGTGATTTAGCGCGCGAATTTGGCACCCCAGCATTCATCCTTGATGAAGCGGATTTCAAAGCCAGAGCCATGGCATTTCGTGATTTATTGGCAAACTCATTTGCCAGTTCCAATATCTATTACGCCTGCAAAGCATTCACATGCAAACAATTGATGCGCTGGATGGATGAGTTAGGTCTTGGCGTAGATGTGGCAACCGGTGGTGAATTAGAGGTAGCGCTCGCAGTGAATTTTCCACCAGCACGAATTGAAGTACATGGCAACAATAAATCGCTCTCTGAGATCGATCGCGCAGTCTCAGTTGGAGTTGGCATGATCGTGGTCGACTCGCTCTGGGAGATTCCCCGTATCGCAGAGGCGGCAAGACGACATAACAAGGTGCAGCGCGTCTCGATTAGATTAAAACCTGGCGTGGAGGCGCACACCATCGAGGCGATCAAGACCGCACATGAGGATGTGAAGTTTGGCCTCTCGATCGCAACTGGTATGGCATGGGATGCGGTCCGTGAGATACATAAATTTCCCGAGCTAGAACTACGAGGTGTGCACGCACATATCGGTTCTCAGATTTTTAATATGGATGGCCATATTCTTGCGATTGATCGACTCCTCGATTTCATGGCCAGATACCGCGACGAATTTGATCGCACCTTACCGGAAGTTAATTTTGGTGGTGGCTTCGGTATCTTCTATACCGATTCTGATACCCCAGTTGCAACTGAGCAATTAATCGAACTAATCAAAGCCGCAGTGGTTAAAGGTTGCGCGGCCAGATCATTGGAGATTCCGCATATTTCACTCGAACCAGGTCGCTCGATCATCGGCCCTTCGATGATTACACTCTATGAAATCGGCACCACCAAGCGAGTTCAATTAGAAGAAGGCGCAGCGCACCAAACCAGAAATTATCTTGCAGTTGATGGTGGCATGTCAGATAACATCCGACCAGCTTTATACGATGCAAAATATCAGGCATTCTTGGCTAATCGCACCTCAACTGCCAAATCGGAACCATCAAGAATCGTGGGAAAGCATTGTGAGACTGGTGATATTTTGATCCGCGACATAGATCTGCCATCAGATATCGTGCCCGGTGATTTACTTGCGATACCTGCTACCGGTGCATATAACCGCTCGATGGCGAGCAATTACAACCATGTGCCACGACCACCGGTGATTTCCGTGCTAAATGGCGTCGCTAAAGTCATCATTCGGCGTGAGACCTTCGATGATTTGTTGCGTCTTGATATTTAAGTCTGTGAAAGAATAAGCCAGTGAAGTCCATAAAAATCGGCATGCTCGGCTGCGGTGTAGTCGGCGGTTCGGTTGCGCGTGAATTGGCATCAAATAGCAAGGATCTGGCGGCGCGCTCTGGCGCCCAACTGCAACTAGCAAAGGTTGCAGTCCGCACGATTTCAAAACGTGATGGAGTTCCCGATGCTCTTCTAACCACAGATGCCAAATCAGTGGTTGATGATCCAGAGATTGATTTAATCGTTGAGGTGATGGGCGGTATCGAACCAGCCCGTGAATTAATCTTGCAGGCAATCGCAAATGGCAAATCAGTAGTGACGGCAAATAAGGCCTTGCTAGCAAGCCATGGTGCAGATCTCTATAACGCAGCCGAAAAGGCGGGTGTAGATCTCTATTATGAAGCAGCAGTTGCCGGCGCAATTCCAATAATTAGACCGCTTCGTGAATCATTAGTTGGAGATCGCATAAATCGGGTGATGGGAATCGTAAATGGCACCACAAATTTCATTCTCACCAAAATGGACGAACAAGGTCTGCCATTTGATGTGGTGTTAAAGGAGGCGCAGGCGCTGGGTTATGCCGAAGCAGATCCAACTGCTGACGTTGAAGGTCATGATGCCGCAGCAAAGGCTGCGATTCTGGCTGGTCTGGCATTTCACTCTCGCGTAACTGCAGCCGATGTTTATTGTGAAGGCATCACTAAATTAACGGCGCAAGATGTAATTACCGCGAAGGCCATGAACAAGGTGATCAAATTGATTGCGATTGCCGAGCGGACAGAAAAGGGAATTTCGGTGCGGGTACATCCGATGATGTTGGATCGTAGCCACCCACTTGCATCAGTACGAGAGGCATTTAACGCAGTATTTGTGGAATCCGAAGGCGCAGGACAGCTCATGTTCTATGGCCGCGGTGCGGGTGGGGCTCCGACTGCATCTGCGATCTTGGGCGATGTTGTCGCAGTCTCACGACATTTGGTTGCTGGCAGCAAAGGCCCGGCTGAATCTGATTATGCAGATTTGGGAATCGCGCCACTTGGTGTGGCAATTACTAAGTATGCAATTCGGTTATCGGTAAATGACAAACCTGGCGTTCTGGCTGCGGTAGCAAATACCTTTGCCAGCGAAGCAGTCTCCATCCAAACTGTCCGACAAACTGGCCGCGGCGATGAAGCAGAGCTAACCGTCGTAACCCACCGCGGTACAGAGGCTGCGTTACAAGCGACAGTCAAGAAACTTGCCGAGTTAGATGCAGTTCGTGAAGTTGAGAGCGTTATCAGAGTTGAAGGGTCAGCTTCGTGAAATTATTTGGTTTAGGCGGCGCAGGTAAGGCTGGTACCCATCAATGGCGTGGTGTCATTGAAGAGTATCGCCATCGTCTTCCGGTCAGTAGCAAGACCCCAGTCGTAACTTTGCGCGAAGGTGGCACGCCATTAGTTGAAGCCACCAACCTTTCAAAACTTTTAGGTAATGAAATCTGGTTGAAATTCGAGGGAGTAAACCCGACAGGTTCTTTTAAAGATCGTGGAATGACCATGGCAATCTCAAAGGCAGCCGAGGATGGTGCAAAGGCGGTTATCTGCGCCTCAACCGGAAATACCTCGGCATCAGCTGCAGCTTATGCCGCGCATGCCAATATGGTTCCAGCGGTGCTGATTCCCCAGGGAAAAATTGCCATGGGTAAGTTGGCCCAAGCAGTGATACATGGCTCAAAGATTCTCCAAGTAGATGGCAACTTCGATGATTGCTTAACTCTGGCGAAGGAGCTCTCTGAGAATTATCCAGTTGCGCTAGTTAACTCAGTTAATCCTTATCGAATCGAAGGACAGAAGACCGCCAGTTTTGAGGTAATTGATTTTTTAAATGATGCGCCTGATTACCATGTAATGCCCGTGGGCAATGCCGGAAATATCACCGCGTATTGGAAGGGATATCTGGAGTATCGAGAAGAGCGGAAATCTTCGCGACTACCAAAGATGTGGGGCTTTCAAGCAGAGGGCGCGGCGCCAATTGTTCGTGGTGAGATTGTTAAGAAGCCAGAGACCATCGCAACAGCAATTCGCATCGGTAACCCTGCATCTTGGCAGGGCGCAACAAATGCGCGCGATATGTCAGGTGGCTTGATTGGCTCTGTTACCGATGAAGAGATATTGCATGCTTATCGCTTACTTGCAGCCAAGGAAGGCGTATTTGTAGAGCCATCATCTGCCGCAGGAATCGCGGGGTTACTTAAGTATCAAGCCAAAGGTGATCTGCCAAAGGGTAAGCGGATAGTAATTACCGTAACGGGACATGGATTAAAAGATATTCAGTGGGCGCTTGAAGCTGCAGCTGATCCAATAGTTGTGCCGGTAGATGCCAAATTAGCGGCCGAGAAATTAGGTTTGGCTTAAATGTCTCGCTTAACCTTTCGTGCCAGCGCCTATGAAGTAAAGGTGCCGGCAAGTTCTGCCAATTTAGGACCAGGCTTTGACTCTTTCGCCTTGGCATTAGAAAAGCGCGATCGTTACATCGCGCAAGTGTTGGATGAAAAAACTCTAGATATCGATGTGGTCGGCGAAGGAGAATCGGAAGTTCCGCGCGATGAGAAGAATCTAGTAGTCAAAGCAATCCATAGAGGTTGGGAATTCCAAGGCTTGGCTAAGAAGGAGTACCCAGGTTTGGCGCTTCGCGCATTGAATGCGCTGCCTCATGGTCGCGGACTTGGCTCATCAGCCAGTGCGATTATCGGTGGTTTAGTACTTTCGCGTTCATTGGTAGTCGGCGGCGCAGATCGAATGAGCGATAACGACATTTTGACGTTAGCCACCGAGATGGAAGGACATCCAGAGAATGTAGCGGCTGCGCTTCTGGGCGGTGCAGTGCTCTCTTGGACTGGTACAGATTTCGCCGATGCCATCAAGTTAGAGGTGTCGCCTCGAATCACTGCAGTTGCATTTATCTCGGCAAGTTCATTATCAACTGCAAAGGCGCGCAAGTTATTACCAGATCAAGTACCGCATCGTGATGCGGTAGAGAATTCCATCAATACTGCGCTACTTACCCAAGCGCTAACTACCCGCCCTGATTTACTCTTTAAAGCCACAGAAGATTATTTACACCAGTCGTATCGCGTAGATGCGATGCCAAAATCTTATGCATTGATGCAGAAATTACGCGCTGCGGGAGTGCCAGCATTCATCTCAGGCGCTGGCCCTACAGTGCTAGCGCTCTTGGTTGATGCGGATATCAATCACGAAATTGAAGATCTAGTAAGGGCAGCCGGGGCTGGTTTTAACGTAGAAAACCTCGATATCTCGCCTACCGGATACCAAGTTTCCAATATCTAGCTCCTCTGCTACGCTAACACCATCAGTTCGGCCGATTTGGCCCTTCGTTACTGATAATCACTAAAACACAGAAATATTTCCATTTGGAAATTTATAAGGATATAAATGTCAGAAGATACAAAAGTACGTTCTAGCAGCCCTGACCTTGATGCGATGACTCTGCCGCAATTGAAGAAGGTAGCTGCCGCACTAGGAATCGAAGGCGCTGCGAAATTTGCCAAGGGCGCATTAGTCGAGGCCATTGCTGATCTGCAGGCCAAGAATCGCGAAGCCGCTAAGGCTGAGAAAGAGGCAGCCCGCGCCGAACGCGATGCGCGCCGTGAAGAGCGCCGCAATAACAACAACGCCAACCAAGATAAGAATTCAGAGCGCCAGAATGATCGCGATAACGATCGCGAAGGCGATCGAGAGGGTAATGAATCCAGAGGCGATTCACGTAATGATTCCCGAAATGATCGTCGCGATGATGGAGATGGAGAGTTTCGTCGTGGCCGAGATCGCAATCGGGGACGTGACCGCAATCGCAACCGCGAGGATCGTGGCGAACCCGTAATCTCCGAGGATGATGTCTTGCTGCCAGTCGGTGGCTTGATCGATATTCTCGAGAATTATGCCTTCGTACGTACAAGTGGCTATTTACCAAGCCCTAATGATGTCTACGTCTCGATGCAGCAGATCCGTAAATACTCGCTTCGAAAAGGTGATGTAGTAACCGGTGCAGTGCGCCAACCGCGCGAAGGTGAGCGCCGCGAGAAATTCAATGCACTAGTTCGGTTAGACACCATCAATGGAGTTGCCCCAGATGAAGCGCGTAATCGCGTCGATTTCTCCAAGTTAATTCCACTTTATCCGCAAGAACGCCTGCGTCTTGAGACCCAGCCAAACATTCTTACTACGCGCGTAATTGATTTGATTGCGCCAATCGGTAAAGGTCAGCGCGGATTAATCGTCTCGCCACCTAAAGCAGGTAAGACGATGGTGCTGCAAGCAATCGCTAATGCGATTACCGAGAACAATCCTGAGTGCCATTTGATGGTGGTGCTAGTAGATGAGCGTCCAGAAGAAGTTACTGATATGCAGCGATCGGTAAAGGGTGAAGTCATCGCTTCTACCTTCGATCGACCAGCAGATGATCACACCACGGTTGCAGAGTTAGCCATCGAGCGCGCGAAGCGTCTGGTCGAACTTGGCCACGATGTAGTGGTCTTGCTTGATTCGATCACTCGCTTGGGCCGCGCATACAACATCGCTGCCCCTGCCTCTGGTCGTATCTTGTCTGGTGGCGTTGATTCAGCAGCGCTCTATCCACCGAAGAAGTTCTTTGGCGCCGCTCGTAATATCGAAGATGGCGGTTCATTAACCATTCTTGCTACAGCTCTAGTCGAAACTGGTTCGAAGATGGATGAAGTTATCTTCGAAGAGTTTAAGGGCACCGGCAATATGGAATTGAAGCTTGATCGCAAACTTGCTGATAAGCGCATCTTCCCAGCGGTAGATGTGGATGCCTCAGGAACTCGTAAAGAAGAGATTCTTATGGGCACTGAAGAGCTAAACATCGTTTGGAAACTTCGTCGCGTATTACATGCACTTGATTCTCAGCAGGCAATTGAATTGCTGCTTGAGAAGATGAAGGGCACAAAGAGCAACGTGGAATTCTTGATGCAGGTTCAGAAGACCACCGTTGGTCCAGATGAGGCCAAGTAAAGATAATTAACGCGTAAATTTGGTGAAGGGGTAGCCAAGCAGTTACCCTTTTTCCCTGATCCTGACTTGGTTCACGGAAGCTTCGTAAAAGAAGAGTTCGACCCAAGTCAATTAACAAAGGAACCATCATGAAGCCAGAGATACATCCAGAGTATGTAGAGACCGTGGTCAATTGCGGTTGCGGAGAGTCTTTTAAGACCCGTTCGACCGTGACTACCGGTTCGATCTACGTTGAAGTCTGCGATAAGTGCCACCCGTTCTACACCGGCAAGCAGCGCATTCTCGATACCGGAGGCCGCGTAGCTAAGTTCGAAGAGCGTTACAACAAGAAGAACGCTAAGTAGCTTTTTAAAGACCGCACCTGTCAACTTAATCGTTGACGTGCGGTCTTTTTATTTTTAATTGCGGGCGATTTTAAAGGTCATATTTTTTTTGAATGTAAGAGAATATAAGAAAGGCAGGGGCGTGTGAACGAGAGATTTGCTACCGCTATTGAGTTGGTTAACGAATACAACCAACTTGAATCTCAAATGGCTGATCCCAGCATTCATGCCGATGCCGGCAATGCCCGCAAACTCGGTCGCAGATACGCTCAGCTTGGCCCCATAGTCGCCGGTTATCGAAAGTGGCGAAAGAGCGCGGATGATCTCGCTGCCGCCAAGGAGTTGGCAGATGATCCCGAGTTTGCCGCAGAGATCCCGGCGCTTGAAGCCGCAGAAGCGGCAAATGCCGAAGCGTTGGAAGAGCTATTGCTACCAAGAGATCCAAATGATGATCGCGATGTGATCATGGAGATCAAAGCTGGCGCCGGGGGAGATGAATCCGCGCTCTTTGCTGGTGACTTACTTCGTATGTACATGCGTTATGCCGAGAAGCAGAATTGGAAAGTCGAAGTAATTGATGTAACCGAATCGGATCTAGGTGGATACAAAGATATTTCGCTCGCAGTTAAATCCAAGGGAACACCTGCGCCAGGTCAATCACCTTATGCAAAATTAAAGTTTGAGGGCGGTGTACATCGCGTACAACGCGTGCCAGAGACGGAATCGCAAGGTCGCATTCACACCTCTGCAGCGGGAGTTTTGGTGTTACCAGAGGCCGAAGAGGTTGATGTCGAGCTAAATATGAATGATATTCGCGTCGATGTTTATCGCTCATCTGGCCCAGGTGGACAGAGCGTTAACACCACAGATTCTGCAGTGCGTTTGACCCATATTCCAACCGGCATCGTGGTCTCATGTCAGAACGAGAAATCGCAGCTACAGAATAAAGAATCAGCCCTTCGCATCTTGCGCGCCCGGTTGCTGGCCGATGCGCAAGAGAAGGCAGAAGCAGCTGCTGCAGCGGAGCGCAAAAGCCAGGTTCGCACAGTTGATCGTTCTGAGCGAATTCGCACCTACAACTTTCCAGAGAATCGTTTAAGTGATCATCGAGTAAATTACAAGGCGAACAATTTAGATGCAGTGCTAAATGGCGAATTGGATCCGGTAATTCAAGCGCTCCTTGATGCTGACAAGGCTGCTAAGTTGGCTGGCAACTAATTAGCGATGGTCCGCGACTTAATCCGTAAAGCTAAGGCGCATCTAGCCGAAGCTGGTTACTCCGAAGTGGATGCGGAGATTCTCTTCGCGCATCTGCTGGGTATCAGTCGCATGGAGTTACATAATCCAATTGCGTTAGAGAGCGCTATTGAAGCGGTGGGAGATATCGCAGAGGATTATCACCAATTAATAAATCGCCGCTTATCCCACGAACCATTGCAATATATAACGGGAATTGCTCACTTTAGAGAGCTTGATCTTGAGGTAGGTCCTGGTGTCTTGGTTCCGCGACCTGAATCAGAGTTGATGGTCTCTTACTTGTTGGCGCTAATTGAGGAGCGAAGAGGTTTAGTTTCGGTGATTGATTTGGGCGCTGGCTCTGGCGCGCTTGCGATCTCATTGACTCTTGAATGTGATCGGGTTCGGGCGATAGCTGTCGAGAAGAGCAAAGATGCGGTGGTCTGGTTGCATAAGAATGTTGCGAAGTACGCACCTGAGATGCGAGTAGTAGAGGGCGATGTGGTTGATTGCTTACCTGGTGTTAAAGCTGATTTTGTGATTGCCAATCCACCTTACATTCCAGAGGGAGATTCACTTCCGGCAGATGTGTTGAATGAACCCGAGATTGCCTTATTTGGCGGTCAAAGTGGTTTAGAGACGCCTAAGCAATTTATTGATGCGGCAGCGCGCCTATTGAAATCTGGTGGCGTGATGGCGATTGAACATACCGAGAATCAGGGTGCTGCGATAAAGCATCTGCTGCAAGATATGTTCAGCGATATCGAATTGCATTATGATTTAAACGAGAGGCCACGTTGGACGAGCGCCGTGAGGAAGTAATGCAGATAATCGACTTGAAGCAGGGCCAATTGGCTCGTCACGTTACTAAAGCGGTAAAAGCAATAAATGATGGCTATGTAATTGCCATTCCACTTGAGAATGCTTATGCGTATGTATGTGATGCTTTCAATCAAGATGCGGTTCGTGCGATGCATGTACTTAGGGCGGACGCAGCCGGGGTAAAGGCCCAAGTATTGGTGCGAAATTTCAAGATGGCTGAGGGCATATCAAGAAACTTAGATAGTCGCACGGTTGCCGCCATGAAGAAATACTGGCCTGGCAAAATTACCTTCCAAGTTCTACCTAGCGCTCTATTAAATTGGGATTTAGGCGATAACAATGAATTAGATGAAGTAGCGATTCGTGTTCCTGCGGCGCCATTTGCCAAAGCGCTTCTTGCAAAGACTGGACCACTTGCAACTGCCTCGGTCGCAAAAAGTGGCCAAAGTGCAATTACTGCAAGCGCTGAAGTTCCAACGGATGGAATCGAAATCTTTTTTAGCAATGGAAAACTACGTAAAGGCCTGCCAAGCACCATCGTGCGCACGGTTGCTGGCGTCCATAAAGTGATCCGAGAAGGCGCAGTAGACTTTTCCTCATGACCGATGCGCGCAAATATGGACCTGATTTCGATCTATTAGAGCGACAAGACCCAGAGATCGCCAGCATTTTGCTGGCTGAAGTAAAGCGTCAACAAACGGGTCTGCAATTAATTGCATCAGAGAATTTCACATCTGGCGCGGTTTTGGCGGCACTTGGTACCCCGCTTAGTAATAAATATGCCGAGGGCTATCCAGGTAAGCGTTACTACGGTGGTTGCGAAGTAGTTGATCGCGCAGAGGTAATCGCCATAGAGCGCGCGAAACAATTATTTGGCGCCGATCATGCAAATGTTCAGCCACATTCAGGTGCATCAGCCAATATCGCGGTCTACGCTGCGTTCACTAAACCTGGCGACAAAGTTATGGCAATGTCATTGCCTCATGGCGGCCACTTAACACATGGTTCAAAGGTAAATTTTTCCGGTAAATGGTTTGACATCGTCTCCTATGGCGTAAGACAAGATACTGAGTTGATTGATTACGATGAAATGCGCGATGTGGCAAAGCGAGAGAAGCCAAAGATGATCTGCTCGGGCGCCACCGCATATCCAAGCCTGGTGGATTTTGAGAAAGTCAGACAGATTTGCGATGAAGTTGGCGCCATCATGTGGGTTGATGCTGCGCACTTCATTGGTTTAGTGGCAGGAAAAGCGATTCCATCACCGGTGCCATATGCCGATGTGGTCAGCTTTACCACCCATAAAGTCTTACGTGGTCCGCGCGGTGGCATGATCCTTTGCAAGGCCGAACATGCCGCGGCGATTGATAAAGCAATTTTCCCTGGCATGCAGGGTGGGCCAATCATGTCAGCGGTTGCAGCGAAGGCTGTGGCGCTAAATGAATGTCAGCAGAGTTCGTACCAAAGTTATGCCAAGAATGTAATCAAGAATGCGAAGGCGCTTGCGGCAGGATTGGTTGCCGAAGGTATGCGCGCGATCTCTGGTGGCACCGAGACCCACTTAGCGCTAATCGATGTCACCGCGACCGGCGTAACTGGCAAGGTCGCAGATGAGCGGTGTGGCGCAGCTGGAATCACACTTAACAAGAACTCGATTCCATACGATCCAAACCCACCAGCGGTAACCAGCGGTATTCGCGTCGGAACCCCTTCAACTACCACCCAAGGAATGGGTGAGTCAGAGATGGCGGTGATTGCCAAGTTAATCACCCGCGCAATCAAGAGCGATGATGCCGCAGAACATGCCAAGATAAAGGCTGAGGTACAAGATTTAGTCTCTAAGTTTCCGATTTACGCTTAGATTAATCATATTGGAGCTACCGGTAACTAATTTCTAAGAGAGAAAGATAGATGCGCGAATACCTTTTAACGATGTTGCTTAGTGCATCTATCTGTTATCTAATCACGCCCTATGTCGAATACTTCGCCCTGCAATTTGGTGCGATAGCGCGAGTTAGATCTAGAGATGTGCATACGGAGACTACGCCACGTTGGGGTGGTGTGGCGATGTGGTTTGCAACCTCATTTACCTTTGTGGTGGTCTCGCACCTACCGCTAGTTGGAAAATCATTTGGCCGTGAGGCGCAAGGAATTTTTCTGGCGGCTACCTTCGTGGTGCTTCTGGGCATGATTGATGATCGTTATGAGTTAGATGCCTTAACCAAATTAGCGGGGCAGGCGCTCGCAGCGGCGATCTTGCTCAATTACGGCGTGCAATTACTTTGGTTGCCGATCAATGGGCTAATCACTTTGCCGCCCTCAATCGGACAGTTGCTAACGGTCCTTGTGATCATGGTGGTTATCAATGCAGTTAACTTCATCGATGGCTTAGATGGTTTGGCGAGTGGCGTAGTTGCAGTGGCTGCTACCGCATTCTTCATCTTCGCCTATGTATTGGCAGTGGTTTATGGCTTTAGTCGTGCTGGTGCGCCATCCACAATCTCTGCGGTAATTATTGGAGCCTGTGTAGGTTTCTTGCCACACAATGTGCACCCCGCCAAGATTTTCATGGGGGATTCAGGTTCGATGTTCCTGGGATTGATGTTAGGTGCTGCGGCAATCACTTTGACCGGCCAATTTGATCCAAACGCCATCTCCTCTGAGGCGACCGGCCCGACATTCCTACCGCTACTTCTTCCCTTTGCAGTCCTTGCAATTCCACTTGCTGATTTCGCCGCCGCAGTTATTCGTAGAGTACGGGCTGGTCGTTCACCTTTTGCGCCAGATAACGAACATCTCCATCATAAATTATTTAAGGCGGGCAACTCTCAAGTCCGCACTGCGATCATTATGTATCTCTGGACCGCAGCAATCGCCTTTCCCGTCACTGTTTGGGCTTTTGCGCCATATTGGGTTGCGATTTTAGTTGGCGTGACTTTTGGCGGACTCTCGATTTTGATTCGCAAACGAAAGGTGGAGCACCTTGAGCCAGTCGCCTGATGCCAATCGCGAGATGATGAAAGGCGCCTTAATACCTTCTCTAATAGTTGGAGTAGTGGCGCTAATTATCGCCACTATCGTTAAGGGCTCATCTGGATTGTATGGTGCGCTTTTAGCACAGGCAGTAGTGCTGGTTTTCTTTCTAGTTAATATCGGTGTTGCTACCATGACCAAGAATGTTGACCCCATCGCGACGATGGCGTTTGCCATGTTCTCTTACTTCTCCAAAATATTGATCTTAGGTGCGATGATGTTTGCAATTGGAAAATTCACTGACGATTCCACGATCAATCGATTTAGTTTTGGTTTAACTGCGATTGCCTTGACCTTCGCATGGCTAGGTGGCGAGGTTCGCGCCTATCTACGCTTAAAACTCCACCTTCCACTTCCAAAGCTGGACAAGTAAGGTAAAGGCTATGAGTAAGGACGAGAACGCCCTCTGGTCGATCTTTGGCTACCTACTCTCGGGCCTTCTGGTCTGGGGTGGCGTCGGATGGGGGCTAGATAAACTCTTCGGCACCAGTTACCTCTTATTAGTCGGCCTAATCGTCGGTGCCGGCGCTGCCATAACCATCGTATGGCTCCGTTTCGGGCGCGAGTAATCTCACTCCAGCCAGCGCAGAGCCCGATTTTTCAATTCAATCCCTTTTCAATAGGGTTTCCCTGCTTCCCCAAGCGATTCAAATAAAGCCTATTTAAAGACCTAACCTGAGTTTTAGCTGGTTCTTTAACCATACCTAAAACGCGAGTTACCAAGAGTTACTAGTAGGAATTTGATTCAGACTTTAACTATTTTCGTGAACGAGGAGTTTTAAGTGCTCAACCTCCGCGCAGCAGGAGAGGGTTTCACCCCACCAGGCACCAAAGACTTTGACCTCCCATCTTTAATCGCAGGGAATCCGTTCTTCACCAAACCAATTCTGCAACTATTTTTGGCAGTAATTCTGATCTCGGCTTTCTTTATCTTGGCTTCGCGCAAAGCGGCGATCGTGCCATCTAAACTCCAGTTCGCGGGCGAATCAGCCTATGGTTTCATTCGTAAGAGTCTGGGCGAAGAGATTATCGGCCACGAATTTATGCGCTTCGTGCCATTTTTATTTACCCTCTTCACATTCATTTTGGTCAATAACATCTTCGGAATTGTTCCGTTGATCCAATTCCCGACCATGTCACATGTCTCATTCCCTTATGTATTGGCGATCTTTACCTATGGAGTCTTCCATTACATCGGAATCAAGAAGCAGGGTTTCGTGCAGTACATGAAGGGCATCATGTTCCTGCCTGGTGTGCCAAAGTGGTCCTATATCTTGCTAACACCACTTGAGATCGCAACCTACTTTTTGATTCGCCCACTCACACTTTCACTTCGTTTATTTGCAAATATGTTTGCCGGACACCTTCTGCTTTTGGTGTTCATTCTCGGTGGCGAACATATGTTGATGTCAGATGCAATTGGCTTAAAGGTGGTGTCAATCTTCGGTTTCGGACTCGGAATCGTGATGACCTTCTTTGAGTTCATGGTCCAATGTCTGCAGGCGTACATATTTACCCTGTTGACCGCGCTTTACATCGCCGGCGCCCTCGCTGACGAGCACTAAGGTAAGAAAACAAATAGAAAATATAGAGAAAAGGAAAGAAACTATGTCAGGCACACTCAACCTGGTCGGTTATGGCCTCTCAGCAATCGGTCCGGCAATTGCAACCGGTCTGATCTTCGCGGCATATATCAACGGCGTAGCGCGCCAGCCAGAAGCACGTTCGGTACTACAGCCACTAGCGTTCCTCGGCTTCGCACTTGCTGAAGCTCTTGCGCTATTCGGTCTAGTTCTAGCGTTCATTCTCTAATCTCCTCGGATTCACGAATCTTCAGAGTATTAGCAGCTTAAAGAAATCTAGAAATCACACGATAAAAAAAGTTTAAGAATAAAAATAAGAGGTAGAGACAATGTTCTTAATGGCATCAGAGGCAGGGCCTAATCCGCTATTGCCTCATACCGCCGAATTAATCGTCGGTACGATCGCATTCACCATTCTCTTCTTGGTACTTCGCAAAGCGGTTGTGCCAATGTTTGAGAAGGCGTATGCCGAGCGCACCGAAGCGATTCAAGGTGGAATTGAGAAGGCCGAGCAGGCTCAGGCAAAGGCGCAGGTGGCACTTGAGAAGTACACCAAGCAATTAGAGAGCGCCCGCGAGGAAGCTGCTCAACTTCGTGAAGAGGCGCGCGCTCAAGCTGCGAATATCGCAGATGAGATTCGCGCCAAGGCACAAGAAGAGGCCGCAAGAATTGTCGCTACCGCACATGCATCGATCGAAGCAGAGCGCCAACAGGCCGTTACCTCTCTACGTAACGAAGTTGGAACTTTGGCTGTCGAACTCGCTTCAAAGATTGTTGGCGAAGCGTTAGACGACCAGGCTCGACAGTCACGAATTGTCGAACGATTCATGGCAGATCTAGAGAAGAAGTAAGCAATATGGCAATTCATTTGGGTGGAAGTAGCCGCACTTCACTTGCGGCTACGCGCGA
>CAZZLH010000014.1:0-12015 GCA_964654815.1 uncultured Actinomycetes bacterium
AGGTAGTAGCGCTAAGCCAGGTGCCACCAAAGCAGTAAAGCCACCGGCAAAAAAGCCAACCAATAAACCAACTGTTAAACCTCGCACTCCTAAGCCAATTCAAACAAAGCCTGCAAAACCAAAACCCATAAAGCCAAAACCGACTAAGCGCCCCAATCCAATTGGCTCACCGAGTAAAGTCAGTAATTCTTTGGCAGATAAGATCCTGCAATCTTTACCAACGCTCCAAGTGGCATATCAACCTGAGGGCGCCGCCCTAGTTAGAGTTCCAGTGATCTTTTTTACCGATTTGCCAACCTTCTTCAATAAGGATTTCAAGATACTCGGTGAGACAGTTCGAATAAATGTAAAGCCTAGGTCGCTCTGGAATTTCGGCGATGGCAACACATTACTTACCAGCAAGCCAGGCAAGCCTTATCCAGATGCAGAGATCACCCACTCCTATTCTGTTCCGGGCACATATTTAGTTAGCGTCTCGACCATCTGGCAGGGGAGTTTCACGATTGGCGATGTCACCAAAGAGATACCTGGGACCATCCGACAGCTCTCTGCAGTCGAAGTTAAAGTCGTAGGGGCAAGTACTAGGTTTGTGGGTAAATAGAAAAATTCATATACCAAATTAGCAGCATTTGCGGTTATGACAACCGTAAAAACACCACATGATCTAATCGCTGCTGTTCCATTCTTGATCGGATATCACCCGAGCAATTCACTAGTCCTAATCTCCGTCAAAGCTGATGCACTTGAAATGGCGATGCGGATAGATTTTCCAATCAATCCACCCACTGAGACCTATCAACTTTTAGCCACCCACTTGAAGCGAGAAAATGGCGAAGCTGCACTGCTAATCGCCTATGAACCAGAAGGGGTCACATCGGGAGAAGAGGTGCTGCAAAATGCGGCACAGGCAATCTCTGACTCTGAAATACCAATCCGAGAGATGATGTTAATTAGAGCCGGTAAATGGCGCTCTCTCTTGTGTAGCGATGCTAACTGCTGTCCCCCAGAGGGGAATCTGATCGAGGATTTTCAATCCAGTCGAATAACTGCTGAGCAGGTGGCAAATGGCAAGCTCCTACCTTTTGCCAACTCTGAAGGCTTGACCCACTCCATCTCGCAATTGAAAATCGCTAGCGATGGTCAATGGCAGCGCAAAGTTATCGCCTATCGAATAGATCCAGAGGATGCAGACTTAAATAGCAAACAACGTGATGGCGCAGAGGCAGTTCTTAAATTGGCAGGGCTCTACTCAAAAAATGGCAGTTGTGATGATCAGGATTTGAAGGCAAAAGTTCTGGGTAGATTAAGCGATATCCAAGTTCGAGACTTTGCCCTTGGAAGCCATGACGCAGAGAGCCTCAATACTTATTGGGTGATGTGGCGGCATTTGTTGCAGATCGCACCACCGCAATTCATTGCGCCAGTTGCATCGCTCTTTGCCGCCATTGCTTATGAGAATGGTGAGGGAGCGCTAGCCCATCGCGCCCTAGATCGCGCCCTGGCAGATCAATCAGATTACTCGTTGGCTCGACTATTAAGGAGGGTCTTTAGTAGTGGTTGGCCACCATCTGGTTTTGCCCAGTTGCGTAGCGAGCTCCATCCTCGGGTTACTAAAACCATCTTTGGTTAGACCCTGCCTTGCACTTAGGCTTAACTAATCAAGTGAAGCATCTGCAATCAATTTGCGTGTAGCAAACCAGAAATCGGATTGATAATCTTCCCGCCTAATATCCACCCCGAAAGGCGCATATGAAGAAATTAAAATTCCTGCCACTAATTTTGGCAGCAGTGGTTTTGACTGCATGCAGTTCCGCTTCCGAGAATGCGGCGAGCAGTTGTGAACCAGGAAAATTAGCAACCGTCACTGATGGAGTGTTGACCATCGCAACTGGCGAACCGGCTTACTATCCATGGGTAATCGATGACAAGCCAGAATCCGGACAGGGATTTGAAGCTGCAGTAGCGCTTGCCGTTGCCAAGGAGCTTGGTTACGAAGGCGATAAGGTCAAATGGGTTCGCACCACATTTGATTCTGCGATCACGCCAGGCGATAAGACCTTTGATTTCAACCTACAGCAATTCTCGATCACTGAGGAGCGCAAGCAGGCAGTTGATTTCTCAGATCCTTATTACAAGTCAACTCAGGTTATCGTCTCATTCAAGGGCAGCAAGATCGCTTCCGCAAAATCCATCGCTGATCTAGCAAATGCCAAATTGGGCGCAGCTGTAGCAACCACTTCATTGGATGCGATCGAGAATCTTTTGAAGCTGAAGGCACAAGTCTTCAACGATAATGCTGCGGCAGTATTGGCGCTCAAGAATAAGCAGATAGATGGATTAGTAGTCGATCTACCAACTGGCTTCTACCTATCTGCTGTAGAGGTTCCAAACGGTTTGATTGTTGGACAGATCGCAGATAGCGATAAGTCTGATGCCGGTTTTGGATTACTACTTAAGAAAGATAGCCCAATCACTGGCTGTGTTAACAAGGCAGTAAAGGCCATCACAGATAGTGGCCAACTAAAGGAGATTACTGATAAGTGGCTCGGTGCAACCGCAGGTGCCCCGGTTCTTTCTTAACTTGTCATAACCTCCAAGCAAGAAACGATTCCTGACTTAACAGCGAATGCCATAGAGTTGGGATATGTTTAAAGGCAAGCGGCGTCCAAATCTGGGCGCCGCTTCCGCCGTTAATTGGCAGATTAGCGAAGTCGAGTTGGCCCGTAAAGAGTTGCGAGCCGCACGTAATCGCAAGAATAGGATCATCGCAGCCCTCTCGAGCGCGCTAGTGCTTGGCTCTTTGACATTGATTGTCGTGCTCTCGCCGGGCTTTAAGAACCTACGGGATACCTTCTTTGATTGGGCTTATGGAGTAGAGGTATTACCTAAAGTGATTCTGGGTTTTACCACCAACATAATCCTTACGATAATCGCCGCAACATTAGTTGGCTTGATTGCATTAAGTATCGCATTGATCCGCACCTCTCGGTCACCAGCTCTTGCGCCAATCAGATTGCTGGCTACTGCCTATGTGGATATTTTCCGTTCGATACCGCTGATCCTTGTCATTCTTTTAGTGGGTTTTGGTATCCCCGCGCTGCAGATAAAGGGCGTCACTTCAAATGTTTTCATATTGGGAACTTTGGCAGTGGTCATCACGTATTCGGCCTATGTAGCAGAGGTGATCCGAAGCGGTATTTTGAGCGTTCATCCTTCGCAGAAAGCGGCGGCGAGAACTCTAGGTTTAGATAATTGGCAGGCGATGCGCCATGTGATTCTGCCGCAAGCTCTGCGAAGAGTAACTCCACCACTTTTGAATGATTTAGTGGCGTTGATAAAAGATACTGGTCTAGTCTCGATTCTAGGCGTCACAGATGCGGTTAGAGCGGCGCAGATTGCCACGGCTCGAACTTTCAATTACACCCCATACATCACCGCTGCGGTCCTCTTTTTATGTATCACAATTCCATTGACTCGCTTCACTGATCGAACTTTGCGTAAGAGCATGGCGGCGCAAAACGCCGAGGGGCAGGCGTGATGAGCCTGCTTTCGGTTAGAAATCTCCGCAAGAATTTCGATAATTTAGCGGTCTTAAATGAGATCTCTTTTGAGGCGCAAGATCGCTCAGTAACTGCATTTATCGGGGCTTCCGGTAGTGGCAAATCTACTTTATTGCGCGCAATCAACCTGCTGGAACAGGTTGATGATGGGCAGATCTTCTTCGATGGCGAGGATATAACTTCGGTTGAGACCAATCCCGATTTAGTCAGACGCAAATTGGGGATGGTATTTCAATCTTTCAATCTATTCCCACATAAGACAGTATTAGAAAACATTATCTTGGCTCCGGTTTTGGTGCATAAGGTAGAAAAAGAGCTGGCAATACATCAGGCAAGAGAATTGTTAGAGCGCTTTGGCTTGCTCGATAAAATTTCCCAATACCCAGATAGATTATCTGGAGGCCAACAACAGCGCGTGGCGATAATTCGCGCTATGGCGGTAAGACCCAAGTTGCTGTTGTTGGATGAGATCACCTCAGCACTCGACCCAGTTCTAGTAAATGAGGTGCTGCAAACTGTTAGGGATTTGAAGGATGAAGGGGTGGCGATTGTTATGGCTACCCACGAGATGGGCTTTGCCAAACAAGTGGCAGATCAAGTCTGTTTCTTGCACCAGGGAAGAATTTTCGAAAGTGGCGATGCCTCATTATTCGATGCGCCAAAGCTTCCAGAGACGAAGGATTTTCTACGCCGAGTTCATGAAGCTGGCCGTTTGTAATAAACTCTGGCCCAGGTCACGAGTTCCAGCGTTAAGCCCCGGCTAACTGGACCGCAACCCTCCGACTCGGGTGGGGTGCGCCGGGTGACGACCAGATCGATTGAAATCCAATCGATAAGCGTTAGTTAGCACGAGGAGTTTTAATTGCCTATCCCAAAGGTCACCGGTGCTTGGATCGAAGGTGAAGATCCAGGTGAGCGCCAATTCATAAAGATTGGCGATTTAACTTTGGAATCAGGCGAAGTAATTTCCGATATCACGATTGCCTATCAAAGCTATGGCCAATTAAATTCCAATCGAGATAATGCGATTTTGGTTAACCATGCCTGGACCGGTTGGTCTGATGTAGAGGGCTGGTGGCCCAACATGGTTGGCCCTGGTAAGCCCTTAGATACCAATAAATATTTCGTGGTCTGCCCCAATGTGATCGGTGGATGCCAAGGCTCTACCGGGCCGGCAAGCAAAGCGCCGGATGGTAAGTTCTATGGTTCTAGGTTCCCATCGCTAACGATCCGCGACATGGTTGCAGCAGAGGTGGCTTTCACCAATAAGCTAGATATAAATAAGTATGTATTGGCCTGTGGTCCGTCCCTTGGTGGCATGCGCTCACTTGAATGGGCGGTGCAATTTCCCGATCGAGTGGGCGGTATCTGCACCATTGGAAGTTCGGCAGTTGCAACCGGTGATCAGATTGGCACAGTCGCAACCCAAGTACATGCCATCAAATCAGATCCAAATTTCCACGGCGGAGATTTCTATTACAAAGAGATTGGTCCCGAGGTGGGAATGGGTATCGCTAGGCGAATCGCGCACCTCTCGTTTCGCACGGAGATTGAGATGGATATGCGATTTGGCCGAGAGTTACAAGGCGATGACACAGGGCGGTTTGCGGTCGAGTCCTATCTTGATCATCAGGCAAATAAATTAGCTCGTCGCTTCGATGCCAACACCTACATCATTCTGGGCGAGGCGATGAATAGCCACGATATTGGTCGCGACCGTGGTGGAGTTGCCAAAGCTCTCTCCAAGATTGAAGTTCCGGTGATGGTTGTCTCCATCGATACCGACCGCCTCTTTCCGCCGCGGTTGCAGCAGGAGTTGGCCGAGCTAACCCCAGGCGCCAAATTGGAGATGCTTAGCTCGCCCTTTGGCCACGATGGCTTTCTAGTGGAGTCAGAGGCGATGGGAGAGCTTCTTCGCCACGCCTTGGAGCATGCCGAAGGGGTCCATCGCCACTAGACATCTCTTTCAGACACGGCCATCAGACATGGCCATAAGAGAAGAGGACCAACTTTTAGAGCCTAGTGAATGACTGGAGATTGAAGTGCGGAAAAAGTTGAGCCCTTGGTATGTTGAGTTATTGCGGGGCGTTTTTTGGGGTTTCATCTCTGCCCCGAGTACAATTACGCAATCGCAATCGCTCGCTAGCCATACCCCTAAGCGCAGCAAGTGATCGCCAAATTTAAGAGCAAAACAATCAAAGGATATCTGTGGCTTTATCTAGTGCGCCCAAAAACAAGGGCAAGGCTTCAAAACCAGCCAAACCTGCCAAGAGCTCAAAGGCAGGTAACAAGGGTGGTAAATCTGTTAAATCAAATAAGTCAAGTAAAGCAAAGAAGCCAACCAAGTCAACTAAGCCAATTAAATCGGTTAAGCCATCTAAAAAGGTAGAGGCCAAAGTCGAATATAAGAAAGACCTCACCGCTGCTGATGTAAAACAGATCCTTGATGCTCGTGCGCTCGCAGAGAGACAGAAGGCGGTCCTTGCCGAATTAGAGAAGCGCGGCGTTAAATCAATAAGAGTAATTCCAAAGAAAGAGAATAAAGCGCTGGTCGAAGAGGCGCGCGAACTTGAAGTTACTGTCGTTAAAGCAGCCGAGAAATTAAAGAAGGCTGGTCTTGGCCATCCGTATCGAATGCTGAAGAAGGCCGAAATGGAGCTGGCAATTGCCAAACCAGAACCGGTTGCAGCAGCAAGTGGCGAAGTCAAACAAGTTAAGACCGTCATCATTGATGGCGAAGAAGTTGAGTTGGTCGAAGAGGAAGATATCGACTTAAATATCGACAACATCGAAGAGGTAAAGGAAGAGGATAAGAGTGAGACTCGCGTTATCAACCTATCCGATGAAGAGGGCATTGATGATGGCGAAGGTACCTTCGTGCTACGTGATTCTGATGAGGAGAAGGAAGAGGAGCAAGGTCGCTCTGAACGTGCGAAATTAAGAAGCCGCCTGGCAGCGGTTCATCTACTTAATGAGGCCATTCGCGCCAAGGAGAATGATCCATCTAAGAGCGCGCATAAAGCAGATTCTCGCGCACTAACTGCCAAGCAGTTGGAATTGATGATTACCTCGGTTGACTTGACCGAACGCGGTGCCAAAGCGCTAATCGATTCAATCTATGCCACACCACTTAAGGAATTTAAAGATGCCCATAAAGTGGTTGATGCGACAATCAAACAGATTCAGACCGAGATGGGTCAGTTGCCACCCGAACAGACCGTTCTTACTGCAGGTGCAACTGCCGACCCAGTCAAGGATTATCTAAAGCAGATTGGCCGCGTTGCGCTGCTAAATGCAGAGCTTGAAGTCGAGCTAGCAACCCGCGTAGAAGCTGGGCTATTTGCCGAAGAGAAATTAGCTACCGAGAAGAAGTTAGATAAGAAATTAAAGCGCGAATTGGAGTGGATCGCAGAAGATGGTCGCCGCGCAAAGAATCATTTATTGGAGGCGAATCTTCGCCTAGTGGTTTCGCTAGCCAAGCGTTATACCGGCCGCGGCATGTTGTTCTTGGATCTAATCCAAGAAGGAAACCTTGGTTTGATTCGCGCCGTTGAGAAGTTCGATTACACCAAGGGTTATAAATTCTCAACTTATGCGACTTGGTGGATTCGCCAAGCGATTACGCGTGCGATGGCGGATCAGGCTCGCACTATTCGTATTCCAGTGCACATGGTTGAAGTCATCAATAAATTGGCGCGCGTCCAACGCCAGATGTTGCAGGACTTAGGACGCGAACCGACCCCGGAAGAGCTTGCTAAAGAACTTGATATGACACCTGAGAAGGTAGTTGAAGTTCAGAAGTATGGTCGCGAACCGATTTCACTACATACGCCTCTTGGCGAAGAGGGCGACTCCGAGTTCGGAGATTTGATCGAAGACTCAGAAGCGATTGTCCCTGCGGATGCAGTTGGCTTTACCCTGCTACAAGAAGAGCTGCACAAAGTGATGGATACCTTGTCAGAACGTGAGGCTGGGGTAGTCGCGATGCGCTTTGGGCTAACTGATGGCCAGCCAAAGACCCTTGATGAGATCGGCAAGGTTTACGGGGTTACCCGCGAACGTATCCGCCAGATTGAATCAAAGACCATGTCTAAGCTACGCCATCCATCTCGTAGCCAAGTGCTGCGCGATTATTTGGACTAAGTAAAATCAAATTACTTGTAATTAAGCATGACTGAGCCGTCGATTTTTCAAAACCCCAAGAGCGGCTCTATTAAGGTCACCGGCAATTATCAAGTTGTTGATGAAACTGGTCAGGTAATAACCGAGGTAAGTGATCCAAAACTTTGTGGCTGTGGCCTCTCTCAGGACAAACCTTTTTGCGATAAGTCGCATGCAAATTACGTCTCGATAGTCACCACTGCGCTAGAGAATGCCCGCAGAAATGCCAAAGCCATTAACCCATTCGGAATCTGGGCGCTACGCGCAAATGAGATCAGGCAGCGCTCCTTGGAGCACCGTCTGGCAGCTGGCGAGAATTTAGTAGGCGTTAAGTTTGGCGGCGCGCTTCTTAAAAAGAATGAGGGGGAGAAGCGCTACGAAGGAATCTTCGGCTTCTTAACCGATGCCATGCATATAACGGGCGCTATGAAGCTAAATGAATATATCCACCCGATTGCAGAGGCTGAAGTGGTTTTCAAACTTGCCGAAGAGCTAAATCGCCCTATAGAGCTTGCGGAGGTAACGAGGTTTGTATCCGAGGTAGCTGCTGGAATTGAAGTCTTTGATTGCCGATATGGCGCGATTGATCCTTACATTGATGACGCAATTGCCGATAATGCCTGCGCAGCGGGCTTCGCCATCGGTGAGTGGGTTGATGCAAAGCAGGTGGATTTCGAGAATGCCAAAATCACTATCTATGAGAATTCAGCTTTAAATCAAGAGGTAGCCGCTAATTCGATAGCAGGGAATCCGTGGCTGGCAGTCGTAAACGCCTCTAAAAAACTCACCGAGGCAGGCGTTAAGTTACCTAAAGGATCTATTATTTTCAGTGGCTCTGCAACCACGGGCATACCCATGCAAGTTGGTAATTACCGCGTTGAAATAAATGCGGCAGGGATTGAGTTCGGTGCTGTTGAAGTTAAGGTTAATTAATTAGCGAGCTTCGCGGTCTCATCTTGAATCTGAGCCGAGACGCTCTTTAACTTCTCTGCATATTCTTTACCGTGGTGGCCACAGAAAAGTAATTCGCCACCGTTTAGTAAGGTGGCGCGAACATAAGCCTGAGCACCGCAACGATCGCAACGATCGACTGCGCGCAATGGAGTCTGCTCAAGAAGTACTTGGTCGGTCATGTTCTTACCTCTCCCTGTATCCGGCTACCTGTGGCTTACGTCTTGGGAACAATAAAAGCATAACTTTTATTTCCATGTGGGCGATTCTTCAAATTATTTTGCGAATTTATGGGTCAAATCACTGATTTCCCGGTTTTTTCTGCGATTTACGCTCAGTTGCGGCGCGCTTGCCTAGCCAGATGCAAATGACTTGCTATTTTTCGCCGTCGTGGCCGAAGAAAATCAAACCGTAGAGGCCTCTTATACCGCCAAAGATTTAGCGGTCCTAGAGGGCCTTGAGGCGGTCCGTAAACGCCCTGGCATGTATATCGGTTCTACCGATTCTCGCGGACTTATGCATTGCTTATGGGAAATTATCGATAATGCTGTTGATGAGGCGCTAGCTGGCCATTGTAAGAAAATAGAAATCAATTTGGCCTCCGATGGTTCCATAGAAGTTCATGATGATGGCCGCGGTATACCGATTGATAAAGAGCCTAAAACTGGACTTACTGGCGTAGAAGTTGTTATGACCAAACTACATGCTGGAGGAAAATTCGGCTCTGGTTCATATACAGCATCTGGTGGTTTGCATGGCGTTGGAGCGTCGGTGGTAAATGCGCTCTCATCCCGGTTAGATGTAGAAGTTGATCGTGGTGGCAAGATTCATTGGATGAGTTTCCAAAGAGGCGTTGCTGGAGTTTTCGATGGAGATGGTCCAAAGTCGCCATTTACTCCAAAATCTGGATTAAGAGTAATTGGAAAAGTGTCCGCAAAGATCACGGGCACCCGGGTCAAGTATTGGCCAGATCGTCAGATTTTCATGAAGGATGCCGAGTTAGATATTGAAGATATATATGCTCGAGCAAGACAAACCTCTTATCTAGTGCCTGGCCTAACTTTGGTGGTTAATGATCACCGAACCAAAGCTGGCAAGAGTGAGAGCTTCTTTCACAAAGGCGGAATCTCCGAGTATTGCAATTTCTTACAGCCAGATGACCCGGTTGGTGATGTGATTCGAATTGGCGGAAGTGGCAGCTATCAAGAGACCGTTCCGGTATTAGATGATCAGGGACATATGGTCTCAACCGATGTAGAGCGCGAGATGAGCGTTGATATCGCGATGAAGTGGGGAAATGGTTACGAAACCACGATGCGCTCCTTCGTAAACATTATTGCCACCCCTAAGGGCGGTACTCACCTGCAAGGCTTCGAGAGATCCATAACCAAAGCGATAAACGATGCGGCTCGCGCTGCGGGAATTTTGAAGAAGAACGAGGCTGATGTCATCAAAGATGATGTCCTTGAGGGGCTCACTGCGGTTATCACGGTGCGGATGACGGAGCCGCAGTTTGAGGGTCAGACCAAAGAGGTGCTCGGCACCAACGCTGCGATCAAGATCGTGGGAAATGTGGTCGCTGATGGTTTGAAGTCATTCTTCTCCACCTCAAAGCGCATCGATAAAGCCAATGGCAAATTGGTACTTGAGAAGATTGCTGCTGCTGCCCGCACTCGCATTGCTACCCGAACTCATAAGGAATTGCAGCGCCGAAAGAATGCGCTGGAATCCTCATCTCTTCCCACCAAATTGGCAGATTGCAGATCTGAGGATGTAAGTCGAACTGAGCTGTTTATTGTCGAGGGTGATTCGGCGCTGGGCACCACCAAAGCCGCACGTAACTCCGAGTTTCAAGCCATCCTGCCACTTCGCGGCAAGATCCTGAATGTTCAGAAAGCATCGCTCGCACAAATGTTGGAAGATAAAGAGTGCGCTTCGATAATCCAGGTAATTGGAGCAGGTTCCGGCAAATCATTTGAATTAGATGAGGCCCGTTATGGTCGAATCATCATGATGTCCGATGCTGATGTCGATGGCTCTCATATACGTTGTCTTCTTCTTACTTTGCTATATCGATATATGCGTCCACTAATAGATGCCGGCAGAGTATTTGCTGCCATCCCACCGCTACATCGAATCGAGGTCTTGGGATCAGGCGGCAAAAAAGGCGAGGTCATCTATACCTACAGCGATGATGAGATGAAGAAGATAACCGCAGATTTAACAAAACAGGGTAAGCGTTGGAAAGAGCCGATACAACGTTACAAAGGTCTTGGCGAAATGGACGCTGACCAGTTGCGTGAGACCACCATGGATCCAGATCGACGTACGCTTCGCCGGGTAACTATCCAAGATGGCAAGGCGGCAGAGGCGATGTTTGAGCTTTTAATGGGTAATGAGGTGGGTCCGCGCAAGGATTTCATATCAACTGCCGATATAGACCGCGATCGGATAGACGTTTAAGGTTTGGCCCCGCAAAAGCGGAGCGTTACCTGTTTAAAAATAGCGCCAATCTTGGAATACTCACGCCATGCAGCGTGGCTCCATGGTCAAGGCAACTGGTCTTCGTAAGAGCTTTGGCGATGTCATCGCAGTGGATGATGTTTCCCTTGATATCAATGATGGGGAATTTTTAACCTTATTGGGTCCATCTGGTTCTGGCAAGACCACAGTTTTAAGAATGATCGCTGGATTTGAAACTCCGGACTCTGGTTCGATAACTCTAAATGGCGTAGATATTACAAATTTGCCGCCTTACGAACGAGATGTGAATACGGTATTTCAAGATTATGCGCTCTTTCCGCATATGGATGTCATCACAAATATTGAATATGGCCTGAGAGTCAAAGGGGTTGAAAAAAGCGAGCGTCGAACCAAAGCCATGAAGGCTCTAGAGCAAGTTCGACTCTCCGGATACGAAAATCGCAGACCAAATCAACTCTCTGGTGGTCAACGCCAACGAGTTGCGCTAGCTCGCGCTTTAGTTAATCGACCTTCAGTGTTGTTGCTTGATGAGCCACTAGGTGCGTTGGATCTCAAGCTTCGTCAACAGATGCAGATTGAGTTAAAAGAACTGCAGCGCGAGGTCGGAATTACCTTCATCTTTGTCACGCACGATCAAGAGGAAGCGCTCACCATGAGCGATCGAATTGCGGTCTTTGATAGGGGCAAGATTCAGCAAATTGATAAACCCGCTGTTATTTATGAGAAACCAAAGAATGCATTTGTCGCTGATTTTGTGGGAGTCTCAAATCTCATCTCTGGCGAAGCTGCGGCCAAGATATTGGGAAGAAGCGGCACATTTACAGTCAGACCAGAAAAGATACAAATCGGTGGCTTGGCA
>CAZZLH010000014.1:12115-31375 GCA_964654815.1 uncultured Actinomycetes bacterium
GGAGTGCAGTAAATGAAGGAGGAAAGAGTGCGAAATAAAGTTCGCGGTCTAGCAGCGATTTTTGCTGCGAGCACATTAGTTCTTGCTGGATGCTCGAGTTCTAGCAATGACGAAACTGGAGGTGCCTACGCAGGTCCCCTAAAGGACACGCCAGGAACAATCAACGTTCTGGCATGGCCTGGGTACGCTGAGGATGGTTCAACTGATCCAAAAGTTGACTGGGTTACTCCTTTTGAAAAAGCAACAGGTTGCACAGTAAACGTCAAGACATATGGCACATCTGATGAGGCAGTTCAGTTGATGCAAGCTGGTGGATATGACGTAATCTCTGCATCAGGAGATGCTTCACTACGTCTGATTTATGGTGGCGATTTGCAACCAGTAAATCTAAATCTGATCCCAAATTACAAGGACATCTTCGATAATTTGAAGGATCGACCATGGAATACGGTTGATGGCAAGAATTACGGAGTCCCACATGGACGTGGCGCTAACGTCTTGCAATACACCATTGGCAAGGTAAACCCAGCCCCGACCTCTTGGTCGATTGTTTGGGAGCCAAATTCGCCTGCAAAGGGCAAGGTAACTGCATATGACTCAGCGATTTACATCGCAGATGCTGCGGTCTACTTGATGTCCACAAAGCCAGAGCTTGGCATCACTGATCCTTATGCATTGGATCAGACCCAGTTCGATGCAGCGATGGCGCTTTTAAAGCAACAGAAGCCATTGATTGCTGAATACTGGTCCGATTACACCAAGTATGTTGGCGCAGTCCAAAGCGGCAGCATCACTGTTGGTACCTCGTGGCAGGTCATCGCCAACGTGCTAAACGGTGAGAAGGCTGTGGTTGGCGCGGTCAAGCCAAAGGAGGGTGCAACAGGTTGGTCTGATACTTGGATGATCTCATCCAAGACCAAGTCAATTGATTGTGCTTATAAGTGGCTAGATCACATCATCAGCCCAGCTGTAAATGCACAAGCTGCAGAGTATTTTGGTGAAGCACCTGCAAATACCAAGGCTTGCGCACTGACCGCTAGCAAGGATCACTGCAAGCTTTACCATGCAGAAGAGACTGATTACTGGTCAAATGTTTACTACTGGAAGACCCCAACCGAAGCATGTCTTGATGGCCGCAAGGACGTTAAGTGCGTGCCTTATGCCGATTGGGTGAAGGCCTGGTCTAGCTTCCGAAACGCGTAACAGGCGGCTTCGAAACTAGAACGATGACTGAGTGGGCGCTAACTTAGCTATTTTCTCAAGTTTGAGATTTAGCAGTTGGCGCCCATTCACTCATTAACCTTTTTGTAAAAGGTATGCCAGCCAAAACATCTATAAAACCAATTAAGAAGAGGTCGATGTCAGCGCTTAAGAGCTTGAATTCTTTCGGGCGAAAACACCCAGTATTTAGGGTCGTAACTTTGCTTGCCCTGCCGATGTTTTGGCTCTTGGTAATTTATATCGGTTCGTTGGCTGCGCTATTTATTACCTCAATCTGGCAAATAGACACCTTTACCAGCAAGATAATTCGAAAATTCACGCTTCAGAATTTCCTTGATGTCTTTACGGATCGCGCTTATTTCAACGTCACAATGCGCACGCTCTTTGTTGCGCTATGTGTCACGATCATATGTGCATTGATTGCGATTCCGATGGCCTTTTTCATGGCCCGAATCGCAAGGCCAAAATCTCGCCCAGTTATGGTGGCACTGGTCATTAGCCCACTTTGGGCCTCTTATTTAGTAAAAATCTACGCTTGGCGGACCATGTTCTATCCTGAAAAGGGATTTATCAATTGGTTATTGGAACCAGTCGGAATTACCTCGCCAGGATTTGGCATGTTTGCCGTGATTATTGGTCTAACTTATCTCTGGCTACCGTATATGGTGCTGCCGATTTATGCTGGAATGGAGCGGCTGCCAAATTCACTGCTAGATGCATCCTCTGATCTCGGCGCAAAATCTGCACGTACCTTCTTTAGCGTGGTCTTGCCGATTACTTGGCCAGCGATAATCGCTGGATCGATCTTTACCTTCTCACTAAGTATGGGAGATTACATAACAGTGCAGATTTTGGGCGGCACCTTCCAGATGCTAGGCAATGTGGTCTACCAGAATTTTTCACTTAACCTACCTTTCGCGGCAGCTGTAGCTTTAATCCCAGTCTTGATCATGATGCTTTATCTATTCTTGATTCGAAAGAGTGGAGCGCTGGATAACTTATGAGGCTATCAAAAGTTGCCCGAGCCTTTCTCTGGACCATCATGGGATTTGGCTTTTCCTTTATTTATGTGCCTTTGATCCTAGTGATTATCAACTCTTTCAATGAGAGCACATCTTTCGCCTGGCCACCAAGTGGCTATACAACTCAATGGTGGAGTAAAGCCACAGGCAATGAGGGAGTGCGAGATGCGCTAAGTCGCTCTATCCAGGTAGCTTTCTTTGCTACTTTGATTGCACTTTTACTTGGCTCTTTGGCAGCGGCAGCAATCGCTCGCTACAAGTTCTTTGGTCGAGATGCGATCTCGCTGCTATTTGTACTTCCGATAGCGCTACCTGGCATTGTGACCGGTATCGCTTTAAATAACGTATTTACCAACTTTCTCGGAGAACTAACCATCTTCACGATAATTGTCGGCCATGCCACATTCTGCATCGTGGTGGTCTTCAACAATGTCGCTGCGCGCTATCGCAGGTTAGGTGCTAATTTAGAAGAGGCGAGTATGGATCTTGGCGCCAATCGTTGGACTACCTTTAGATTGGTTACCTTCCCATTGATTAGAACTGCACTTATCGCTGGCGGGTTGCTCTCCTTTGCGCTCTCATTTGATGAAATTATTGTCACCACCTTCACTGCGGGCGCAGGACAGAACACGCTACCTATCTGGATCTTCCAAAATCTATTCCGCCCAAATCAGGCGCCAATTGTTAATGTGGTTGCAGCGACCTTAGTGATTCTCTCGATAATTCCGATCTATCTATCCCAGCGCCTCTCTTCAGATAACGCATCCGGAGGCAGGTTCTAAGCCACGATTTTGGTGCGGCGCGGGGTGCCGAAGTTCTTCCCGACTTCAGAGACCTCTTCTGAGACTTTTGCCTTGATCGCATCCTCGCTCTTAAGGAGTGCTGTGAGTTCTGCGATCGTTTTCTTAAGATCCTTCTGTTCGCTCTCAAGTTCCAATTTGCTCATCTTGGTGAGACGGCGAAGTGGCATATCCAAGATGTACAGCGCCTGCTCCTCTTTTAATTTGAAATTCTTAATGAGTGCAGTTTTCGCAGCAGCTGCATCTTCAGAGCCACGGATTATCTTTATCACCTTGTCGATATCGATGATGGCCTTCAGCAATCCATCTACTAATAAAAGGCGCGCCTCCGCCTTCTGCTTTCTAAATTCAGAGCGGCGTTTGACCACATCGATGCGGTGGTCAACAAATACTTGTAGTAGTTCTTTCAATGAGAGTTGCTGAGGCTTACCTTTGACCAGAGCCACGGCGTTAATTGAGAATTGCTGCTCCATGGGAGTTAGCTTGTATAACTTATCAAGCACCTCTTGTGGCTCATAGCCGTTCTTCAATTCGATAACCACATTAGTCCCAGTTTTGCCATCAGAAAGATCGACGATGTCGCTGATTCCTTGCACCTTTTTATTCTTAACTACCTCGGCGATCTTCTCAACGATTTTCTCTGGCCCCACGTTAAAGGGAAGCTCTTTGACGATTATGCCTTGCTTGCGCGAAGTAACTTTGCCAATCTCAACGGTAGCGCGAATTTTGAAGGCGCCTTTACCGCTCTCATATGCCTCATTTATTCCGGCAACATCTACGACTTCGCCACCTGTCGGAAAGTCAGGGCCTGGGATGAACTTCATCAATTGTTTTGTGGTGGCCTTTGGGTTCTCAATTAGATATTTGGTTGCGGCTACAACCTCTGACAAGTTGTGTGGCGCCATATTGGTAGCCATTCCTACCGCGATACCAGTGGCACCATTTACAAGAAGATTGGGAAATGCCGCGGGAAGTACTAAGGGTTCGGCTAATTGACCATCGTAATTGGGGCCAAAATCAACGGTGTTCTCATCGGCTTCTGCGACCATCGCCAATGCCGGAGTAGCAAGTCGAGCTTCCGTATAACGCATCGCTGCTGGCCCAGCATCAAGCGAACCGAAATTTCCGTGGCCATCAATTAGTGGTAAGCGCATAGAAAAATTCTGCGCCATGCGAACAAGCGCATCATAGATTGCGGCATCACCGTGTGGATGCAACTTACCCATTACCTCACCGACTACACGAGCGCTCTTAACATGGCCACGATCTGGGCGAAGACCCATCTCTGACATCTGGTGAAGGATGCGGCGATGCACTGGTTTCAAACCATCTCTGGCATCTGGAAGCGCGCGCGAATAAATTACCGAATATGCATACTCCAAGAATGACTCGGACATCTCCGATGAGACATCAATATCGATGATCCTGCCTGGATTCTCACCTGGTTTAGGTCCGGAGTTCTTACTTGATTTGCCAGAAGTTTTTGCAGCCATAGTGCTGAATTCTGCCAAAGTATCGGTAGAAATCCCTTAATTAAGCGTGGGGCGCGCGCCGACAATTGCTACGCATTTTGCTGCCAAGGCAGTTCCAGCGCTAAGCGCTGCTTCAAGATTGTGATTCTCTAACCAATTTGGAATAAACCCTGCGGCGAAAGAATCTCCCGCGCCAGTGGTATCAACCACATTTGTGGTTACTGCTGGGACTTTGGCGAATTCGTTGCCATTAACCGCCATTGCACCTCTTGATCCTAATTTGATCACAACCAACGGAGTGCGCTTTTGCAGATTGGCTTCCGCCTCTTCGATATCCTCAGATTCACCGAGGTATCGCGCCTCTTCATTGTTTAATAAGACGCCATCCATCATGCCTACCCACTGCAAAATCTCTGACTTTGGCACCGCCTTCATAGCTCCAGTAGTGGTTGGGTCGAAGAAGATTGGGATCTTTGCCGCTCGCACTTTCTTTATCATCGCCAAGACTGCATCGCGTGAGCGAAAATCAAGCAGGGAGTAGCCAGAGACGTAGACCCCGTCGATATCTGAGAGATCTGGCAAGTCGCTGGTTTCTAAGTCGGCATTTGCGCCATTATCAGGAAACATAGTGCGTTCGCCGTTGGAATCGACCAGAATCACTATTACACCAGAGGGTCTGCCAGAGCGCATCAAGCCACTATGTTCCACGCCGAATTTATCTAAATCACTCACCAAGGCGAAGCCAACTGGGTCATTTCCAACTCGCGCGACCAAGGCCGCTTTGTTATTGGTTCTAGTGATCCAAGTTGCGACATTGGCAGCTTGCCCACCGGGATGTGTAGAGATCCGACTGGCCGTGTCATTGCCGTAGTTGATCTGTTCCTTTAATTGGGCAATTACATCAAGAGCGATATCGCCGATACAAAGAATCTTCTTCATAGCGCTGCCGCAATCTGCGCGGCTAGTGCGCTATTTCCCTTGATGATCTCAATATTGACTCTTAATGATTCACCGCGGGATTGCGTGTGAAAATACTCCAAGAGAAATGGTGTGGTCTCCTTGCCATGGATGTTGGCAGATTTTGCCGCCTGCAAGCCACCCTCTAATAATCGATCATGGAGCGCTCTATCCATCTGGTCTTTAACTGGATTTGCCACGATTAGCGCATTCCCTGAAGTGCCAATCAAACCTCTTGCTTTGATGATTGCGGCTACTTCGGCAGGGCTATCTACTTGGTATTCCAACGAATATCCAGAATCTGTGAGATAGAAGCCGGGAAATTGCTTGGTGCGATATCCAACTAAACCAATGGCATAAGTCTCTAGTCTCTCCAATGTCGCAGCAACATCGAGTATGGATTTAACTCCTGCACATACGACCGTGATATCCAAATTTGCCAGTGCGGTTAAGTCAGCGGATTCATCAAAGGATTCATTTGCCCCACGATGTACACCACCGAGTCCGCCCGTGGCAAATACTTTGATTCCGGCCTGGCATGCAAGATGAGCAGTTGCAGCAACAGTCGTGGCTGCAGATAATCTCTTGGCAGTTGCGATCGCGAGGTCTCTGGTTGAGGCCTTGATGATGTCATCGCGATTTGCGATCTGAACCAGCTCTTGATCAGTGAGTCCGATATGAGCCTCACCATCAATCAACGCAATGGTTGCTGGGGTTGCGCCATTTTCGCGCACAATCTCTTCAACTTCTCTTGCGACCTCAAGATTAGTTGGCCGCGGCAAGCCATGGCTGATGATGGTCGACTCTAGGGCCACAACCGGAGCTTTTTTCGCCAGCGCATCTGCAACCTCAGGCGCAAATTTCATATTGAAAGTTTACGCGAGATTTAATGAAAGAATAAATCCATGAAATTAAGCGAGATAACTCCAGCGATTTTTGCCTCGCTTGGACTCTCGCAATATCAACTCAGGTTGGGCGCCTCTCCAGTTGGCAGAGAGGTTTTGTTCTTAATCGATGGTTTTGGAGCACAAGCGCTCGATGATTTTCCCGAGTTGATGCCGAATATCATGTCAGGGAAAAGTTTTGGTGATGTCTCGACTTCTTTTCCATCAACTACCTCAACCTCCCTTGCAACTTTGATGACAGGTGCCCTGCCCAATGAACATGGCATGTTGGGTTACACGGTGCGCATTCCTAATTCGGATGGGCGAGTATTGAACGCACTGAAATGGGATGAGCGAGTAGATCCAGTGATCTGGCAACCTAAGGAGACCTTCTTCGAAATAGGGGCAAAAAACGGCATTAATGTCTCGCATGTCTCTGCCAAAAGATATGAAGATACAGGTTTCACTCGCGCGGTCTTTCGCGGTGCCAAATACCGTGGCGCCAACCTATATCCAGATTTAGTTAGTGAGACACGGGAAGCGCTAATGAGCGCTCCCGCCTTTGTTTATCTATATGTAAATGACCTAGATGTGGCAGGGCATGTAGCGGGCTATGGTTCAGATAAATGGATCAATGCGTTACAGATGATCGATAACCTGGTAGGACAGCTTCTGGCGAATCTACCGAGTGGGACTCGGATATGGATCACTGGTGATCATGGAATGATCAATGTTGGTGAAAAGATCGTGATTGGTAGAGATAACCTCTTGCAAACTGAGGTTAGCGTGATTGCCGGAGAACCAAGAGCGCGTCACATCTATCTGGCTCGCCCACAAGTTTGCGAAGAGATCGCACAACTTTGGCGAAGCGAACTTGGCGATACCGCAACTATCTTTACTAAAGCTGAGGCGATCAAACAAAATCTTTTTGGATTACCTATGCAAGATAGTTTTGCGGATCGAATCGGGGATATTGTCGCTGTGGTGAATGACAACTCAATTTTGATAGATCCAGCAAGGGAGAAGCTAGAGAGCGCTATGGTCGGTCACCATGGTGCGATGACGGGAGATGAGACTAATGTCCCGCTGCAGCAACTAATTATCGGTAACTAGTTGTCAGCCATTAGTTCGCAGCTATCAGCTAGATAAAGCAGATTCGAACTTACTCTTCGCTTTCGGGCTTTTTAGTGCCAAACATGATCTCATCCCAAGAGGGAACTGCAGCGCGTTTTTTAATGCCATCCTCGTTATCCTCTTGTTCGCGAATAACGGAGAGCCGTGGAGTTGGCGCAGAATTGATAGTCACTGTTGGAGAAGGATTGCTGTAAACCAAACCGTGGCTGACCTCAGGTTGCTTAGGTGTTGTGGTTTGGTTCTGATTTTCGCCCATGATCCACGATGCACCCTCATCCTCTGCAGCAATCACGCGCTTGGCCATATCAAAGAACCAGACGGCATCTCCATGTCCGTCGCGGTTTGGATAGCTGAGGCGAATCACCCATTGTCCGTCATCTCGTCTATGTGCATTCCAATCCAATGATTCGCTAGCCACACCATTTGCAGAGAGTTTCTTGGTAACCACTTCAATGAAGGTAAGCGACTCGCGAGTTCCTTGATTTCGAACCACCACATTATTAGCAAGGCTTAGAACATAAGCCCGTTCCTGCAAGATTGGTCCTGCAAATCGTTCAACTTTTTCGAATGGCCAGCCAGCCTCCCGCGCCACATCCTCTATTAGCGCGCCTGCCCGCAATCTAGCTTGCACCTCTTTAACGCTCATTGTGGGTTCGGTGTTCTCGGTTGGGACCGATGCCAATCTTGGTTGGTTGATGGTGGCACGTAGATTGTCAGAGATCCTTAACGTAAATTCACGGTCATCTTGGTCAGTGAGTAAAAGATGTGTGCCATCTTCGCTTCTGCCGGTAACTCGCAACTCCGTCATGAGCGGGAGCGTAGCCGAACCCAAACTCGAAAGTAGGGAAGCAGCGCCAAATTGGCGAGAATTAGCGATGCAATTGGTATCCAAAAGCCGGAGTAAGTTCCGTAACGGTCGATCATTTGGCCAGCGAGTGCGCTACCCAGGGCGCCGCCTGTGGGTGTTCCAGTGGTTACCCATGTCATAGCTTCGGTTAACTCCTCGTTCGATACTTCAGCCTCCATAGTGGCATAGGCGTTTACCAATACCGGCGCGATACCTAATCCATTAAGGAAGAGTATTACCGCAACAATCGGGACCGATTTCGCAAGCAATAATCCAAATGACATGATCAGCATGAAATTTATGCAGTAGATAAAAAGTTGCGCGTGGGTCATGCGCCACTTAATTACACCATTGAAGAGCGCTGCGATTCCGCTACCTAACGCCCAGATTGCAAGTAACAATCCTGCCAACTCTGGACGTTTAATTGAATTGGTAAATGCCACGACCGAGATACCGACCGAACCAAAGTAAGCACCGACAAAGAAGATGGGCAAGATGATCGCTTGGGCGCTCTTTCGTTTGATAATAGAGCTGCGTTGGCCACGGTATGGATTAGTTCCCGAAGGTGGCTCGGTCTCCTTGAGTCGAGCAAGCGCAGGTTGTCCGATTACAACAAATGCCATGGATGCGATAAGTCCAGCCTCAGGTGCAATCGAGGTAGAGAGCGCAGTTGCAATGAGGGGTCCAAATACGAAGACAATCTCATCAACCAGCGCTTCGAAGGAGTACGCCGCAGTCTTTAGATTTGGATCAGGCAGAACAAAGAGCCAGCGTCGTCTAACTAATCCTCCTGCGTTGACCGTGTTTAGCTCTGCGAGAATTATTGAGAGAAACCAACTCCAAATCGGGAATTGATAATGAACTAAGTAGATGAAAAGCGAGAAGAATAGAAATCTGAAGAAGGTGTTGAAGTAGAGCACACGACCCTGGCCGAATACATCTGCAGCTCTAGACCAGTATGGTTGTGAAATCGTTATGACTATTGAAGCAGTAGCAACCATCAAACCTGCCAGCGCATAGGAGCCGGTTTCGTGAACCACTATCAGAAGTAGCGCCAGGCGATCCATGGATAAGTGCATTCTTGCTACGAACCCGGCAATAGAGAATTTAATTGCCCCGCGAATCGAAAAAATACCTCGATAGTTCGCGAACATATGTGTAAGCCTAAGGAGTAACTAATCCAAATGCCAGCCTTCGCCAACAATCGAACTCAATGCATGACAAGCTTCTTGTACCCCAATCAATAGTAGGATTTGGCTGTGTCGGAGCTTCTAGATTTAGCGGTAAGCATCGCTAAAAGCACTGGCCAATTACTTTTAAACCGCCCAGATAAGCTCGACATCGACACTAAGAGTTCTGATATCGATATCGTCACACAGATGGATCGTGCAGCCGAGCAATTGATTGTTCAGTCCATACTTGAGGCGCGACCCGAAGACGGGGTCATCGGTGAAGAGGGTGCAGAACGTGCAAGTAAATCTGGCTACACCTGGGTAATTGACCCGATAGATGGCACAGTCAATTACCTCTACAACATGGCCGGTTGGTCGATCAGTATCGCGGTAAAGGATGAATCAGGAACTCAAGTAGGAGTGGTTTATTCGCCGACGATTAACTCACTTTACAGCGCGGTTAGAGGCTCGGGCGCATTCCTAAATGGCGGATCTATATCCTGCAACAATCCCATCGAATTGGATCGGGCATTGATTGCCACAGGTTTTGCATACAAGCAGAATCTAAGAGAGATTCAAGTAGAGCAATTCAATAAGTTAATTCTGAAAATTCGCGATTACCGCAGAAATGGCTCAGCGGCGATCGATATTTGCCATGTGGCAGCAGGATTGGTTGATGGTTATTATGAAATGGGTTTGTATGAATGGGATCGCGCCGCTGCAGAGTTAATTGCGCAAGAAGCCGGAGCCAAAGTTTCAGTACATGGAGAGCTGACAATTGCCGCAGGGCCTTACCTCCATGGAAAATTGAGCGAGTTCCTGCTAGAAAAGTAACCCAGCAGCCCGCCTGCCCAGCCTCGATTTGGGTGAATTTCTCGCTTATGGCAGGATAAACCCCTGCGCCAGAAAAATCGGTGCGCTTTATAGAGTTAAAGCAGAGTCTAAGTAGGAGAAACCATGAACGTGTTAGATGCTCTCGATGCTGCGAGCCTTCGCAAGGATGTCCCACAGTTTCGTGCGGGAGATGAGCTCAAGATTCACGTTCGAGTTATCGAAGGAAATAAGAGCCGTCTTCAGGTATTCCAGGGAATTGTGATCCGTCGCCAAGGTGATGGTGTTCGCGAAACCTTCACAATTCGCAAGGTTTCTTATGGTGTCGGAGTAGAGCGCACCTTCCCAGTGCATACTCCAGTCATTGAAAAGATTGAATTGGTCAAGAAGGGCGATGTTCGTCGCGCTAAGTTGTACTACCTACGTGATCTTCGCGGCAAGGCTTCAAAGATTCGCGAAAAGCGTGATGGCATCGAAGGCTATGGAGATGGCATCACCTCTACGCCAGTCTTCGAAAGCGCCGAAGCAGAGCAAGCAACTGAAGTTGCTAGCGCTGAGGTAGCAGTGGAAGAGGCAGTACTAGAAGCTCCAGCCGCAGTAGAAGCTGCTCCTGCCGAAGCTACTGAAACCGCAGAAGAAGCAAAGTAATTGTTTCGCAAAGGGTCTTTCCTTCGCGAAATTCCTGCGCTACTCGTAACCGCAGTAATAGTCTCACTCTTAATTAAGACCTTTGTCGTCCAGTTTTTCTATATCCCCTCGGGCTCCATGGAAAACACCTTGCAAATCAAAGACCGCGTTGCAGTAAATAAGGTCCCATTCATAATGGGAGAGATCAAACGCGGCGACGTGGTGGTCTTTCGTGATCCCGCAAATTGGTTACCAAGTTGGGATGGCCCACAAGGCAATCCCGTCATAGCAAAATTTAAAGAGGCGCTAGTGATGATTGGCATTCTCCCCAATCCAACTAAGCAATTCTTAGTCAAGAGAGTCATCGGAGTTGGCGGCGATAATGTCCAATGCTGCTCAAGTGGCGGCAAATTATTGATTAATGACAAAGAGAGCACCGAGCCCTACATATTCGCTGGTAATCAGCCGAGTGAGATGAAATTCAATGTCACTGTGCCAGAGGGAAAGATCTGGGTAATGGGAGATCATCGTGGCGCATCAGCTGATTCGCGATATCACCAAGATGACATAAATAAAGGATTTGTACCGGAGTCAGATGTGGTGGGAAGAGTGGTCGCCGTAATTTGGCCTTTCAAGAACGCGAAGTTAGTGGATCGCGTGGATGCACTTCGTTGAGCAATCTTTAATTGATGCAGGCTTAACGCCAATAGCGGGCGTTGATGAAGCAGGGCGTGGCGCATGTGCTGGCCCACTAGTAATCGCAAGCGTCATCTTGAAAGATATCCATTCACCAGCTCTTAAAAAGTTACGAGACTCGAAAGAGTTATCAGAAACAGCGCGTGAAAAGCTTTTCCCTGTAATTCAAAGTGAAGCGTTGGCGATTTCAGTTATTCAAGTTGCGCCAGAGGATATAGATAAGCGTGGAGTCCATGCCGCCAATTTAGATGGCATGCGCCGCGCGGTTCAGGGTTTAGAGCTACCACCTAACTATGTGCTGACCGATGGTTATGCGATTGAGGGTCTTGCCATTCCGAGTTTGGCGATTTGGAAAGGCGATCAAGTGGCACCGAGTATCAGCGCCGCATCTGTCATCGCGAAGGTGATCCGAGATCGGATCATGGTCGAACTTGACCGAGAGTATCCAGGTTATGGATTGGCTAAACATAAGGGTTATATCACCGCTACCCATACCAGTGCGCTAAAGAGCTTGGGGGTAACGGATATTCACCGAAAGTCTTATGCCAATATCGCAGCGCTTGTGGATTAAAAAATAATCAGGAGCGACAACTCTCTATCTTTTCGACATGGTCGATTTTAAATCAAGAAGAGAGAAGATAGAGAAACGAAATCAAGTCCTAGGCCAAATAGGTGAGAGCGCCACAGCAGATTATTTGATCAAATTAGGATTCGAGATTCTAGATCGCAATTGGCGCATTAAAGATGGCGAAATAGATATTGTCGCTAAAAGCCCCAGCGGTAAGGTGCATTTTGTCGAGGTTAAGACGCGCAGTTCCTTGATGTTTGGCCATCCGTTGGAGGCGATAGATCGAAAGAAGGCACATCGCCTGCAGAAGTTAGCGTTGGCATGGCTTGTGACTAACCATAAATTTGGTGCAGATTATCAGGTTGATGTTGTTGCCATTACTTTAAGCAATAACCTTTTGCCGACCATCGATTACCGAAGTGGTGTGCTTTGAGCATCTCGACCACCAAAGCAATCTCTTTGACTGGCATCAAAGGAGAATTAGTCACAGTTGAGGTGGATATCGCTGATGGATTGCCCAGTTACATTCTTTTGGGATTACCTGATGCCGCACTAAATGAGTCGCGTGAGCGTGTCCGTGCAGCGCTTGTAAATAGCGCATTCACGTGGCCCAATCGCAAGACCACAATCTCACTCTTACCAGGTTGGTTACCAAAATCAGGTAGCGCATTTGATCTGCCAATTGCCATTGGAATTCTCGCCGCGATGGGTGAGGTGAGCGGGGTTGAGGAGTTGGTCTTTGTCGGTGAGCTATCACTCGAAGGAAATCTTCGTCAAACAAGAGGTGTCCTGCCTTCTTTGATTAGTGCCTATCAAAATGGGATTAAAAAAGCGGTGGTTCCGGCAGCTAATTTGGCAGAGGCAAAGCTACTTCCAGATTTACAAGTTTTTGGCTTTAACAATTTAGGGGAGCTGGTTCATTGGTTAAAAACTGGTGAAATCATCGAGCCGTACTCGCTATTCGCAGAATCAGAAATGGATTTGCAGAACGAAAGCCACTTGGATTTTTCCGATGTTGCGGGACAACCTTTAGCCAGGCAAGCTGCAGAGATCTCTGCCGCAGGAGGACATAACTTTCTGATGATCGGCCCACCAGGAGTGGGTAAGACCATGATCGCCAAACGCTTGCCCAGCATCTTGCCGCCACTAACCCAGAGTGAGAATCTTGAGGTGACTGCGATTCACTCAATTACAAACAGTGATCGTCCGCCACTTTCTAAATACGCGCCTTTTGTCTCACCGCATCACAGCACCACCAGAATCGCGATGGTCGGTGGGGGAGCTCATGTAATAAAGCCGGGTGCCTGCAGTTTGGCTCATCGCGGGGTGTTATTTATTGATGAAGCGCCAGAGTGCAGCAGCGGTGTTTTGGATTCATTGCGCCAACCTCTTGAATCAGGTTCTGTAACTATCTCGCGGGCTAATGGCGCTTTAACTTTTCCCGCCAAATTCATCTTGGTTTTGGCAGCAAACCCTTGCCCATGTGGCAAATTCTCGGGAAAGGGGCGAAATTGCACCTGCACCTCACTTCAAATTAGACGCTACTTAAACAAACTTTCGGGACCACTTTTAGATCGTATTGATCTGCGAGTAAGCGTGGAGAATGTCAGTCGAATCGAATTGGCAGCAGGTGAGAATGAATCTAGTTGCGCAATCCGCGAACGTGTGATCAAGGCGCGAAAGATATCGGCAGCCAGATTTTCAAAGGAGCCATGGCAATTAAATAGCGAGATACCAGCCAGGGCTCTGCGGACCAGATATCAGCCCGAGCGAAAGGCGATGAATTATTTGCACGATCTATTGGATAGGGAGTTGATTACGGCTAGAGGTCTACACAAGATCATCAGGACTAGCTGGACCATTGCAGATCTTGAAGGCGTGGAGATACCCACTTTAACTGAAGTTGAGCGAAGTCATAGATTGCGAGCTGGCATTGATTAAAGAAACCAGCAAGGAGTTGATTGCAAGAGCCCAATTGTTGGCAAGCACCGAAGCAGGGGTAACTTTTTGGGCGCGTGAGGTATTTGAACATGGCGCCATCGCAGTAATCGAAAAATGCAAGTCTGGAGCATATAAATACGATGTCTCTAAGATTCTTGCCACCAATGGTGTTGAAGTCCTGAGAAATATTGAAGCTCTAGAGTGTCAAATGATCTTGCCAGGCAATAAATTCGACGAACTACCCGCGCCCCCGATTGCTCTTGTGGCAAAAGGAAATATCGATTTGTTAGAGCGAAAATCCATTGCGATTGTCGGGACTAGAAATCCCACCCCATATGGACAGCGGGTAGCAAGCGAGATGGCGGCCAATTTCGTTGATCGCGAGTGGGTGGTGGTAAGTGGTGGCGCTTATGGAATAGATCTTGCGGCACATAAAGGCGCATTGATTGCAGAGGGCGAGACTATTGCAGTGTTAGCTTCCGGATTGGATTTGCTATATCCCTCAGGTAATGCCCGGCTCTTTGCTGAGATAGCTGAGACTGGTTTATTGCTCTCAGAGTATGTTCCTGGCGTAAAGGCCTTGCCTCATAGGTTCTTAAATCGAAATAGATTAATCGCCGCAATTGGTGATGGCACCATGGTGGTTGAGGCAGCATTTCGATCTGGCGCACTTCGGACGGCGCACGATGCAAATGAGTTAAAGCGGGTGGTAATGGCGATTCCTGGTCCAATTACCTCACCGCTCTCTGAAGGTTGCCACAGATTGATCGGCGAAGGCGCTGCACTAATCTGCACTGGTGTAAGTGATGCACTTGAGTTGATGCGATAATTCCATCAATGAAATCGGGATTTGTGGCGATCGTTGGCCGACCAAATACCGGTAAGTCGACCCTAATCAATGCCCTGGTGGGGCAGAAGGTTGCAATTACCTCGCATCATCCAAATACTACGCGCCATGCAATTCGCGGCATCGTAAATGGCGCCAATTTTCAAGCGGTATTAGTGGATACACCAGGTGTACATAAGCCACGAACCTTATTGGGACAGAGATTAAATGAAGTGGTAAACCAGACTCTGGATGGTGTTGATCTGGTGCTTATGACCTTTCCAGCTGATGAAAAGATCGGCGAAGGCGACCAATACATACTCCAAATAATAAAAGCGAGTCGGGCTAAGAAATTTGCCTTGGTAACCAAGACTGATTTGGCAAATAAAGAGTCGTTGCCGCAGAAGCTTCTCGAAGTTGGAGGGTTGGCAGAATGGGATGAGATCATCCCGGTATCAGCTCTTACCGATAAACAGATAGAGGTGATAATTGATTTGCTCCCAGGCTACCTTCCTGAGGGCCCTCAATATTATCCAGCAGAGCAACGTAGCGATCAGAGCGTCGAACAAGTTATCTCAGAATTCATTCGCGAATCGGCCATCCAAGGAGCAAGAGAAGAGTTACCGCATTCAATTACCGTGACTGTCGAGGAGTTGGCCAAGCGCGAGAACCGAGATTTAATTGATATCCACGCCACCATACATGTGGAGCGAGATTCCCAAAGAGCCATCATTTTGGGTCATAAGGGGGAGACGCTCAAGCAAATTGGCACGCGTGCCAGATCTCAGATCGAGAATCTCCTAGGAAGTAAATGTTTTCTGGGATTGCATGTGAAAGTATCAAGAGATTGGCAGCGCGATCCAAAACTTTTAGAGCGGTTAGGTTTTACTGAGTAACCGGTTTTCTTGAGGCAAAATACGAGCCGATAAGCACCAGTGGCAGACCGGCGAGGATGCCGAGCGTAAGCGGTTCGCCAAGCACCAGTACGCCAAGTAGCACGGCAAAAGCAGTATTTAGATAAGTCACCATCGAGCCTCTGGCTTGTCCGATCTCTTTTACTAATTTGAAATAGACCATAAATGCCCAGCCGGTAGATAGAACACCGAGCGCAATCAATGCAGAGGTGGCACTCAGCGAGGGCATTTCGGCAGGCAGGCTGGTTAGCGCTGCTGGAGCGAAGATCACCGCAGTTATGGCCATCGCTATGGCATTGATTGCAACGCCATCTCCGTCGGGCATAGTTTTCAAAATTATCGCCATAGCGGTGGCATATAAAATCGCAGCGAGCACGGTTTGCAGCACAGCATAGGTATCTGAGTTGCCTGAGATAGTTTCGATACCAACTATCAGCACGAGACCAAAGAAGCCGATGATGATGCCAAACAGTCGTTTGTGATGCCAGACTGATTTGTCTCCATCTAAGGAGGCATAGATGGTTGCCCAGATCGGTACTGTGGCAACTAATAGACCAGCTAATCCCGAGTTGATCTTGGTTTCAGCATGAGTGATCAGGTACCAAGGGCCGCACATTTCAAATAGCGCATAGATAAAGATCCACTTGAAACCTTTGAGGGTTTTCCGCACGACGCCTCTTCGAATTGCTATCGGGAAGAGAATCGCCGCGCCAATTACCACGCGACCAAAAACCACCACGGTAGGTTCCCATTCGCGCACCGCCACTCTCATAAATAGATATGGCACACCCCAAAGAAATCCGACCAAAATGAATTGGCCTAGGTGTTTTCGCGTCATTAGACCTGCGAGTCTACTTGATGTTGAGCACCCGCTTATAAAGAGCGATAGTTTCTCTTGCTACTGCATCCCATGAAAAGTGGCTTTGCGCCCTAATTCTTCCGGCTTTGCCCCATTGTGAAAGCAGTGTTGGATCAGCCATGAGTTGATTGACTTCAGTGGCAATTTCTTTTTCGAATTTGGCAATTCGCATTGGGTCATAATCAATCAAACGCCCAGTTTCGTTATTTGAAACCACCTCTGGAATACCGCCCACTTTGGAGGCAAGCACTGCGGTCTCACATGCCATAGCCTCTAGATTCACTATGCCGAGAGGCTCGTAGATTGAGGGGCAGATAAATAAATCAGCGCTGGTCAAGAGCGCAGTCAATTCATCGTGGGGCGCCATCTCCTTGATCCACCAGACATTTTCTCGCACTTTCTGTAACTCAGATATCAGTGATTCAACCTCAGCACCTATCCCTGATTCATCGGGCGATCCTGCAGCAAGTACCAATCCATATTCAGGAGCAACCTCGCGCCAAGCTTTTAGTAAATGGGCTAGACCTTTCTGTCGTGTAATCCGCCCTACAAATATCGCGTATCGACCAGTGATGCCATATTTTTCGAGGATCTCTGGTTTTAAGTTGGGTGCAAATTTATTGCAATCTACGCCATTTCTAATGGTGAATATCTTTTCCGGATCAATATTTGGATAGGCCTGCATCACATCTAAGCGCATACCATCTGATACTGCGATTACGGCATCGGCAGATTCAAATGAATTTTGTTCCACCCAAGATGAGATTTGGTAGCCACCACCCAATTGATCTGCCTTCCAGGGTCGCAATGGCTCAAGAGAATGTGCGCTAACTACATGGGGTATCCCATATTTCAATTTGGCAGTCAATCCGGCGAAGTTGGCATACCAGGTATGTGAGTGGACTAAGTCCGCTTCATTAAGTTTATCTGCGATCTGTAAATCAACAGCTAAAGCTTGAATTGCCGGGTTGGAACTTCTAAATTCATTTGGGACTTCATAACCAAAGGCATCGCTTCGAGCACCACCAAAGCAATGTACTTCTACATTGATATTGGGCTGAGTTTTTAGCGCCTGCGCCAACTCAACTACATGCACACCTGCTCCACCATAAACTTGTGGCGGCCACTCTCTAGTCACGAGCCCGACTCGCAAAGAATCTTTAGACGATTCCTGAGAAGAGTGCGAATCAGGCATGTGCGAACTCTAAATAGAAAACCCCTATCCTGCCAGCAGTAACACCGATAAACTTCAAATATGGGTTTTCGCGATGTTCCGCTAGGAATCGTATTAGCAGGCGGAGAAGGCAAGCGCCTTATGCCCCTAACCGCTGATCGCGCCAAACCTGCAGTCCCATTTGCCGGTTCATACCGCTTGATTGATTTTGTGCTTTCAAATCTGGTCAATGCAGATCTGCGCAGAATTGCGGTTCTGACTCAATACAAATCCCACTCACTTGATCGTCACATCACGACGACATGGCGAATGTCAACATTGCTGGGTAATTACGTTACGCCAGTCCCGGCGCAACAGAGATTGGGTCCGCGTTGGTATACCGGTAGCGCTGATGCAATATTGCAGAACTTCAATTTGATTCATGATGAAAATCCACACGATGTCTTGGTATTTGGTGCTGATCACGTGTATCGCATGGATCCGATGCAGATGTTCCAACAGCATCGCGAAACAGAGGCAGGCGTAACTGTTGCAGCGATTCGAATTCCTCGTAAGGAGGCTTCAGAATTTGGCTGCATTGAATTAGCCGAAGATGGCATCACCATCAAGGCCTTTCATGAGAAACCCGCTAATCCACCTGCGATGCCGGGCAATCCAGAAATTACTTTGGTCTCGATGGGCAATTACATTTTCCGTCGCGATGTCATGGAGGAGGCGTTGATTCTGGATTCGGAGAATCTGGAGTCGCGTCACGATTTGGGTGGCAATATCATTCCAATGCTCTCGGCGCAGGGCCGCGCCAAGGTTTACGACTTCGCCAACAATGTAGTGCCAGGAGAGACGCCGCGCGATAAAGGCTATTGGCGCGATGTGGGCTCTATCGATGCATATTTTGAGGCACACATGGATTTGGTCTCAGTCCATCCTATTTTCAATCTATATAACCGAGAGTGGCCATTGCTAACCAATCCACCATCGCTGCCACCTGCAAAATTCTCCGAAGGTGGAATTGCTCAAGACTCAATCGTGGCTGCGGGTTCGATCATCTCAGGCGGACATTTAAGCAGCACTGTTGCTGGCTATGACGTGGTGGTAAGCACTGGCGCATATGTCGATCATGCGGTGTTGATGCCAAATGTAAGGGTAGGCGATCGCGCGGTGATCAGAAAAGCCATTATTGACAAAGGAGTCGTTGTCGAAAATGGTGCTCAAATTGGGGTTGATTTAGAGCGGGATCGCCAACGTTTTACGGTGACTGAGAGCGGAATAGTCGTGGTCGGAAAAGGTGTCCGAGTTACCGCTTAGAAAGTCTCCG
>CAZZLH010000015.1:0-22410 GCA_964654815.1 uncultured Actinomycetes bacterium
GCAGGAACCAAAAGTGCACGGACAATCGTGGCGTCTAGTAACACTGCAAATGCTGTGCCAAAGCCCATCATCTTGATCGCTGTAACTCCGCTGGTTACGAATGCGGCGAAAACTGCGGCAAGGATGAGCGCTGCGGCTGTGATGATTCGGGCAGATTTCTGTAGCCCAACTGCGACAGATTCAACATTGTTGTGACCAGCCAAGTGCTCCTCTTTGATTCGAGAGAGCAGGAATAGCTCGTAGTCCATCGAGAGACCAAAGACCACAACTGCAATCAAGATAGTGGTGCCAGTATCTAGCACTCCAGTCGTGGTGAAATCTCCAACCAGCCATTTGAGATTTCCATCGATAAATATGTAAGTCAAAGCGCCCAATGTCGCCGCAAGCGACAGGATATTAAGCAGTACGGCTTTGATAGGCAGAATAACTGAGCCGGTAAAAATAAAGAGCAGAATAAGGACGCTGATCGCAATCCAACCAAAGGCCCATGGCAACGCTCTAGCGGTGCCATCTTGTGAATCTGTGAAATCCGCAGCAACTCCACCAATCAGAGTTCCTTTTGGCGAATCTAAATCACGAAGCGCATGTATCAATTTGCTTGCTTCAATGGTTCGAGATCCCATGGACTGAATAGCTTGAATTCTCAAATCGGGACCAATTTCAGAGGGAACCACGCGAACAATGCCCGGGGTATTTTTTATTTCGCTCAGATACTTCTCAAGTTCTGGCTGAGTAACTGATTTAGTGCCACCAGGAATCAAGATTTCAATCGGACTACTCTCTTGACCAGGGAAGCGATTTGAGAGAACGTCGTAAGCAATCGCAGCCTTATCGCTCTTTGGCAGGATGCGCGCATCTAGTTGAGAGAAAACCGCATCTTTAATAGGCGCTGCAATTGCCAACAACAAGAACATAGAGGCCATAACTACAGGCACCGGTCTGCGCATTACATATCGAGTGGTCTGTGCCCAACGCCCATCAGACTTTGGGGTAAGTCCTGATTTGCGAACCACGAACTTATCAACTCGCTTGCCCAGAATATTCATCAGAGCAGGTAGCGGCAGAATCGCGCTGATAATTGCTAGTAACACCACGCTCACTCCGGCATATCCAAAGGATTTAAGGAATGGCTGTGGAAAGACCACCATTGATCCCAATGTAACCGCGACAGTCAATCCGGAGTAGAAAACAGTCTTGCCTGCGGTCTTTACTGTAGTCACTACGGCTTCTTCAATGCTCTTACCATTGTGTAGTTCTTCTCGGAATCGGTTAACCATAAGTAATGAGTAATCAATACCAAGCCCAAGTCCCATTCCAGTAACAAGATTCAATGCGAAGACACTTACGGTGGTGACTTTAGTTATCAACAAGATTAGGAAGAAGGCACCAAGAATCGAGAAGACGCCAACAAATAGCGGCATAGCAGATGCAACGAGCGCTCCGAAAACCAATACCAACAGCAGGAATGTCAAAGGAATTGAAATACTCTCTGCCAAAGCTAAGTCTTTGGCGATTCGGCCATTTATTGCCGAGGTAATTACTCCAGGACCACTGGCATAAACTTGGAGCGATTTGTATTCGCCATCAAACTTTTGTTGGATTTCTTTGCCAATCTTCCCAATTTTTGCGAAGTCATCAGATTCGGTATAGATCAAGAGATATGCGGCATTTCCATCTTTAGAGACCATGTTTGGCAAGTTTCCCGAAGTCCAGTACGAGAGCGTGCTCTTAACGCCAGAGACTTTTGAGACAGTTTTTTCAAGAGAGAGTGCATCAGCCACAACTTGCGGATCATTAACTGATCGACCTTTGCCATCAACCACCAAGATAACTCCGGCATCTTGGGTCTTGAGATTCTCTTTGAAGTAGTTCCAAACTTTCATGGATTCGCTGTTTGGGTCGGAATACCCACCTGAATCCAACTTGCCAAATACCGTGAGGCCAGCCGCACCAGCAGCGATCATAGAAATAACAAAGGTAACTAGAACTAATTTGCTACGACGAACTGCAAGTCGACCTAATTTCTCGAACATCTAACTCCTCTATACTTTACTTATGAGCAATCTCTGGCCCGAAATCACATCTGATGAAATTGACCCAGATGAGGCGCTAGAGCAGGAAAAGCGCGATGAACAAATCAAGCGCGAAGTCCCGCCCCATCATGGTGGTTAATCTCTAATCTGAACTCGGTTTCGCCTCAGTCTTCTTCTCCGTTTTGGACTCGGGTTTTGATTCGGATTTTGATTCGGTTTTCGACTCAGACCTACTGGCAGAACTTGGCGCAGAGACTGAATCGGTCTTATAAAAACCCGAGCCCTTGAATACCACTCCGACTGCAGAATAGATCTTCCGCACCGCGGATTTGCACTCCGGACATTCTTTAATCGACTCATCGCTGAAGGATTGAAATAGCTCAAACTGATGACCACACGAGGTGCACTCGTATTGGTAGGTTGGCATCTCGACTCTCCCGCTTGAATTCTTGGCCTAGACCGTGAGATTTACACCGAAACTTCCGCTTCGGACTAGAAGTTAAGTGTAGAGAAGTGAGAGTATTGAGGCGAATTGAGAGGGTTAAATGCGCATCCTTAAATCACTCATTACCGGGCTGTTGCTTTCATTTATGTTGGCAGCGCCGGTGTTTGCTAATTCTTTAACTGGGACCACGCCGATTAGTGGCGCAATTCTCAACTTAGCGCCGAGCGCTGTGACTTTGACTACTGAACAACCACTTGCAGACATGGGAAGTGAAATCAAAGTAACCGATCCAAAGGGAAACCAAGTTGATGATGGTGCGCTCACCATAGATGGCAATAGCGCGGTCATAGGTTTATTGAAACTCACTGAAAAAGGAATCTACACAGTCGAGTATTCCTTGATATCAATGAATGATGTTCCGCTTGCGGGAAGTTACACCTTTACTTTCAATGCCCCTGATCAGATTAGCACCCCAAAACCAACCGCAAGTAAGGATGCCCAAGTTAAGAGCTCAAGTAATTTTGGCACCACGGTTTTCGTGCTTCTAGTCGGTCTAGCCGCTATTGTGGTGGCAATCGGATTGGTGCTTTACGGACGCAAGTTATACAAAGATCGTTAATGAGATCTTTAACCTAGCGAATTAAAGGGCGGAATTGTTAGATCTACTTCTTACGCTGAGCAAATTCGCCTATCTATGTGCAGCAGTTGTAAGCATTGGAATGCTCTTAGTTTTAGTCTTCTTTGCTAAAAATGATCGAGGTCAGATAGGTGCCTCTCACTTAAAGATTCGAAAGAAGCTAGCCCTTGCCTCGATAATCTGGGCGGTAGCAACCTTGATTTTCATCGTAGCCACTCTCTCATCAATTCTTGATATCTCGATAAGTGAGAGCCTCAGATTCAACTTGCTTCGTTCATTTGTTACCCAGATTAGCCTCGGTAAGTTTCTTGCTCTCCAAGCTTTGGGTGCCATTGCTATTGCGATAATTGCAGGTCAACTTAAGAGAGTCACTAGTGCTGCGCTTGCTTTGGCGCTCGCGCTTGCGGCAGTTTCGATGCCCGTCTTTCAAAGCCATGCGGCAACAGGTGGCTCACATCTAATCGCCATTGGCACTCTAATTGTTCATGTCCTTGCGCTCTCACTCTGGGTTGGTGGCTTGGTAGCAATACTGCTCTGTCCTGAAGTTGATCGTCAGATTGCGCTAATGCGCTTTAGTCAATTAGCGAATTGGGCGGTAGTACTAGTAGTAGTAAGTGGAACGATAAATGCTTGGATACGTATGAATTTCTCTGCCGCCTGGCAGGGCTCATATGCACTATTGATAGCAACAAAAGTGGCGCTAACACTCTTGCTACTTGTGATAGCAAACAATCTACGCAAAAGGCTAAATGTGGCAACTAAAGCTCTCATCGCGCTAGAGGTTGCGGTAATGGCCTTTACCATCTTCATCGGAACCTTGTTGAGCAATAGCCAACCGCCAACTCGCCCCGGCAAGTTAGATGATATTGAGTCTTTGGTGGGGTTGCGATTTCCTGGTCAACCAAATTTGCAGAAATGGTTTTTGGAATTTCAGCCAGATGCTTTAACACTCGCAGCTTTGCTCATAACTGGAGCGCTCTATATAAAGGGTATGCAAGTTATGAAACGGCGAGGTGATGTCTGGCCAAAGGGAAGGGCGCTTTCATTCTTTATTGGCTTGCTGGTGATTAATTATGCGATCAATGGTGCGATTGGGGTTTACGCCCATTTTGGCTTCTCGTATCACATGATCGAACACATGATTCTCGGAATGATCGCACCGATTGCATTGGTACTTGGCGCGCCCATCACTCTTGCGCTGCGCACTCTGCCGGCAGGTAGAGATGAAACCGAAGAAGGAGTAAGAAATATCCTTATTCGATTCTTGCACTCCAGCTACTCGAAGTTCGTAACACATCCGGTCATCGCATTGGTGATTTTTGATGGATCTCTCTTCATCCTCTACTTCACTGGATTATTCGGAACCTTGATGGGAAGTCATTTAGGGCATCAATTTATGAACCTTCATTTCATATTGGCGGGTGTGCTTTTCTTCCATGTAATTGTGGGAGTTGATCCAAATCCAAAGCGACCACCAAGTGTGGTGCGAATGGGAATCCTATTTGCGGCGATGAGCATCCACGCCTTCTTCTCAATCGCACTCATGTCCTCAACCACGTTGTTAGATGGTGGTTATTACAGTTCAATCGGGAATCCGCTCGGACTTAATTTGTTGGAAAATCAACAAGCAGCAGGAGCGATTGGTTGGGCTATGGGAGAGATTCCGATATTGATTGCACTTGCTGCGGTCTTCATTCAATGGATGCGCGATGATCGAAAGGAAACCATTCGGATAGATCGAAAGGCTGCTCGGGCAGATGCTATGGGCGAGGCAGATGATTTAGCGCAATACAACCAATTCCTAGCTGAGTTGGCGCGCAATGAAAGCACCAGGAAGAGCAAAGAACTCTAGGTTAATGCTGAATTACCTGCTGTTGATTGGCGCCATGATCTCTTGGGGCCTTTCTAATCCTCTGGCAGACCTAGCAGTTAGCAAGTTAACCGCACCAGCGCAGACAGTTTTAGAGATAGCCTCGGGTTTCTTGTTAATTTCACTTTTTTATTTTCTAAGACCAAGGCGCTTTCGAAATAAAGTTATTCAAGGAAATAAAGATAGTTATCGTGATGTCTCTTGGAAGGTAGCTGCGGCGCTAGGTGCAATTCAACCTGGCTTTGCTTGGTTACTCGGTAATTACGGTTATGTAGTAACAACCGCAAGCACCGGTGTGATCTTGCTGAACTTAGAAGCGCTCTTTACGGTAGTTATTGCTGCGCTTTGGCTAAAAGATCGGATACCAAGTCGCGAACTAATTGCGGTAGCGATTGGAATGCTAGGCGCCGCCCTGGGAAGTTTTGATAAATCAGGCATTTCACTAACCATCGGGTTAGGTGCGCTCTGCTTTATAGGCGCCTCGTTCTTATGTGGATTAAATGCAGTCGCGGTCAAGCGATTAGGTACGCAGATAAATCCAATTTCGCTTGCGTATCGTCAAGCACTTTGGTCAACAATCTATGTCTTACTCTGGTGGTTGATTTTCGATAGGAGCAACTTCTTTGGGTATGAACCAAAAATCTATATCGCAGGCGCGCTCTCTGGCGTCTTTGGAGTTGCGCTTCCCATAATTGCATTTAATTATGCTGCTGCCAGGGTCAAGAGCACACATGTGGCGGTGCTCTTCAATATTGTGCCTATCGTCGGCGTACTAGGAGCTATTGCGCTCGACCGAGGAGCACCTACTTGGATTCAAATTATTGGTGGTGCCTTTGTGCTCTTTAGTATGTGGATTATTAATCAACAATCCGAAAGAAGTTAGTTTCAGTAGCAACCGCTTCGACACGTTGGTCGTACCATTCAGTTGGAAGAGTCTTCTTCAAAAATTCGCGTTCGTGAATAACTCCGATTCGAAATGCGGAAGTCTTTACTAAGAATTGATCGTAATAACCGCCACCTTGCCCAAGGCGATTACCAGATTTATCTATGGCAAGCGCTGGAATCAAAGCCAGATTTATCTCGCCGATAAAAATGTTTCCAACCGGCTCATGAAATATGCTACGGACGCTTAAATCAGATTCATAATTTGCCAGAACAGAGACAAATTCCATCTTCTTGTTATTGATTCTTGGTAGCAAGAGGGTTTTTCCTGCATTTATTAAGGCCGCATTCAAGGAGAGTAAGTTGGGTTCTCCAGGCATCGGGTAGTAACTGGTGATGACTTTTGCTGCCTTAACCTCTGGTATGTCCAGCAAATGAAGATAATTGTCGTGACCGGGATTTTGATTTCGAGCAGCACGGATCTTTTCTCTAATCTCACTTTTGCTGCTCATCTGTTACGCGCCTTCACGAAGTTTGTTAAAACCATCAAATAGGATGGGAATATGTTAGAGCGAATGCGAGTAGATGAGTTCTTAACCGCACTACTTTCGAATGTGCAACCGCTCGCAGCTATAGATCTCCCGCTTTTGGATGCCCACGGTGCGACATTGGCAGAGGACATATTTGCCGGCGAACGACTGGTGCTAAAGGCAGGCTCGGCGATTCGCTCGACGACTATCGGGATGGCCGCATCAATTGGGCGCGGACAATTGCCGACTAGACCTCAGCCGAGAGTCGTGGTCATCTCTGCCGGCCCCGATCTAGTAGAGCCGGGCTTCTCTATTTCGGGCAGCCAAGAGTTTGAGACCAATTCATGGCAGTTGACCACCATGGTGCGCGAAATTGGCGGAGTGGGATTTAGAGTCCATTCGATCCCAGATGACGAAGCAGAGTTAAAAGATGTGGTCGAGGATCAATTGGTACGTGCTGATCTAATAGTTATTAGCGGTGAACGACATGATGATTCATTCGACCTAATCACCAGAGCGCTCAATCAATTGGGTGAGATAAAGATTGTGGATTTAGATCTGGCAAGCACGGGACGTTTCAACTTTGGCACCATCGGACCAGACAAGACCCCGGTTATAACATTGCCGGGCGATCCCATTGCGGCATATATCGCGATGCAGTTATTTGTCCGACCGATGATCCGAACCATGTTGGGTGCAAAAGAGATTCACTGCCCCTCAATAAAGGCCAAACTTGAGAAGGATTATCGGCGCCAACTTCCCGAAGAGGGCTCAAGTGCTCGCGCATATTTATTGGCCCAACTCAGTGAAGATAATAAGTCGGTTTTGATTTTTAATGAGCAGGAGGACTTTGTCAGTTTGGCCCAAGCCAATTCCTTGGTGCTGGCAAATAACTCAGATTTACTTAAAGCTGGCGATACTGTGATAACGATCGTGCTACCGAGAATCAAATGATCGAGCTAAGCGACGGTGAACTAACTCTTCGTCCGCTTGCTTTTAGTGATAGAAATCAGTGGCGGAGAGTTCGTTCTCAAAATCGAGACTGGCTGGCTCAGTGGGAGGCGACGGTCCCAACCACAAGTAGAAGCGATCAATTGAAGAGCACCATGAGTTTTAATCGGATGGTTCGAAATTATCGAAGAGAGGCACGCGCCGGTAGGTCATTCTCATTCGGGATTTTCAAAGGCCCCAATCTGATTGGCCAAATCAATCTTGGTGGCGTTATCTACGGCGCCCTTCGTGCGGCCCATATTGGCTACTGGATCGACCGCAATTTTGCCAATCGTGGCTACATGACTGCAGCGGTAAATATGGTGACGGACTTTGCATTCAAGGAGCTTGAGCTACATCGAATTGAGATAAATATTCGCCCGGAGAATGAGCCATCAATAAGAGTGGCCGAGAAATGCGGCTATCTATACGAAGGCCTGCGCCCCAGATATTTACATATAGATGGCGCTTGGCGGGACCATCACTGCTTCGTCCGTGAGAATCCAGCAATCTCCTAAACGAAAAGCCAACCAAGCCACATACTCGCTCTACATCTGGCTGATGAAGGCAAAATTAATGGGCGGCAAGTAGGGTCTAAATACCCGAAAAGGTACATTTCAAACACTAACCTTTGGCCATCATGGCCTCGGCAATTATCTATTTGGCGATCATCGGAATGTGGGTCGCCTATTTTCTGCCTCGATGGATTCATACCCATGATGAGTTCTCTGGCAAATCAGTGGAGCGTTACAAGAGTGCGCTGCGTGTTGTTGCAGGAGATTCAGAGAATGCGTATTCGCTCGCAATTCACACTGACTTAGATGAGCCATATAAGAGATCTCAGTCATTGCTACGCCGCAGAATTATCTTCTTACTAATTATTTCCACCTTAATCGCGACAAGTGTTGGTGCATACATGGAACTTTTACATTTGGCATACATCGCAATCCCAATCTCAGGGTTTGTGGTTTATTTAGCTCACACTCGCAGAACTATCAATCGCCAAAGAATTCATCGTCGGCGCATAGAGAGTCTGCAGCGGAGTACTCAAGGAATTTCACATGTAAATCTCTCTGAAGTAATTGCACCAAAGGATGAGGTGCATGATCAAGAGCGATGGGTGCCACTTTCAGAGCGGGAGCTCTCAGGCGTTGTGATTCTGCCACAAGGTAGCGCAGCAACTCGTGGCAGTTGGACCCCAAGCTCTGTACCGGCACCTACATATGTCAGCGCACCCAAAGCGGTGACACCTCGAAGAGTTATTGATCTGACTATTCCAGGTGCATGGAGCGAGGAGCAGGAGCGTCTAGAACGAGAGGCGCTTGCCGCAGCTGCACCGTCAATAGATGAGGTATTTGATCAGCAATTGGCAGAGGAAGCAGCACAAAAACGCGATCGTGCGGTTAACGATTAATTTAAATCCAGGAACTCCACCACATACGTGCGTACCAAGCTTTGTAAGTGGTAATCATTCCAGTAAATAACGGGTAGAAATAGAAGAAATTAAGGGCAATCGCCAGAACGGCAATCCCAATCGCATATTTGAATCTGGCATCGTACTCATAGGCGATTTTCGCGAGTAATACGATAGCCAAGATGATAAATGGTTGAATTACTATGGCGTAGAAAGTGAATACTGTACGTTTTTGGAAGAAGAACCAGGGTAAGTAGCCGGCTAGTAATCCGATGAATGGGATTAGTGAAGCAAAATCTAACTCCCGCATGGCCAGGTTATGTAAATTAATTCCAATCAACACGATCAATGCAATCGCACCTATCCACCAAAGTATCGGAGTACCGATAGCTAAAACTTCCTGAGCGCAATCCTTAGCGCCACAACCTGTTTTGGGAGATTGGTAGAAGAATGAAGTGGGTCTTCCCATGATTATCCAACTCCAGGGATTTGCTTGATAAGGATGTTTCTCAGTTAGTCCAGTATGAAAACTGAGCATCTCTTTGTGATACAAAAATAGTGACGAGAGTGGATTTGATTTTGAATTTCGATCCCAACCATTGGATGACAAGAACCAGCCACTCCAAGATACGAGGTACGTTACGCCACTGATCAATCCAATTTTTATGGTTCTCAATAAATTGCGATTCAAGATTAATTCAAGAAGCAAAAGAGCGGCAACAAAATATATAGCGCTCCATTTGCTACCCATTGCGAGACCAAGATAAATAGCGAACCGCAAATAATTCGCGCTTAACCATGCGTTGACTGCGAGTAGTACAAATAAGGTAAGGAAGATATCTAATAGGGCGGTCCTAGACATCACCAAGTTAAGACCATCTAGCGCCATTAACAGAGCAGCGAGAATCGCCCACTTATTATCTTGAAATATCCGTTGGGCGATTCGAGCCGTGAGATAAACAGTAAGTGTTCCGGCAATCGCAACCGCAATTCGCCAGCCGAATTCGGAATCTCCAAAGAGCTGTATACCCAATGCAATCAGCCATTTGCCAACTGGCGGGTGGACCACAAACTCCGCTTTGCCATCTGCCAACTCAACGCCGTATTTCAAATAATCACGGGCGCCATCTACATAGTAGACCTCATCGAATACCAAGCCTTTTGGGTTTGCCAATTGGAAGATTCGCATCAAGAATGCGATGAAGGTGATCACCAACGTCCCGAACATAAGTAAAGAGTAAATGAGATGATTACCCACATGAAGCTGCTGCTTGCAGGCGTCCCGCTTGGTAATCCAAGCGATGCCTCTGCGCGCCTGATATCCGCAATCAAAGATGCGGAAATTATCGCAGCCGAGGATTCACGGAAGTTCCAGCGACTAGCACAAGAGCTCGGCATCAGCGTCTCCGCCAAAGTGCTCTCATTCTTTGAGGGCAATGAAGTAGAACGAACCGAACAACTGATTGAGTATTTAAAAGCTGGCACTCAGGTGCTGGTGCTAACAGATGCAGGTATGCCTACAGTTAGCGATCCTGGGTATAAATTAGTGAGAGCTGCGATTTCGCAAGGAATCCCGATAGAGGTGATTCCTGGCCCAAGTGCTGTGACCACTGCAATTGCGCTCTCTGGATTGCCAACCGACAAATTCACTTTCGAGGGTTTCGTGCCGCGTACTCAAGGTGAGAAAGAGAGTTTCTTCGAACAATTACGGTATGAATCACGAACCATGGTGGTTTTTGAAGCACCTCATCGAATTCTCGATACTTTAGAAGTCGCGTTGAAGATATTAGGAACGAAGCGTCCTGCAGCAATATGTCGAGAGATGACCAAGACTTACGAAGAGACCATCCGGGGTTCGCTTGCAGAGTTAGTCGAGTGGGCCAAATCAAAAGAGATGCTTGGCGAATTCACTATTGTCATCTCAGGAGCAACTGCTGGATCAAAAGAACAGAGCCGCCAAGAGATTGTGCTTCGAGTGCATCAACTCGAACGAGCTGGAATGGATCGAAAAGAGGCGGTCTCTGCGGTCGCAAAAGAGCTTGAACTACCAAAACGTGAAGTATTTGATGCGATGGTAAGTGCGAAACAGAGCGAATAATCGGCAGGTAAACTAAGGAAATGACCAAGAAGGCTTATTACGTAACTACGCCTATCTATTACGTAAATGATGCGCCGCATATTGGCCATGCCTACACCACGGTTGCCGGTGATTTACTGACAAGGTGGCATCGACAAAAAGGTGAGCCAACTTGGTTCTTAACTGGCACCGACGAGCATGGGCAGAAAGTTATGCGCACAGCTGAGGCAAATAATGTGGCACCGCAGAGCTGGGTCGATACCTTGGTTTCAGATGCGTGGTTGCCAACCTGGAAAGCGTTGAATATCGCAAATGATGATTTCATCCGCACCACATCGCCACGTCACACCACTAGAGTTCAGCGTTTTCTGCAGAAGCTAAAGGACACCGGCTACATATATGCCGGTAAATTCGAAGGTCCTTATTGTGTAGGTTGCGAAGAGTTCAAATTACCGGGTGATCTACTTGAGGAGAATGGCCAAAAACTCTGCCCAATCCATAGCAAGCCAGTTGAGATTGTTGATGAAGATAATTGGTTCTTCAAACTCTCTGAATTTAGAGAGGCGCTGTTAAAGCATTACAAAGAGATCCCCGAGGCATGTCAGCCGGAGAGTGCGCGCAATGAGGTGATTGCATTTTTAGAGGGCGAGGTCAGAGATCTTTCAATCTCTCGCTCTACTTTCACTTGGGGCATACCGGTGCCTTGGGATACCAAACAGGTGGTTTATGTCTGGTTCGATGCCCTTTTGAATTATGCAACTGCAGTTGGACTAGGCGATGATGTCGATGATCCAAAGAGCGAAGGCGCAGCGAAGTTTCAAAGTACATGGCCAGCAGATGTGCATTTAGTGGGTAAAGATATTCTCCGTTTCCATGCGGTCATCTGGCCAGCAATGTTGATGGCGGCCGGTCTGCCGATTCCAGGAAAAGTATTTGCTCATGGCTGGTTGCTTGTTGGTGGCGAGAAGATGAGTAAGAGCAAGCTAACTGGAATTGCTCCTAGTGACATTACCAATCATTTCGGGGTTGATGCTTTCCGCTATTACTTCATGAGAGCAATCCCATTTGGAAGCGATGGATCATTCTCTTGGGAGGATATGAGCGCTCGTTACACCAGCGAATTGGCCAATGATTTTGGCAATTTGGCATCGCGTTTAACTGCGATGATTGAGAAATACTGCGATGGCAAGATTCCCGCGCCCACCTCGGGGGGAGAGCTTGCTGAGCTCTTGAAAAGCACCGTCGCCCGTGCAGATGAGGCGATGTGTAATCTAGATTTTCAGGGCGGAATTTTGGCCATCATGGAATTCTGCAAGCGGATAAATCTCTATGTCACCGAGACAGAGCCGTGGGTCTTGGCCAAGCAAGGCGAGAGCGATTCCGAAAGCCAAGCGAGATTATTAGAGGTGCTCTACAACACCGCAGAAGGAATCAGAGCGCTTGCGGTGCTCTTAAACCCGGTCATGCCAGAGAGCTGTGAAAAATTATGGAACCAATTAGGTGCAGGCACTTTAGGAGCGATTGGTAGTCAAAAGATCGCAGATGTTGCGAAGTGGGGCCAACTTCCACAAGGAAGTCAGGTTACGAAAGGCGCACCACTATTTCCACGATTGGAAGAGTAATTGGCCGATCGCCACAATCGTGATCTAGATAGACCGCTAGCGCCGGCACCAGAACCGTTGGAGATTAAGGCGGTAGATTCCCATGCACATCTTGAGATCATCACCAACACCGAAGCAGATGCCCCAGAAGTTGCTGAGGTAATAAAAGCGGCAGATGTCGCGGGAATCGATCGAATAGTGCAAGTTGGATATTCGGCAGAGCAATCCAAATGGTGTGTGAAACTTGCCGAGTTATATCCCGGCAAAGTGCTAGCTGCAGTGGCACTTCATCCAAATGAGGCTCCGATTGTCGCCGATTTAGAGTCAGAATTAGCGGTTATTTCCGAGCTAGCAAAACATCCGCGAGTGCGCGCGATTGGTGAGACTGGTTTAGATTATTTTCGAACCCCAGTGGAGTTGCAAGAACGTCAAAGATATTCATTCAAAAGGCATATAGAGATTGCGAAGTCAGAAAATCTTGCTCTAGTAATCCATGATCGTGACGCTCATGAGGATGTATTAAAAGTACTTGCTGAAGTTGGTGCACCCGAGAAGACCATATTTCATTGCTATTCTGGCGACTTAGAAATGGCCAAATATTGTGTTAGCCATGGTTATGTACTCTCATTTGCGGGCACCGTAACTTTTAAGAATGCGCCAGCATTACGTGAGGCCGTGCGCTATGTGCCAGACGATCTTTTGCTCGTCGAAACTGATTCACCATTCTTGGCTCCGATGCCAAACAGAGGTGCGCTAAATACCCCGGCGCAAATTGCCAATATTGTCAGGTTTATTGCATCCGAACGCGGGGTATCACCAGCTCATATTGCAGAAGTAACTAGTGCAAATGCAGAGCGATTATTTGGATCCTTCGCATAATGTCACTACTTGGCGCGGCTGAGATCCGCGAATTAGCGGCGAGATTAGAGCTACGCCCATCAAAGGGTTTGGGGCAGAACTTCGTGATAGATGGGAATGTCTGTCAGCGAATAGTCAGACAGGTACAAATCAAGCCAGATGATGTGGTGCTTGAGATTGGCCCAGGCCTAGGCTCACTCTCATTAGCCATTTTAGAAACCGGCGTGCCTTTAATTGCAGTTGAGATCGATGAACGATTAGCCAACTTACTACCTGAGACAGTCAAAGCTCATAACCCTGATGCAGATTTAACGGTGATACATCAGGATGCAATGAAATTAGATCAATTTGATCAATTAGCAATTTCTGATAAGAAAGCACCTACAGTTTTGATTGCCAATCTGCCTTACAACGTTTCAGTTCCGGTCTTGTTAAATCTCTTGGAGCACTTCTCGAGCTTACGAGAGGGAGTTGTGATGGTGCAGGCGGAGGTGGCAGATCGCTTGGCTGCGAAGCCGGGAAGTAAGGATTATGGCGTTCCCAGTTTGAAGGCGGCATGGTGGGCGGAGCTAACTCTGGCTGGAAATATCTCTCGAAGCATTTTTTGGCCAGTACCGAATGTGGATTCGAAATTGGTTCATTTCAAGCGCCATAATCCGATGGATTCTGAGCAGATTCGAAACCAGGTATTTAGATTGATTGATGCCGCATTCTCTCAGCGACGAAAGATGATTCGCTCGGCGCTGACTTCGGTATTAGGCGAGAATGCTGAGAGCATAATCTCAAGTGCGGGCGTTGATCCTACTTTAAGAGGCGAGGCGCTGGACCTAAAAGCTTTTCATGCAATCGCAACTAAACAGTGAAGCAAAAAACTACTAGTGTGTAGGTGTGCGCTACAAGTCCGTTGAGATTCAAGTTCCCGCAAAGGTGAATTTGCAATTATCGGTTGGACCAAAAGAGGCCGATGGCTACCATGAAGTCGTTACGGTATTTCAAGCTATCTCGCTGTATGACAATTTGCAGATCACCCCAGCAGATGAATTTGAATTGAATGTAACTGGTGATTACACAAGTGGTGTACCTCTAGCAAAGGATAATTTGGCCTACCAAGCGCTGGAACTGATGTCTGAGAAATTCCAAACCTCAACCAAGTTCAAGATTGAGATTAATAAGAGCATTCCAGTCGCTGGTGGTCTAGCTGGCGGTAGCGCAGATGCAGCTGCAACCTTGCTAGGCATTGATTGTCTTTATGGATTGAATCTATCTAAGGATGAATTGAGCGAGATCGCTCGGAAATTAGGCAGTGATGTGCCATTCATGTTGCATGGCGGAACCGCAATAGGTCGAGGTTATGGGGATCAAGTCACGCCTGCGTTATCGCGCGGTAATTACCACTGGGTGATTGCGGTATCTAGCACTGGATTATCAACTCCAGCGGTTTACGGAGAGTGTGATCGATTAAGAGCAGGGCTTGATATTAAAGCGCCAAGCTTGAATGACGAACTCCTTCAGGCGCTGTTGTCAGCAGATGCAACAAGAGTGGGTAAATTCTTAAGCAATGATTTACAAGCTGCGGCATGTTCGATTCGACCTGCGCTACGTCTGATACTTGATACGGGTCAGGAGTATGGGGCGCTAGGTGGAATAGTTTCTGGTTCGGGGCCATCTGTGGCATTTTTAGTGGCAGATGAGGATCACTCACTTGATTTAGCGGTGGCTCTGACTTCAAGCGGAGTAGTAGGAAGCGTGGCAAGGGCGCAGGGGCCGGTACAAGGCGCGAGAGTTATTTCAGTAAATTAAATCATCAACTTAAATCATCAAATGGAATCGCCAGATCCCGCAACAAAGCAGCTAATTGATTTTGTTCGCCTTTGGTAAGGGATTTCAAGAATTCTCGCTCGCGACTTAATAAGTCTTCCATCGCCGTATCTACCGCCTTCGCACCGCTTTTAGTTAAAGTGACCAAGATTCCGCGGCCATCTTGCGGGTCTTGAGCTCTAGTAATCAAACCCAATTCCTCAAGGCGATCTAATCGATTTGTCATGGTGCCGCTGGTAACCATATTTTCTTGAATCAATTGCCCAGGAGAGAGTTGGTAAGGCGGACCAACTCTACGTAGCGAAGCGAGCACATCAAATCCCCAAGTTTCTAATTCTGCGAATGCATTTCTCCTTGCGATATCTAAATGTTTAGAGATGCGGGTAATGCGGGATAGCACAGCAAGTGGAGTGAAATCTAAATCTGGCCGCTCTTTCTGCCATGCTTTAATGAGGCGATCAACCTCGTCTTTATTATCTTTGTTCGATTCGCTATTCATGTGAAGGCAAGATTATTGCAGTTTTGGCGAAATGCCTCTTATGCGAGAGAATACGGGTTCCGCCATTGTGTAGTGGCTAGCACATGGGCCTTTGAAGCCCAGGGTCCTGGATCGATACCAGGTGGCGGAGCCACCTTAATAAAATCTCAGGTTTCAACGCTTCCGCTTCTACATTAGAATTATCTAGTGATATCGCAAGCGATTGTGCTAGCAGCAGGCGAAGGCACTCGCATGAAATCACAAACACCCAAAGTCTTACATGCCATAGCAGGACGATCGCTACTTGGACATGTGCTGAATGCGCTAGAGAAGGTCGAACCTAAAGAAGTTCGCGTGGTCGTTGGCTCTGGCAGAGAGTTGGTCGAATCGCATCTCTCAGAAATCGCACCTGATGCAACCGTCATCTTTCAATCAGAGCGCAAGGGAACAGGCCATGCAGTCCAGATTGCACTTGAAGGTGCAAGCATTGATGGCGAAATTCTGATTTTGGCTGGCGATACTCCGATGCTCTCCGGCGCGACTTTAAGGGAATTTGTCGCGACTCATAAATCAGGTGGTTACACCGCATCGGTTCTCACTGCGGAGCATCCAGATCCCACCGGTTATGGCCGAATCATCCGCGACAACAATGAAATGCTAGTAAAGATCGTTGAGGAGCGCGACGCCTCTGAAGATGAAACTTTGATCTTTGAGATTAATTCCGGGGTTTATATCTTTGAAGCGAAAGCATTACAGAGTGCAATTGGTAAATTAGATAGCAAGAACTCCCAAGGAGAGCTTTATCTAACGGATGTAATTGAGATTATTAGAAGCACTGGCGGCAAAGTCGCCCCGATTCTCTGTGAAGATTACTTAGAGACTTTGGGCGTAAATGATCGGGTTCAATTAGCAGAGGCTGCGGCAATCTTGCGGGATCGGATCAACGAAAGACATATGCGAAATGGCGTGACTATCCTTGATCCGGCTACTACCTGGATTGATGACACTGTGACAATTGCGCCAGATGTAGAGATTTTGCCAGGTTGCGCGATCCACGGAACAACTGCAATCGCCTCAGGTGCGGTAATCGGCCCCCGAACCACCTTGGTGGATTGTGCGATCAATTCTTTTGCTGCCGTAAAAGAATCTAATTGCTCCGGCTCAGAGATTGGCGCGAATGCAAATGTTGGGCCATATACATTCCTGCGCTCGGGCACAGTGTTGGCAAACCAATCAAAAGCTGGCGCTTTCGTTGAGATTAAGAATTCCCAGATTGGCGAGGGTTCAAAAGTGCCACATCTTTCATATGTTGGAGATGCCACAATCGGTACTGGCACCAATATTGGAGCTGCGACAATCTTTGTTAATTATGATGGCGAAGCAAAGCATCGCACCGAGATCGGTGACCATGTGCGAATCGGCAGCGACACTATGTTGGTTGCGCCAGTAACCGTGGCAGATGGCGCCTACACTGCCGCTGGATCGGTGATTACTGAAGATGTTCCGGCCGGCGCGATAGGAGTTGGTCGTGCAAAGCAACGAAATGTTCTAGGGTGGGTTCTGCGTAAACGTCCCGGAAGTAAATCGGCTAAAGCTGCAGAGGCAGCAGAGAAAGAAAAGGGAGAGTAAGTATGAGCGAGCTTCGCCTTTCGTCCGAAAAACGATTGCGAATCTTTACCGGAAGAGCATTTCCGGAGCTTGCCGAATCCGTAGCCTCTGAATTGGGAATTACTCTAACTCCAACTTCCGCATATGACTTTGCCAATGGCGAGATATTTGTTCGATTTGAAGAATCTGTTCGCGGTAGTGATGCATTTGTAATCCAATCTCACACTGCTCCAGTAAATAAACAGATCATGGAGCAACTGATAATGATTGATGCGCTAAAGCGCGCTTCCGCAAAGCGAATCACGGTTGTGGCACCTTTCTATGGTTATGCTCGCCAGGATAAGAAGCATCGTGGACGCGAACCAATCTCGGCCCGATTGATGGCAGATCTCTTTAAGACCGCAGGTGCAGATCGTTTGATGGTGGTCGATCTACACACCTCTCAAATTCAAGGATTCTTTGATGGCCCTGTAGATCATCTCTTTGCCTTGCCACTTCTTGCCAATCATGTCGGTAGCAAAGTCGATCGCTCCCAGCTGACAATAGTTTCGCCAGATTCAGGTCGAGTGCGCGTGGCAGAGCGTTGGTCTGACATCTTGGGTGGTTGCCCCATCGCTTTTATTCATAAAACCCGCAATCCATTGATTCCAAACGAATCCAACACCGGACGAGTCGTTGGTGATGTCAAAGGTCGCACCTGTGTCGTAATCGATGACATGATTGATACTGCCGGAACAATTACCAAAGCGGTTGAAGCGCTATTCGAAGAGGGCGCTAAAGATGTGATTATCGCAGCGACACATGCAGTGTTTAGTGGTGCAGCGGTTGATAGATTAAAGAGCTCTCGCGCCTCCGAGGTAGTTGTGACAAATACCTTGCCTATTCCGGTGGAGAGTCACTTTGATGGTCTGACAGTTTTAAGTATTGCGCCGTTAATCGCACGTGCGATTCGCGAGGTATTCGAAGATGGATCAGTAACCAGCCTCTTCGATGGCCATTCATAATCAGCCGCTTTTAAAGAGGGATTTGCCTTCTCGCCACGATTAAGGCTAACCTTCGACCATTCCGGCGAGGGTGAAAACCGTGATCGACGATCTCATTATTACTCTCTGCCGCTTCATTAAGGCGAGAGGTAAGAAAAATGGCAGAAGTAACTATTAATGGTGCAGCACGTACCGAATTTGGTAAGGGTGCTTCAAGACGCGCTCGTCGTGACGGATTGATTCCAGCAGTTATCTACGGACATGGTGAAAAGCCAAAGCATGTGGTGCTTCCTGCCCGCGAACTAGGTAATGCACTTAAGACCCCTAACGTTCTGCTCGATGTGGTCATCGATGGCAAGACTGAATTGACTCTCCCGAAAGCTGTCGTGCGCGATCCGCTAAAGAGCACCCTCGAGCATGTTGATCTATTGATCGTTCGTCGTGGCGAGAAAGTTGTGGTTTCAGTTCCAGTACATACTTATGGCAAGTACGATGCAGATGGAATTCTTGAGCACGTCCATACTTCGATTGAAATTGAAGTTGAGGCCACAAACATTCCTGCGGAATTGAAGTTAAGTCTCGAGGATATGAAAGCCGGCGAATCTCGCCATGCTGATGAGGTTGAATTGCCAGCCGGTGCAACCTTGGTTAGCGATCCAAAGATGGTCGTTGCGCACCTTTCAATCCGCTCTGCACAAGTTGAAGAGCCAGTTGCTGCGGCTGCACCTGCTGAGGGCGCTGCTGCACCTGCTGAGGGCGCTGCTGCAGAAGCACCTAAAGCTTAATTTCAACCCCTAAACTTTTTACCATGGTTTGGCTAGTCGTTGGATTAGGCAACCCTGGGGCTGAATATCAAAAAACGCGTCACAACATTGGCCACATGGTCGTCGATGAGTTAGCGCGGGAAAATTCCTTAACTTGGAGCTCGCATAAGGCGCGCGCTGATGTCGCAGCCTTCAAGATCGGTGTCGGACTCGATGCGCCGGGTGTAGTGCTAGCGAAATTACATTGCTACATGAATGAATCAGGTGGCCCGATAAAGTCACTCTGCAACTTCTATAAAGTTCCGGTAGAGAATTTAATTGTCATCCATGATGAATTAGATATTCCATTTAGCGCAATCAGAATCAAAGTAGGTGGCGGCGATAATGGCCATAATGGCTTGAAGAGCACCACTAATTCGATGACCGCGGATTACTTTCGAATTCGAATGGGGATTGGCAGACCACTTGGTCAGCAAGATCCGGCAGATTTTGTCTTGAAGAATTTCTCGAGTGATGAGAAGCGTGCGCTCTCAGATTTCCTCTCTCGTGGCGCTGAGGCCGTGGAATATCTCATCATGCATGGCTTGCAGTCAGCGCAAGGCCAGTTCAATCAATAGCATCAACCAGTATTTCTAAGTCCCAGCGCGATACCGTTGATGGTCAGCAGCAGCGCGCGGCGCAAGAGTGGGTTATCCTCTGAATTTCTCACTCGAGCCAAGAGATTTACCTGCAACATATGAAGTGGTGCAAGATACTGATCACGAATCTGTAAGGTTCGAGCCAGAAGTGGTTGGTCACCAAGCAGATCACTATTGCCTCGTAATAGATTTATCTCGCTCTTGGTCAGTTCGAACTCAGCTTTGATGTCATCAAGGAAATGACGTAGCTCCTGTGGAACCAAAGTGTTTACGTAGTGAGTTGCGGTCTTTAAATCGGTCTTCGCCATAGTCATCTCTACATTTGAAATAAATGTCTTGAAGAAGTGCCAATCAGTAAGCATCTGTTTGAGTACCTGCTCTTTGCCTGCTTCACGTGCTGCTTTAAGACCGCTTCCAACTCCATACCAACCTGGAACGATTTGGCGGCTCTGGGTCCAGCCAAAGACCCATGGAATAGCGCGAAGTGAATCCAAACCAGAATTTGCATCTTGTCGACGAGATGGCCTTGAGCCAAGGAACATATCTCCTAGTTGCTCAACTGGAGTAGAAGAGTAGAAGTACGCAGGCAAATCTTTATGTTGCACCAGATTCCGATAACGCTGGAAGGAGTTCTCAGAGATTACCTCCATACATTCGTTCCAAAGTTGTAGATCCGCCTTACTTTGACGTGGCCCACGGTTTAAGACGGTTGCTTCTAGCGCTGCAGCAAGAGTTAACTCCACATTCTCCTTGGCTAAAGTTGGAATGGAATATTTATCGCTGATTACCTCGCCCTGCTCGGTCATTTTGATTTGGCCATCCAATGAACCCCAAGGCAACGCGATTAAGGCATCGTAAGTAGGACCGCCGCCTCGTCCAACCGAACCACCGCGGCCATGAAAGAGGCGTAACTTCACGCCATATTTGTGCGCCACATCTCTTAAACGTCTTTGTGCTTGATGAATCTCCCATTGGCTGGTTGCGATACCTGCATCCTTATTGGAGTCGGAATATCCGAGCATCACCTCTTGTACATCATCCCGAAGCGCCACCAACTTTCGATATGTGGGATTTGAAAGTAGCCGCTCCAAAATTAAATCTGCAGAGCGAAGTTCAGCGACCGTCTCTAATAATGGCGCAAAGCCAATCTGAGCAACGCCGTTGGGGATACTTATGAGTCCAGCTTCCTTGGCTAACACTGCGGCGGCCAAGACATCGTCAGGATGTTTGGTCATTGAGATTATGTAGGTCTCTATGACTTCAGGTCCAAATTGTGCAATTAACTCTGATATGGCCTTGAAGGTGTCTAAAGTCTTTGCGCTTTGCTCATCTAATTTAGTTGGATTTAATAGTTTTTCGCTGGCAAGTTGCGCGACCAAGGTATCAAAGCGAGTCTCAGGATCCAAGGTTTTGTAAGTATCGCTAATGCCAAAGTTGGCTAACGCCGCATGGTGCATCTGAGAATGCTCGCGAACATCCATAGTGGCATGAATCAATCCAAACGCAGAGACGGTGCGAATAATCCGTTCTAACTCACCTGCGGCAATTAACTCGCCTCGATTCTCCAACAATGATCTACGCATGATGTTTAGGTCTTCAAGCAACTCTTGAGTATTTGCATAATCGCGACCTGCAACATGCGGCGCACCAGCTGCATGTCGTTTTCTGGTCAATTCGAGCCTATGAACTATCGCAGTTGCCTTTAATCTGTAAGGTTCGCGAGCATTCAAACGGCGGTAACGAGCTTCAAACTCAGGGATATTTGCCAGATCTCGTTCGACCGATTCCTCTAGCTCTTTTGAGACTCCAATAATTCGAGTTGAAACTGAGAGAGATTGCCTTAATTGAGTGATGGCCTCAGAGATAACTTTGATGGCATGACCTACCTGAACCACGACGGTCTCTCGAGTTATATCGGGCGTCACATTTGGATTACCATCTCGATCTCCACCAATCCAGGTACCGAAAGTCAGAGGTTTGGCACTTGGTGCAATCTCAACTCCTAGGCGTGCAACTTCTAGTGCAAACTCCTCAAGTACCTCAGGAACTGTCAATCGAAATAGATCATCGAGGTAATAAAGCGCATTTACTGCCTCATCAATCACCAATGGCCGCTCTACTCGAAGTTCATCGGTCTGCCAGAGCAAGTCGATCGTCTCAGATAGTCGTAAGCTCCTTAATTTGGTATTTGGTTCGGAGAGCAAGTCGGAGATCTGTGCCAGTTTGCTAAGTACTGAGCGGCGCGAGGCTTCAGTTGGATGAGCGGTAAAGACGGGGCGGACCGAGAACTTATCTAGCCAAGATTCCAAATCACTCTTTTTTATCTCAAGTCCCGCTGCTTCGGCAGCTTGAATCTTGTTGACTGCCTGTGCAATCCACGAACCGCTCTCTTCGCGTTCTTTGGCCAGGATTCTGGAGCGGTGAACTTGCTCAGCCACATTAGCTAGATGAAAGTAGGTGCTGAAGGCACGTACTAATTGCACCGCCTCTTCAACATTAATCTCTTTTAATTCGCTCTCACCATTTCCGCTTCGCACCGCAGCGCGTACTCGTTCGACCAAATCAAAGAGCGCTTTGCCTTCTTGCCGAATCAACGATTGGCCAAGGAGCTCTCCGAGCGCTCGAACATCGCTACGCAAAGATGCATCATCTTGCGCCTGATATTGGCGTAATTGGCTCTCTGCGCTCATTGGCAAATCATGGCAGGTCGACAATATGATTGAGACCGCAAGCCCCCTCCCTTTTCGGGAATGGGGCTAATCGGCGTTTTTTATGCGGTTTAAG
>CAZZLH010000015.1:22510-31247 GCA_964654815.1 uncultured Actinomycetes bacterium
ATAGGAAAGAGAAAAGGAGAGGCTGGTGCGCGGACTACTACCACTTGCAACGCAAGATATCGAAGGCGCGTTGGCGAGCGGCAAGGATTTAGTTGCGCCACCAGCTACCTATTCATATCTAATAGCGCTGCGCGCCTTGGAGAAACCGTTATTAATCATCACCGCCTCTTCAAGAGCCGCAAGCGAGTTGGCCCAGGAGTTAAAGGAATTTCATAGTGATACTCTGGAATTTCCAGCATGGGAGACTTTGCCGCATGAAAGATTAAGTCCCAGCGCGGATACCGTCGCAAAGCGAATTACCACTTTGCAAGCCTTGAAAGAGCAGCGAAATTGGATTGTCGTCGCGCCAGTGCGCGCAGTAATTCATAAATTCAATAGCGCAATTATTGATACCAAACCGATCTACTTAGAACGTGGCCTGGAAATCGACTTAACCAGATTAATCGCAGAACTTGTTTCTTTTGCATACATACGAACCGACCTTGTGGAGAAGCGTGGTCAATTTGCAGTTCGCGGTGGCATTTTAGATATCTTTCCGCCTGATCAAGAGCATCCGATCAGAATCGATTTTTTTGGTGATGAGATCGAAGAGTTAAGCTTTTTTGCAGTAGCAGATCAAAGATCTATCTCTAGTGTCGCAGGCGGTATCAATGTGATGCCCTGCCGAGAACTGCTTCTAACTAATCAAGTTATTACTCGCGCTAAGGAATTGGCCGAAACGCTAAATAATGATTTACTGAAAAAAGTTGGTAATGGTCTCCAACCCGAAGGTATCGAATCATTGATCCCAATCTTGGTAGATGATTTAAGGCTGATTAGTGATTGCATGCCGCGAGGATTTGAAAGTATCTTTATTGAGCGGGAGCGAATCATCAGCCGAGTCGCTGATTTGCTAGCCACAAATGAAGAATTTCGCCAAGCTGCTTGGTCGAATGCTGCTTCTGGGGCGGCGGCGCCTCTTGAGCTGCCACCGGAGATCTCAACCACTTATGTTGAATGGGATCGATTGCGTGATGAGCTAAAGGATGCTCGCAGCCTCAATCAATTTGGAAGTGAAGCTGACCTATTTTTAGAGCTAGATGCGATCGAACCAATGCGTGGTAATAGCGAGCGACTGATATCAATTTTAGAAGAGGGTTTGCTGGAGAAACGGCGGACCATCTTTGTCGCTTCAAGCAAGGGAATGATTGAGAGATATATAAGCATCTTTAGAGATGCCAACTTACCGGCACAGATTCAATATCCGATTAATGCCACACCAACCGGGGAATTGCTTACAGTGACCAGTTCCTCATTTAGAAATGGTTTCAAGGCGGAGGGTTTGTTGCTGGTCACCGAACGTGATTTCACCGGCACTCAAAGTTCAGATGCCGCGCGCTTGCCATCTAAACGCAGGCGAAGTATCGATCCCTTACAGCTTCGCAATGGCGACTTCGTGGTTCATGAGCAACATGGCATCGGGCGTTACATTGAAATGACACAACGCAGCGTTGGTGGCGTGGTTCGTGAATATCTGGTGATCGAGTATGCGCCAGCAAAGCGTGGGCAACCGGGGGATCGCATATTTGTCCCGACAGATGCGTTAGATCAAATCAGCAAATACATCGGTGGTGAGACACCGACAATTCACCGAATTGGCGGCGGTGAATGGAGTAAAGCCAAAAGCCGAGCTCGAAAAGCAGTACGAGAGATTGCTGGTGAACTGATTCGGCTCTACGCTGCCCGAACCAGCATCCCCGGTTTTGCATTTTCACCTGACACTCCGTGGCAGAGAGAGTTGGAAGATAACTTTGCTTATGTAGAGACCGCGGATCAATTATCAACAATCGAAGAGGTTAAACGCGACATGGAGCGGCCATTTCCAATGGATCGCTTGGTTTGCGGCGATGTTGGTTATGGCAAGACTGAGATTGCAGTCCGTGCAGCCTTCAAGGCAGTTCAGGATGGCAAACAAGTTGCAATTTTGGTTCCGACTACGCTCTTGGCACAGCAACATTTAAAGACCTTTACCGATCGCTTCACGGGATTTCCGATAAAGGTGGTTGGTCTATCCCGATTCAACACTGCGAAAGAGACCAAGGAGATTTTGACTGAGATAGCAAGTGGCGTGGTAGATGTTGCGATTGGCACTCACAGATTGCTCTCTGAAGATGTGCAATTTCGAGATCTTGGTCTTGTCGTAGTTGATGAGGAGCAGAGATTTGGCGTCGAGCAGAAGGAGCAATTGAAGAAATTACGGACCAGTGTGGATGTATTGGCGATGTCTGCCACCCCGATTCCTCGGACCTTAGAGATGGCCATAACGGGGATCCGAGAGATGTCCACGATAACCACACCACCTGAGGAGAGACATCCAATCCTGACTTATGTGGGTCCAAGCGACGATAAGCAGATAAGCGCTGCAATACATCGTGAGCTCTTACGAGATGGTCAGATTTTTTATATCCATAATCGGGTGGAATCAATTGATCGAACTGCCCTTAAGTTAAAGGAATTGGTTCCGGAGGCGAGAATCCGTGTGGCCCATGGTCAAATGAGCGAATCACTTCTTGAAGAGGTGATTTTGGCTTTTTGGAATCGAGAATTCGATGTTTTGGTCTGTACCACTATCGTTGAAAGTGGTTTAGATATCCCAAATGCAAATACTTTGATTGTCGATCGAGCCGATATTTTTGGTCTATCTCAATTGCATCAAATCAGAGGTCGAGTTGGTCGAGGCAGAGATAGGGCTTACGCATATTTCCTCTATCCAACAGATAAACCATTATCTGAAGTTGCGATTGATCGTTTGAACACTATCGCAACTAACACTGAGTTAGGAGCCGGTATCCAAGTTGCATTGAAAGATCTAGAGATACGTGGTGCTGGAAATTTATTAGGCGGTGAGCAATCCGGCCACATAGCTGATGTCGGATTTGATCTATATATGCGAATGGTTGGTGAAGCGGTACAAGAATTCAAGAGTGGAATTCTGCCCACCAAGCAAGGCGCTGGTAGTTATCAAGACGAGTCTTCTCACGAGTGCAAAATCGAGATGGTGGTGGATGCTCATCTACCCGAGAGCTACATCGATTCCGAGCGGTTAAGACTCGATATTTATCGCAGATTGGCTGATGTCAAAGATGTTGCTGAGATTGCCCCCATAAGAGAGGAATTGATCGATCGTTTTGGTGAACTTCCTGAAGTAGTAGAGGCTTTGCTACAAGTTGCCACGCTTCGCACCACCGCCAAGAATCTTGGTATCCGAGAGATGATCCAACAAGGTAAGAATTTGAAGATTGCCCCAATAAATTTGGCCGAATCTAAGCAACTTCGTTTGCAGCGTTTGTATCCGGGTTCTATTTATAAGGGCGCGACAAATGTGGCTTTAGTCGCTTTACCAGTTCCCACATGGTCTCCATTGGGAGAAAGCAACCAATTACGAGATACTTCACTCATTGCCTGGGCGACATCGGTACTCCAGGAATTGACCGGAAAGTAAGGGAATGAAGCGAGTTCTTAGCGTTATAGCAATCATCGGCAGTTTGGCTCTATTGAGCGGATGCGACTCAGGTGTGGCAGCATCAATCGGCGATACCAAGATTTCACAGAATTCAGTACAGAGCCGAGTAGCGGAGATTCAAACAGAGCGTCGCAAATTCGATACTTCAGGGATTCAATTAATTGTGGGAGAAGAGTTAAACCGCTCCGAGCTTAGATTTCTTTTGATCTCAACGATTTTTGAGAAACTTGCTAAGCAGTACGGAATTCAAATTACTCAGGCAATGAAGGATGCGCGTAAAGCTGAGATTTACAATCAGATTGGCGGCATCTCTCAATTGCCGCAAGCTTTGGTCAATGCGCAAATAGCACCAAGTAACTTTGACTTGTATGTGCAGAGCATTTTGATCTCAGATGCCTTGGTCGCCAAGGCAAAGGCAGATGGCGCAACTGATGAGACTACCGGAAGCGCAGTGCAGAAGATGGTGGCGCAGCTCGCGCTTAAGGAGAAGGTGCGGGTCAATCCGCAGTATGGCACCTGGGATCCCGTGAATGCCGATGTCATTACCTTTGATCCTGCCGGAACTGCTGTCAAAACTCGCAATCAATAAACCACAATAAACAATAGATTCGTATCTAACACTTCGAAGCGACCAAGTAGCGATTGACCAAGAGATATGGCAACTGAATTACTGAGATTGCTTGAGGTAATGGATCGTCTGCGCTCACCTGGCGGATGTCCATGGGATGCAGAGCAGACACATCAATCATTACTCAAGTACCTACTCGAAGAATCCTATGAATTTGTGGATGCGGTAGATGAAAATGATCGAGTAGCGATGCGTGAAGAGTTAGGTGATGTCCTGCTTCAGGTCTATTTCCATGCGCGTATCGCACAAGAGCACCCCACAGATCCTTTTAATATTGACGATGTTGCGAGAGGGATTGCAGATAAATTAATTAGACGCCACCCGCACGTTTTTGGTGAATCCGAAGCGGCTACGAGTCAAGAAGTGAAGGCGAATTGGGAGCGACTTAAGGCAGATGAGAAAGGGAGAAAATCTGCAACCGAAGGGGTTGCGCTCTCTCAACCTGCGCTACCTCTTCTGACTAAGTTACTTTATCGTGCCGAAAAGAATGGCATTGAGTTAGAATTACCAACATCCCAGCTGGACAATGAAGTTGAGATTGGCGATGCTTTGGTTGCCGCAGTAGTCGCGGCGATGCGGCAGGGAATTGAGCCGGAAGATCTATTACGTTCTCGCGCTCGCGAGATATCAGACGAGATCAAGCGCCTTGAAGCCTTGTGAGTTTTGAAGTTTAAAGAGAACATAATTTAAAGGAGCACTTAAGTGGCAATCATCGAAGCCCTCGGCGCACGTGAAATTCTTGATTCAAGGGGCAACCCCACCGTAGAAGTCGAAGTTATTCTGGAAGGTGGTGTGGCGGCACGTGCAGCTGTGCCATCGGGCGCATCCACTGGCGCATTTGAGGCGGTAGAGCTTCGAGATGGCGGTAAGCGATATTTAGGCAAAGGCGTCGAAAAGGCCATTAAGAATGTCGTAGAGGTGATTGCTCCCGAGGTAATTGGATTGGATGCGCAAGATCAGAGATTGGTTGATGAGACCATGATCCAACTTGATGGCACTAAGAACAAAGCAAAACTTGGTGCGAATGCCATATTGGGCGTATCTCTTGCAGTTGCTAAGGCAAGTGCTGAGAATGCAGATCTCTCTCTGTTTAAGTATGTGGGCGGAAATAATGCGCACCTGTTGCCGGTACCGATGATGAATATCTTAAATGGCGGCGCGCATGCCGATACCAATGTGGATATACAAGAATTTATGGTGGCGCCAATCGGAGCCGATACTTTTAAAGAATCTTTGAGATGGGGCGCGGAGATTTATCACTCGCTTAAATCCGTGCTGAAAAAGCGTGGTCTTGCTACCAGCATTGGTGACGAGGGAGGTTTTGCGCCAAATCTTGATAGCAATCGAGCTGCGCTGGATCTAATTCTTGAGGCGATTGATGGCGCTGGTTTTAAGGCTGGAAAAGATGTGGCGCTTGCGATGGATGTTGCTGCTACGGAGTTCTATGAGAATGGTAAATATTCTTTCGAGGGTAAGCAGTTAACCGCGGCAGAGATGATCGCCTATTACTCCAGCCTATGCGCGTCATACCCTTTGGTTTCGATCGAAGATCCCTTGAATGAAGATGATTGGGATGGTTGGGCCGCAATCACTAAAGAGTTGGGTGAGAAAGTTCAGTTAGTGGGAGATGATCTCTTCGTCACTAATCCGGAGCGATTGACTCGTGGCATCAGTGCCGGTACGGCAAATGCACTTTTGGTAAAGGTCAATCAAATTGGTTCGTTGACGGAGACCTTAGATGCCGTCGAAATCGCGCATCGCGCCGGCTACCGCAGCATGATGAGCCATAGATCAGGTGAGACCGAAGATGTCACCATCGCTGATCTAGCGGTGGCTACAAATTGCGGTCAGATCAAGACCGGCGCTCCTGCTCGAAGTGAACGAGTTGCCAAATACAATCAATTACTAAGAATTGAAGAGGAATTGGCGGAGGGTGCTCGTTATGCAGGTCGCGGTGCATTTCCACGCTTTGCGGGGTAAATAGTCAAAGTGGCTCGAAGCAGAAGTAGCTATCGGAAGAGACGGCTAGATCGCGCTTCGAGATTTCTTGCCATCGCGGCGATCTTCTTCATCGTGATTGTGCTCATTGGTTCGCCACTACAAAAGTACTTTGCACAGCGAGCTCAAATAAATGCGCTTAGTTTGCAAGTTGAGGCCAATAAGAGAGATTTAGCCGAAGCGCGAAAAGAGTTGGAACTTTGGAATGACCCCAATTACATCAAATCACAAGCTCGCGCCCGATTACATTTTGTTCTGCCTGGTGAGCGGCAGTACATACTCTCTAACCCCATCGATTTAGAGGGTAAAGATAAGTCCAACCAAGTTGCGACCAATATTCCGTTAGGTGTCCCTTGGTACACCAGGCTAATAGCGACGATCACTGAAGCAGGTGGCAGGTGATGGAGCGCTCAGTTTCGGAATCAGACCTTGCCTGCATTGGTGCGCAACTGCAACGTGAACCTCGCGATGTACATGCGATTTCTTATCGTTGCCCGTGTGGCAAACCGGCAGTTGTAGAGACACCCCCAAAATTAAGTGATGGCACGCCTTTTCCCACGCTCTTCTATGCCACCTGCCCTAAATTAACTGGCGCTATATCAACTCTAGAAAATGATGGCTTGATGGCTGAAATGAATCTGAGATTACAGAGCGATCCTGAACTCGCAGGTGCGTACGCTGCGGCACACGAAGATTATTTGGCGGCTCGTGCTGCGCTCGGAAAGAAGTTAGGTATTGAGGTTCCGGAGTTGGATGGAATTAGCGCGGGTGGAATGCCGGATCGAGTTAAGTGTCTACATTCCTTAGTCGCGCATGCGCTATCAGTAGGAGCGGGAGTAAATCCGCTTGGAGATGAAGCTTTGAGCAAGTTACCAAAGTGGTGGATCGATAATCCATGCGCGTAGCGACAATCGATTGTGGTACCAACTCCATTCGATTATTAATAGCCGATATTGATGCGGGGAACTTTCGTGAAATATTTCGAGATATGGAGATTGTTCGACTCGGTCAAGGTGTCGATAAAACGGGCGAGTTTCATCCAGATGCAATCTCAAGGACCTTGGCTGCAGTTGATAAATATGCGGCAGAGATTGCACGTAGAGGTGTGGAACGAATTAGATTCTGTGCCACCAGTGCAACTCGAGATGCAAAGAATCGTGCGCTCTTCATTGATGGCGTAAAGAACCGCCTTGGCATAGAGCCAGAGGTTATAAGTGGCCAAGAGGAGGCTGAACTATCCTTCCTAGGCGCTACAAAGGAGCTACCACTTTCTTTGGCGCCTTTTCTTGTTGTAGACATTGGAGGCGGTTCTACCGAATTTGTTATTGGTGATCGCAAAGTTACTGCAGCAAAGAGCGTAAATATTGGTTGTGTCCGTATGTCTGAAAGACACTTCCAACACGATCCAGCGGAGCCAACTGAGATTGCCTCGGCAAGATTGGATATTCAAGCGGCGATTAGCGATGCGGCAAAGTCCGTTGATATCAAATCTGCCAAGACTTTGATCGCCGTAGCAGGTACCGCAACCACGGTTGCCGCAGCGGCCCTAGAGCTACCAACCTATGATCGACATGCGATTCATCTATCTAGAATCTCAGCCAACCAAACCTTTGAAGTTTCAGAGCGATTCTTAAACACAACTAAAGCCGAACGTGCCAAATTTGGATATATGCATGAAGGGCGAGTAGATGTAATTGGTGCTGGCTCACTAGTCCTAGCAGAGATTCTCAAAGCCTCTGGTCATGCGGAATTCATTGCCAGCGAATCAGATATCTTGGATGGAATGGCCTGGAAACTTGCCGAAAACTGATCTAAAAAAACCGGGCAAGATTAATTCGTTAGCTGATCTAGATTCGGCAATCGTAAAATGTAGAAAATGTCCAAGGTTGGTGCAATGGCGTGAAGAGGTTGCGCTCACCAAACGTAAGGCCTATCAAGATCATGATTATTGGGGCAGAGCGGTTCCGGGGTTTGGCGCTGATAATCCAAAGATTTTAATTGTTGGCTTAGCACCTGGTGCGCATGGCGCAAATCGAACCGGTCGAGTGTTCACCGGAGACTCCTCAGGAGATTGGCTCTATGGCTCTTTGCATCGAGTTGGATTGGCCAAGCTCTCAACTAGCATCTCGCGTGATGATGGCCAAGAATTAAAAGAAACGCGAATTACGTGTGCCGTTCATTGCGCACCGCCCGATAACAAACCCTCAAATGAAGAGCGTGACACATGTGCCAATTGGCTTCAACTCGAATTAGATTTAGTCTTGCCAACAGTTAGAGTATTTGTGGTCCTTGGTAAATTTGCTTTCGATGCTTTGGTTAAGAACTTAAGAGTCCGGGGCCACCAGATTCCAAATGCCACTTCTGGGGGCAGTTTTGGTCACGGGAATACGATCAAGTACGAACATGAAGGCGTGAAATTTCTATTGATTTGTAGCTATCACCCGAGCCAACAGAACACTTTCACGGGCAAACTCACCAAGCCCATGTTGGATTCGGTACTCAAAAAAGCAGGTAGATTTGCGCGGGTAATTTAGCGCCCTTGTAGCCCAATGGCAGAGGCAGAGGACTTAAAATCCTTCCAGTGTGGGTTCGACCCCCACCAAGGGCAC
>CAZZLH010000016.1:0-21711 GCA_964654815.1 uncultured Actinomycetes bacterium
AGGTTGCTTGCAACTGCCAGCTCCGGACTACCAGTGACATATACCTTGGATAACTCGGGCAAATGTCAGATTTTAAATCTCGGTAATAATAATTTCTCAGTACAACCAATCTTCAGAGCGATATCTGATGATGTGACAATCTGCACGATTACGGCAAATCAAAGTGGTAATGATGCATTTAGCGCTGCGCCGCCAGTTTCGCAGACTCTAAAATTAACTAGACAAGAGTCATTTATTAATTTAACTACTCCAGCTGCCGTGACTGATGCTGGCGTCTTTGTGATTGCACAGCCATTATCTAGAACCACTCCAGCCTTTGGTTCTTCGGTAGTAGTACGAATCACTGCGCTAACTCCGACCATCTGCACCACTGAAGGAACTTTCTACCCCGGAAATGGCACCACTCGAGTCACGGTGCGTTCAAGAACCAACGGAACTTGCAGCGTGAAATTTGATTATCCAGGTGATGGCTACTTGATGGCGAGCACGACGACCTGGACGACCACCGTTACCGGAAGCACTGCTCCCGCACCAGGTAGCAACACCCCACAAACCATTAATTTCCCTGCGATTCCGGATAGAGAATTTGGCCCAGGTTATTACTTGAATGCGACCGCTAGCTCTAAGTTAGCGATCACTTATAAATCATTAACGCCTACAGTCTGCGTTATTTTGATGCCGACGCAAGGGCCAGCGGTTCAATCTCTGCCGGGAGCTAATGTGCCAGATCGCGCAGTTTGCACGGTAGAAGCATCACAACCTGGCGATGATCGATATGCAGCGGCCACTCCAGTGGTACGTAGCTTTATGTGGGTGAAGGCGCCGATGTATATAACGCCTTATGTGGCAACTTCTACCTCAAGGACTGCGCCGTTGTTGCAAACAGATGCGATTGCGTATGCGGTAGGTACGACCTATAACTTCGTCTCTTCGCTCTTATTCACCAGTGGAAATAATTCGGGGCTATCTAGCATTGGACATCTGCTTCGCGCCGAATCAACCACACCGAGTGTTTGTAGGGTAACTAATGTAATTTCGCAGGATCGCTCCGGTGGAATCTTCACTCTGGCACAAGTAAGCATGTTGCAGAAGAGCACTTGCACCATTCGTTGGAGTTTCGATGGTACCCAAACACGTGCCGCAGCGACTCGCGATATGTCAGTGCTAGTTAGCCGATAATTATTTAAGGCTGAATCTGATGGTCCCGGTCACCGGATGGCCGTCGTTGCTGACGATTCGATAGGTAATCTGGTAACTGCCTTTGGATAGTGGATTGGCCATGATTGGCGCCACTAGCTGACCTTTGGTTATTTTCAATTGGCCGAGTTTGATTCGCTTGCCTTTAACATCGATTAGCGAAACTCGACTTACTTCTCTGCCTGATATTTTTATAAGCGGTTCGTTGAAATTAAGTGTGATTGCAGTAGGGGCTTTCTGGAGTACCGCATTATTTTTTGGGTTTGAAGAGATAAGCGCAGTATGGGCGTAGGCGCTATTTGGAGAAAGCATTGCGAAAGTCACCACAAGACCAAGCAATCTTCTTTTGAGTGTCATACATGGAAAGGGTATCGCTGGCCGTGATATAAAGAGACCCTCGGTAGCTGGTACTACCGAGGGTCCCGTTGTGGGCCGTTTGACCCAATTACCGTGGAGGTAATCTTCTGTTCGCTAAGTAATCCTGAATGGCTCGAAGCACGATCAGGATTACTAGCGTCCAGTCGATATTTCTACACACGACAACCACCTCATTTCTCCGTCTAGGAGACGGGGAACCGTCCACTAGCTTTTGAAAATTGGCGCAACCGGCAAAAATTAATTCTTCTTTCTGAGCCAAATCTTCAAATTAGTTAGCGCTGTGGATAACCGATAAAATTGCCGCTTATGAGCGCCAAGAGCTATTTCGTTGAGACCTACGGGTGTCAGATGAATGCGCATGATTCCGAACGAATCGCGGGGCTCTTAGAAGATGCCGGAATGGTGCCGGTGCAGATTGGCACCGATGCCGATGTGATCGTCTTTAATACCTGCGCAGTGCGCGAAAATGCCGACAATAAGCTCTACGGAAATCTCTCGCATTTAGCCAATCTCAAAGAGAGCAGACCCAACTTGCAGATCGCAGTTGGTGGCTGCATGGCGCAGAAGGATCGAGAGACCATCATCAAGCGCGCGCCATATGTAGATGTGGTCTTTGGAACTCATAATGTTGGTTCGCTGCCAATACTTTTAGAACGCGCCAGAGTAGAGCAGCAGGCGCAGGTGGAAATCAAAGAGGCGCTAGAGCATTTCCCATCGACGCTACCTGCCAAAAGATTTAGCGCATTTAGCGCCTGGGTCTCTATTTCGGTTGGATGCAATAACTCCTGCACCTTCTGCATTGTGCCGCAATTGCGCGGCCATGAGAAAGATCGCACCATGGCCGATATCGTCGCGGAGGCCAGAGCATTGGTCGAACAGGGCGTTATCGAAATAACTTTGCTTGGCCAGAATGTAAATGCATATGGCGTTGATTTAGGCGAACGCGGCGCCTTTGCCAAATTGCTACGCGAGGTCGGCGCCATCGATGGACTTGAGCGCCTTAGATTCATGTCACCGCATCCGCGCGATTTCACCGATGATGTAATCGAAGCGATGGCCGAAACCCCAACCGTGATGCCGCAATTACATATGCCGCTGCAATCCGGTAGCGACCGCATTTTGCAATTGATGCGCCGCAGTTATCGCACCGATAGATACTTAGGAATTCTGGAACGAGTCCGTAACGCCATGCCAAATGCGGCAATCACCACCGACATCATCGTGGGTTTTCCTGGCGAGACCGAAGCAGATCATCAAGCGACCATGCAACTATGCACCCAGGCGCAATTCACCGCGGCTTACACCTTCCAGTACTCCAAGCGCCCGAATACACCAGCAGCTGAGATGCCAGATCAAGTACCAGCTGATTTAGTAAAGCGTCGTTATGACGAATTGCATCGACACCAAAATGCGATTTCGCTTGCGGTAAATACGCGTTCGATTGGAAATACCTATGTCGCGCTGGTCTCAGAACATATCGGCGAGCGAGATTCTTCATTTAATCGCTTATCGGGACGGATCGAAGATGGGCGATTGGTGCACTTTGCGGCGCCTAATAACGCCCGCCCAGGAGACTTTGTCGAAGTGGTGATCGATGGCGCCGAGCCGCATTATCTGATCGGCACTGGTGGCAAGGTAACCGCGACCAGAGGTGGCGATGTCTTCAATCAGAAAGCAGCAACCATTCTGGGAATGCCAAAGCTATTTAACAAATGATCATCATCTGCGGCCCAACCGCATCGGGTAAATCTGATCTAGCAATCGCAATCGCCCAAGAGGTAGATGGCGAGATCGTTAACGCCGACACCATGAGTTTTTATCGCGGGATGAATATCGGAACTGCGAAAGTCATGCCAGAAGAGCGCCAAGGCATACCGCATCACATGATCGATTGTTTGGATATCACTGAAGATGCCAATGTTGCTTGGTATCAAAGCGAGGCTCGCAAAGTGATCGATGAGATCATCTCGCGCGGTAAGGAGCCAATTCTGGTTGGTGGCACCGGTCTGTACATCAAAGCGGTGGTGGATGAGATGAATTTTCCTGACACCAACCCTGAGGTGCGCGAACGACTTAACCAAGAGGCCGAGACGCTTGGCAAGGAGGCGATGTATCAGCGATTGAAAGAGTTAGATCCAGTAGCGGCGATTGCGATTGATAGTCAGAATCTAAGAAGAGTAATTAGAGCGCTTGAGGTAATAGAGATAACCGGCAAGCCCTACACCGCCAACTTGCCGCAAGAGGGCGCAAGTTACTATCCCGATGCCAAATGGATCGGATTATCGGTGCCGCGCGAAGTCTTGGATGAGCGGATTAAATTGCGCGCACATAAGATGTTCGAACGCGGCTTGATAAATGAATTGAAAGATTTGGTCGAAGCGGGCTTACTCTCTGGCACCACTGCGCGACTTGGCCATGGCTATGCGCAGATCATCGAATGGCAGATGGGTTTAAATCCCGATCCAATCGAAGAGACCATCATCGTGACAAGACAATATGCGCGCCGCCAGGAGACTTGGTTCAAACGTGAGCGAAGAATCAATTGGATTGAAGCGCCCTTTTTACCCAAAGCATTAGAATTAATTAAATGAGTATCAAAGCAGCTTACGGGCATGGCACCCATAATGATTTTGTGCTGGTCTTTGATCCAGAGGACCAGATATCGATCTCTTCCTCCGAAACTGCCAGAATCTGCAATCGCGAGACCGGTATCGGTGCCGATGGTCTGATTCGAATCGTAAAGCGCGGCCAAGAGGGCAACCAGAAATGGTTTATGGATTACCGCAATGCAGATGGCTCGCTTGCTGAGATGTGCGGCAATGGCATCCGCGTAATGGCTAAATACTTAGTCGAACGTGGCCATCAAGCAGAGGGAATCTTTCCGATTGATACCCGTGATGGCGTGAAGCATCTGAAAGTCCCTTCAGAGGGCGACATCACCGTAAACATGGGTCAAGTCACCGATGAAGGTGATGAGGTCACCGCCGGTACCGAGAGCGGATTATGGAAAGGTTTTCATATCAGCACGGGAAATCCGCATGCCGTGGTCTTCGTAGAAGATTTAACTGCAGTAGGAAATTTGAAACATCCACCTACCGTGCGACCAAAGGAGTTATATCCAGAGGGCGTAAATGTTGAGTTTGTGCAATTTGCCGGTGATCATGTGATCAATATGCGGGTGCACGAACGCGGAAGTGGCGAGACTCAGAGTTGCGGTACCGGTGTGGTCGCAGCTGCAATGGCCGCTGCCAAATATCATCGCGAGAATCTGCCGACGAAATGGGAAGTTAATCCACCTGGCGGGCGTTTATATGTTGAGATCGACGGTCATTCGAATGCCATACTCAGTGGCCCAGCGGTGATCGTCAAAGATGTAGATATAGCGGAGTTTCTTGAACGATAAAGATCTAGAGTTCGAAGCGCTGCTTCGCGCCTCCGCTCAAGTCGCATCTGATTACGACTCTGATTTAGCAAATATCGAAACCCCTGATGTGGTCGCAGAGCGCGCCGCACTTCGCCGTATCGCAGGATTTAGTACTCAGTTACAGGATATTTCCGACGCGGAGTATCGCGAGCTACAACTTGAGAAAGTAGTGCTGGTTGGTGTTTGGACCGAGGGTACTTCTGAGATGGCCGAGAATTCACTGCAGGAGTTAAAGGCTTTGGCCGAAACGGCAGGCGCCCAAGTTATGGATGGCGTAATACAGCGGCGCGAATCTCCAGATCCCGCAACATATATTGGTAGCGGTAAGGTCGCACAACTTAGAGAGATGGTGGTGCAGACCGGCGCCGATACCGTCATCTGCGATGGTGAATTATCTCCGGCGCAGCTGCAGAAATTAGAAGTTAAATTAAAGGTCAAGGTAATCGATCGCGTTGCGTTAATTCTGGATATCTTCGCTCAGCATGCCAAGAGCCGAGAAGGTAAGGCGCAAGTTGAATTGGCGCAGATTAGTTATCTACTTCCCAGACTTCGTGGTTGGGGTGAATCGCTCTCGCGCCAAGTTGGTGGTCGCGCCGCAGGTGGCGCTGGTATCGGAGGTCGTGGACCTGGTGAGACCAAGATCGAAACTGATCGCCGTCGTATCCGTGATCGCCAAGCAAAGTTACGGCGCGAGATATCCGAGATGAAAATTGCGCGTGATACCAAGCGCCAAGAGCGGCAACGAAATAACATCCCTTCGGTTGCAATAGCTGGTTACACCAATGCCGGAAAATCATCGCTATTAAATCGTCTGACTGGCGCCGGAGTATTGGTTGAGAATGCGCTCTTTGCCACCTTGGATCCCACCACTAGACGCACCGAGACCACAGAAGGGCGGATCTACACACTGACCGATACCGTCGGATTTGTCCGCCATCTGCCGCACCAATTGGTTGATGCATTTAAATCCACCCTAGAAGAGGTCACGGATTCAGATTTGATCGTGCATGTCGTGGATGGTTCGCACCCTGATCCATTCGAACAGATTCGCGCAGTGCGTGAAGTATTCGGGGATATCGGAGCCTCTGATATTCCAGAGATTATCGCCATTAATAAGGTAGATGCAGCAAAACCTGAAGTGATCATGTCTTTACTACGTCAGGAGACAAGTGCATTTGCATTTAGCGCCAAGACTGGTTTTGGAGTCGAGAATCTAGTTCGTGCAATTGAGAACTCATTACCAAGGCCGAATATTGAAATCGATACTGTCATCCCTTATTCCAGAGGTGATCTAGTCAATGCGATCCATGAAAAGGGTGAAGTTCTGGCCGAGGAGTATCGTCCGGAAGGGACCTACTTAAGAGCCTTGGTTGATGATCGTTTGGCAAAGAGAGTGCAATCGGTGGTTTTAGAAGCCTAATTACCTGGTTGTGACCCATTAGATGGAATTCCGGTCGCATTCCATAGGGAATAAGCACACACCTTGCGTGGTTTAGTGGAAATATCGTCGCAAATAGGGCATTCTGCGCCCGTTCGCTAGTTAGACCTATTTAGACCTAGTTAGACCTAGATATCGAAAGGCGGTGGAAACTTGGCAACGGATTACGACACACCCCGAAAAACGGATGAAGAACTCCATGAAGAGTCGATTGAAGAGCTAAAAGCTAAACGCGCTGAAGTTCAATCCGGCAAAATCGATATCGATGAAGAGGAAGAGGCCGAGAATATCGAGCTTCCTGGCGCCGATCTTTCGGGCGAAGAGTTAACCGTGCGCGTGGTGCCAAAGCAGGAAGATGAATTCACCTGCAGCAATTGCTTCTTGGTCAGCCACATTAGCAATCTCGCTAAAGGCACTGGCGCTAATGCAATCTGCCGCGATTGCGCTTAATCGCTTACGCGCTCTTTAAGTTCTGCAAATAACCGAGAATTTCGGCTGCAACCTATCAACCAATAAGTAGTGGGGTCGCGTTCGTCCGCGATAAATACTTGAACTCCACGCTTTACCCATGGCCGGGTGGCGTGAAAGCTGCGGGCATCGTAATTTGCCCTTCGTAGCGATAGGTACTCATCGGCCGCAACCTCTTTGATCTCGCGAATAAATCCCAACTCAATATGTGCGCGGCCAACTCTTAATTGGTCATCAATCCTGATCACAAGTCGCAAGGCGCGCCAGATTATGGGCATAGTGGCTAAGAGGATTAGAAAAGTAGCCATCGCCTCTGCGGTATCAAATGCGGCCCAAACTGCGAAGGCGAGAGAGAAGTACATGAAGAGAATAAAGAGCAGCCACGAGAATGGGGGATTAATCACCTCTTGATATCGCTGATTACCGCTTGCGCGAGGTGATTGCATTGGCTCCACTGGTAAAAAGTAGCGTAGCCTTGTATCTATGGCGCGACTGGAAAGTTTGTTACCGCCCGAAGGTACTCCGATGCCCGAACGTCATCATCTGGCGCCGGCGCCCGGTGAATTGATTCCATCACATCTTCCGATGTGTTTTGGTTGTGGCGTCGACCATCCAACAGGTCTGCATATGAAATCCATCGCAGGCGAAGGGCTGACGACAAGTTGTGAATTTCAAGTAACCGAGATGCATCAAGGCGCGCCAGGTTTGGCACATGGCGGTCTACTTGCCTTGGCCTTTGATGAGGCCTTAGGAAAGTTGATGTATCTCTTGCAGGTGCCGGCGGTAACGGGACACCTAGAGACCGATTTTCTAAAGCCGATCCCAGTCGGTTCCACGCTCTATATAAATGCCAAGATCTTGGGACAGGAGCGCCGAAAGGTTTATACCTACGCGGAGGGGCGATTAAATAGTCCAGATGGCGTTTTGGCGTTAAAGGCGGCAGCGTTGTTCATCGTAGTTGGAATCGATCATTTCATTAATAATTCCGCGCCGGGCTACATTAATAAAGAAGAGTTTGGCATCAATCCATGAAAGTCCTTATCCAGCGAATCGATAAGGAGTTGCCACTACCTAAATATGCGCTGCCAGGTGATGCGGGAATGGATTTATATTCGCGCATTGATTACACATTAACTCCTGGCGAACGCGCACTGATTCCAACCGGAATCGCAATCGCACTTCCAGAAGGTTATGTCGCATTGATCCATCCACGTAGCGGCCTTGCGATAAAGCATGGCATTTCTATGGTTAATACCCCGGGGACCATCGATTCGGGCTATCGGGGAGAGATCCAAGTAATTCTGATAAATCATGACCCAAAAACGCCGTTTAACGTGCGTAGAGGCGAACGAATAGCGCAAATAGTCTTCCAAAAGTATGAACAAGCCGAACTGTCGGAAGTAGAATATCTTCCTGAATCGGCACGCGGTGCTGGAGGTTTCGGGTCGACCGGAGGTGGCAGTTGAGCGACGAGCGTTCGATAATCATCAATGCCCTTGGTGGACCTCGTGGATTAATCGATAACGGCTTACCGGCAATTCTCTTCTTGGTCGTATTTAATGTTGCCGATGACTTGAGACTTTCCATCTGGTCAGCTGTGGGACTCTCCGTAGTGCTGACTTTGATTCGAATCGTTAGGCGCGACACTCTGCAACATGCGATTACTGGTTTCTTAGGAGTTTTGATCTGCGCTTGGTTCGCATCGCGCGGTGGTGAGGCGAAGGATTACTACATCCCATCCTTCGTCAAAAACTCTTTCTATGCCGTGGCATATGCCGTAGCTAACTTGGTGCGTTGGCCATTAATTGGTGTGATGTTCGGTCCGCTCTTTGGCGAGAACTTTGAATGGCGCAAATATAAGGACCGCTTACGTGTTTACACGATGGCAAGTTGGGTCTGGTGCGGGATGTTTATCGTCCGCCTTGCGATCATGTATCCGCTCTACAAAGCCAATCAGGTAAATGCGCTCGGCTTTGCTAGTTTGATTCTCGGTTATCCACTCTTCTTATTTGTGGTTTGGTGGACCTGGTTGATTATCAGGTCTGTACCTATAGTTCAGGTTCAGCCTAAGGCTGAATAAAGCAGGACTTTAACTGCGCCTCTGCCGCAGGTGTCGCGACGAAGATTAATTCATCGCCCGCGGCGAATTGATCATGTGATTTTGGCGTGAAGATTCGGCCATCGCGCAAAATTGCCGCGATTGATGCATTCTCTGGAATCTCAATCTCATCAACTGTCTTGCCGATGCACTTAGAGCCATCGGGGAGAGTTAACTCAACTAAATTAGCGGCGCCTTTGCCGATACTAAATAATCTAACGACATCGCCAACTGCGACCGCCTCTTCGACTAACGCTGCAATTATTCGCGGCGTCGATACCGCAACATCTACGCCCCAAGAGCTATCAAATAGCCATTCATTCTTTGGGTGATTTACGCGAGCCACAACTCGTGGCACGCCATATTCGGTGCGGGCAAGAAGCGAAGAGACCAGATTTACCTTGTCATCTCCGGTGGCAGCGACCATCACTTGGCATTGATCTAATTTGGCATTATCCATAGAGGCGATTTCGCAGGCATCGGCCATGATCCATTCGGCCTGCGGGACCGATTCCAGCTTCATCGCCTTTGGGTCCTTATCAATCAACATGACGTGGTGGCCATTGGCAATCAATTCACGTGCGATTGAGCGCCCCACATTTCCGGCGCCAGCGATGGCAACGCGCATTATTCGACCTCCGCATTCAAAATTTCGGTGGTGGAATCAATATCTTCATCGTGGACGATCACATGCAAGATATCGCCCTCTTGAATTACCGCATGCTCATCGGGGATGAAGGCATCACCTAAACGAGTCAAGAAAGCAACGCGTGCATTGGTCTGTTCTTCGACTTTGGTGATTGGTTTGCCATACCAACTTTGATGGATCGAAACTTCTACCAAAGAAACTTTGCCAGAAGGATCGCGCCATTCGCTTCTTGAACCACCAGGCAATAAACGACGCAGCACCTGCTCGGTCGCCCAAGTAACGGTTGCGACAGTTGGGATTCCTAAACGCTGGTAAATCTCGGCGCGAGCTGGGTCGTAGATACGAGCGACCACATTCTGAACTCCAAATACCTCTCGCGCTACGCGCGCTGCCAAGATATTGGAATTGTCACCATTGGAAAGTGCGGCAAATGCATCGGCTCGTTCGATGCCTGCCTCGATCAAAATATCGCGATCAAATCCGATTCCAGTGACGGTCTGACCTTTAAATGCACCGCCCAAACGGCGAAAAGCTTCGCGTGATTGATCGATTATGGATACTGTGATGCCAGCGGTTTCTAATTCAAGTGCGATAGCCGAACCAACTCGACCGCAACCCATAACCACTACGTGCATAGGAATTACAGACTACACCTTAGGCACGCAATACACTTAATTGGTGCAGGTTCGTATCGAAAAAGTGGCTCATGGTGGCCACTTTATTGCCCGAAACGATGGCCAAGTCATCTTTGTTAGAGATACCGCGCCAGGTGAATTGGTAGAGATCGAGATAACCAGCAAAGCAAAGGGATTTCTAAGGGCCAATCTAGTAAAAGTTATTGAAGCCTCACCTGAGCGAATCACGCCACCTTGTCAGTATGCCGGTAGATGCGGTGGATGCGATTTTCAACATCTAAATCTGTCTTATCAACGCCAGCTCAAGGCAGAGGTAATCAAAGAGCAATTCAAACGGATCGCCAAAATGGATATCGAGGTTAAAGTCCACGAGGTACTGCCCACGATTCGCTATCGCACTCACATTAGAGGCGTGGCAAATGAGTCGGGGCAATTTGGAATCTACGCCTCGAGATCACACGAGATCATCCCTATCTCTGATTGCCTAATCGCCGGCGAAGAGTTACAGGTTCCGCAATTGGCGCTTGAGAAGTATGAACCGATGGAACCGGTTGAGGTGCCGCAGGGCGATCAAGTGCGCGAAGTAAAGGGCAAGAGGTTGCTTGTTAAAGCTGGGGCGTTCTGGCAACGTCATCGCAGCGCACCAGAGACGCTAACCACAAGGTTTTTGGAATTGGCAAAGCTAAAAGCAGGCGAACATCTCTTGGATTTATATGGAGGTGTTGGATTATTTAGTAGCGTCGCAATTGGATCATTAGGCCCGGGTGGGCGGATAGATTTGATTGAAAGTTCGATACCAGCGATCGAATCAGCGCGGGAGAATTTTCGGGAGCACCAGAATGTAAAGGTGATTCGTGATGATGTTCTGGCAGCGCTGCGAGATATCAAACGCGCAGATGTGGTGGTATTGGATCCACCTCGCGCTGGGGCTGGGGCAGAGGTGGTTAAGCAATTGGCGCGAATTAAGCCATCGCGCATCATTTATGTGGCTTGTGACCCAGCTTCGTTAGCGCGCGATGTGCAGAGCTTTGGCGAACTTGGTTGGCGCTTGGCGCAGATCGATGGGTATGACCTATTTCCGATGACCCAACATATCGAAACCATCTCGCTGCTCTTGCCTCAATCGGAAAATTGAGATATCTTGATATCAAGATAAATCACTTATTCTGCTAAGTGGGTTGGTGAGGTAGAGATGTCCGGTAGTGCTTCCAATAATTCCTTTAACAGCAAGCGCAACCTAGAAGTTGGCGCCAAGAGTTACGAAATATTCGACATCACCAAGATTGATGGTGCAAGCAATCTACCTTTCTCGTTAAAGATTCTGCTGGAGAATCTCTTGCGCACCGAAGATGGTGCAAATATCACCGCTTCGCATATCAAAGCTCTGGCAAATTGGGATCCCAAAGTAGAACCAGATACCGAAATCCAATTCACTCCGGCTCGGGTTGTGATGCAGGATTTCACCGGCGTTCCATGCATCGTAGACCTTGCCACGATGCGCGAAGCGATTGTGGAGTTAGGTGGAGACCCCGCAAAGGTAAATCCACTTGCGCCAGCGGAGTTGGTGATTGATCACTCAGTGATTGCAGATTTCTTCGGCACCGCCGATTCATTTGAGAAGAATGTGGATGTCGAATACCAACGAAATCGCGAGCGTTATCGCTTCTTACGTTGGGGTCAGACTGCATTTGATGAATTCAAAGTGGTGCCACCCGGAACTGGAATCGTGCACCAGGTGAATATCGAGTACCTAGCTCGGGTAATCATGGTCCGTGAAGTCAATGGCGTGGTCCGCGCCTATCCCGATACCGTAGTTGGAACTGATTCGCACACCACGATGGTCAATGGACTTGGCGTACTTGGTTGGGGAGTTGGCGGCATCGAGGCTGAAGCTGCGCTACTTGGCCAACCAGTATCGATGTTGATTCCAAAAGTGGTCGGCTTTAAATTAAAAGGCGAATTGCCACTTGGCACCACAGCTACAGATTTAGCGCTCACAATTACTGAGATGCTCCGTAAACATGGGGTAGTAGGTAAGTTTGTAGAGTTTTATGGACCGGGCGTGGTCTCGGTTCCGATGGCCAATCGCGCCACAATCGGAAATATGTCACCGGAATACGGTTCGACTTGTGCGATCTTCCCAATCGATGAGGAGACGCTGCGCTATTTACGCCTTACCGGACGTAGCGATGAGCAGGTGGCGCTAGTTGAGAGCTACGCCAAAGCGCAGGGGCTCTGGCATAACCCAGATGTCGCACCTCGTTATAGCGAGGAGTTAGAGCTGGATTTAGCGAGCGTCGTGCCCTCTATTGCAGGACCGAAGCGACCACAAGATCGCATCGCCTTGGTAGATTCCAAGAGCGCATTTGAAAAGCACCTGCCTGGTTACTTCACCGATAAGACTGCAAAAGGTGAGGTCGCTGCTGGCAACACTCGCGTAAAAAATGGCGATGTAGTTATCGCATCGATTACCTCTTGCACCAACACATCTAATCCTTCAGTGATGATTGGCGCTGCGCTACTTGCTAAGAATGCAGCCCTGCGCGGATTAAAGAGCAAGCCATGGGTTAAGACCACTTTGGCACCGGGCTCCAAAGTAGTTACTGATTATTACGACAAGACTGGATTGACCAAGTACCTGGAGCAATTAGGTTTTAACTTAGTCGGATATGGCTGCGTTACCTGTATCGGAAACTCTGGTCCACTACCAGTTGAGATCTCAAAGGCAGTTAATGAGCATGATTTAGCGGTCTCTGCGGTCTTATCAGGAAATCGAAACTTCGAAGGACGCATCAGCCCTGATGTGAAGATGAATTACTTGGCATCGCCACCATTGGTTGTGGCATATGCACTTGCCGGCACCATGGATCATGATTTTGAGAAGGATGCACTTGGCACCGATAGCAATGGCAAGGACGTGTATCTAAAAGATATTTGGCCAAGCCCACGAGAGGTGCAGGCGGTAATTGACTCGGCAATCTCATCTGAGATGTTCACCAAAGAGTATGCCTCAGTATTCGAAGGTGATAATCGCTGGAAATCGCTAGATACTCCCGCAGGCGAGATCTTTGAATGGGATCCCAAATCAACATATGTGCGCAAGCCGCCATATTTCGATGGCATGCCAAAGCAACCCAAGCCCGTAACCGATATCGCTGGCGCGCGAGTTTTGGCGATCCTTGGTGATTCAGTTACTACCGATCACATCTCGCCAGCGGGAAATATCAAAGCTGATTCCCCAGCTGGAAAGTATTTGACCGAGCATGGCGTGGAGCGTAAAGATTTCAACTCTTATGGTTCGCGCCGTGGTAATCATGAAGTGATGATTCGCGGCACCTTTGCCAATATTCGATTAAAGAATCTATTACTCGATGGCGTCGAAGGTGGCTTCACCAAGAATTTCCTAGATGGTGGCAAGCAGAGCACTATCTATGATGCATCGATGGCCTATCAAGCTGCTGGGGTTCCGCTAATTATCTTGGCTGGTAAAGAGTATGGCTCAGGCTCTTCACGCGACTGGGCCGCGAAAGGCACTGCGCTACTTGGAGTGCGCGCGGTAATCGCAGAGTCATTCGAACGTATCCATCGCTCCAATTTGATTGGCATGGGCGTGCTGCCTTTGCAATTTGTAGATGGCCAAGATGCCAAATCACTTGGTTTAACGGGCGATGAGAGCTTTGAGATCACCGGAATCACTGAATTAAATAATGGAACCATTCCAAAGAGCGTTCAGGTAAGCGCCGGTGGCAAGAGCTTTACCGCCAAGGTACGTATTGATACTCCGGGCGAAGCGGATTACTACCGCCACGGCGGCATCATGCAGTACGTGCTTCGCTCGCTGGTTTAGTTCTATTTACTTTGTTTTTATTATTTTGGAACTGAGGCCACGCCAGGCTCTAAGAATCTAGGGTTGGCGTAACCAGCGCGATCTAAGAATGGCAGGATGCCACCTAACATCAGCGGCCAACCTGCGCCAAGTAGCATCGAAAGATCGATCTCTTGAGGAGAGGAAACCACGCCCTCATCTAGCATCATGCGCGCCTCTTCAGCTAGCGCCTTAAGGGCGCGCTCTTTTACCTGCTCTGCCGTAGATGGTGAGTTGCCCTTTTCGATCAGCGCGATGGCCGCAGGATTTGGCACCTTAGCGCCCTTTTCATCCTTGATGTAGATGGTGCGGACATTGTTCTCAACCAAACGCTTGATGGTAGGTGAGACGCGATAGCGCGGGCCGAGGTTGGCATTTAAAGTCTCCGAAACATGTAACGCAACTCCAGGGCCGACCAAATCAAAGAGTTCAAATGGCGTCATCGGGAAACCGATATCGCGTAGCGCATTATCTGCCACATCGTATGGCGTGCCCTCATCCATGGCATCGGTGATCTCACCCATGAATCTAGTTAGCAGACGATTAACGATGAAACCTGGTGAATCTTTTGCGATCACCATGGTCTTCTTAAGATCCTTACCGACATTTATCGCAGTCGCAGTGGTCTCATCATCAGTTGCTGGGGTGCGTGCGATCTCAAGTAGCGGCATCACTGCAACGGGATTGAAGAAGTGGAAACCGACCACACGATTTGGGTGCTGTAGACCAGCTGACATCTTCTCCACTGAGAGTGAGGAGGTATTGGTGGCGAGCACACACTCCGGGGCTATGTACTTCTCTAATTCTTTGAAGAGATCATTCTTAAGTTGCAACTCCTCAAAGACCGCCTCAATGATGAAATCACAGCCAGCGTAATCGGCCTTATTGGTGGTGCCAATGATCAAGCCAGATAGGCGATTGGCGCTCTCTTGGCTTAACTTCTTCTTCTCGACCAATTTAGCTAATTCAGCGTTGATATATGCCACGCCCTTATCGACCCTTGCTTGATCTAGATCGCTAATTACCACTGGCGTCTTTAGATTGCGAAGCAGTAGCAAGGCAAGTTGCGAGGCCATAAGTCCGGCACCAACTACGCCGACTTTGGAGACTTTGCGCGCCAAATTCGCTTTTGGCGCACCGGCGACTTTCTTGCGACCCTTTTGAATCAAATTGAAGGCATAGATGGAGGCGCGGAATTCATCGCCCATCATCAGATCGACCATTCGCTCCACCTCTTTGGCCAATCCCGCCTCAATGGTGTTGCTCTTGGCATCGCTAATTAGTTCTAGCGCATATTCCGCATTCTTTACCTTAGCGCCGTTGTATTTCTTATTTATCGCCGCGCGACCTGCAGCAAGTGCGCTATCCCAATCAGAGTCATTGGAGTGATCCTTACGTTCGATCTTTCTCTTGCCGGTGATGATATCCGCGGCAAATTGCACACTGCGTTCTAAGAAATCAGCAGGTTCGAATACCTCATCGACCATGCCAAGTGCCTGCGCCTCCTTGGCCTTTAACATGGTGTTGTTATTTAGCGCATTCTGCAAGATGACTTTTACCGCATTTGTTGGGCCGATCATCTTGGGCAGAATTGTTACGCCAGACCAACCGGGAACTAAACCAATGAAGACCTCGGGTAGCGCCATAAATGTGGTGCTAGCGCTAGTGCGATATTGGCAGGAGAGCGCCAATTCAGTGCCACCACCTAGCGCTAAGCCATTAACAAAGCAGAAGGTAGGGATCTTGGAGTGGCGCAATTTGGCATATGCGTTATGGCCGAATTTAATTATGGTCTCAGCATCGGCGGCGCTAGTTAGCGCCGTGATTCCCGATAAATCAGCTCCGGCGGCGAAGATAAATGGCTTGCCAGTAACGGCTATCGCAGCTGGATTAAGTGCCAACGCCTGATCTATTGCGGCATCGATATTACGCATCGATTGCGGGCCTAAAGTGGTGGGGCGAGTATGGTCGTGGCCATTATCGATGGTGATTAGCGCCAACTTGCCACTTGCGCCGAATGCGCCAAGATCGATCTCGCGAATTAACGCATTTGTTACGACCTCATCTGGGTAAACGACCTCAGCCATTACTTACCACCATTTCTGGCCTTGATTGCCTCGGGATTATTTGGGTTCTCCCAAATAACGGTTCCGCCCATGCCAAGTCCAATACACATCGTGGTGATGCCATAACGAATCTCTGGATGCGCTTCGAAGGTGCGCGCCAAGTTGATCATCAAACGAATACCGCTTGAGGCAAGTGGATGGCCAACCGCAATCGCGCCACCTACTGGATTTACTCTTGGATCATCTTCCGCGATTCCGAAGTGATCTAGAAATGCTAGAACTTGTACGGCAAAGGCCTCATTGATTTCAAAGGCGCCGATATCTTCGATCTTCAAATTAGCTTGCTTTAACGCCTTGATAGTCGATGGCACTGGACCGTATCCCATGATCTCTGGCTCGACCCCTGCAAAGGCAAAGGTGACAAGGCGCATCTTTGGTTTTAGCCCATGAGCTATCGCGGCATCCTCATCTGCAAGTAACGCAGCGGTTGCGCCATCATTTAATCCTGAGGCATTGCCGGCAGTTACGCGACCACCTGGTCTAAATGGCGTCTTCAAATCGCGCAGACCTTCCATGGTGGTTGTAGGTCTTGGTCCTTCATCAACAGTTGCAATAGTCCAACCAAGCTCTGGGGTGCGCGCTGCAGTCGGAATCAAATCTTTTTGGATGATGCCCTTGGCATATGCCGCTGCAGTTTTGGTCTGTGATCCAAGAGCAAATTTATCGGCACGCTCTTTAGTGATTGCCGGAAATTTATCGTGTAACCGCTCCGCTGTTGCGCCCATTGACATCGCCTCTTGGTCGACGATTCGTTCGGCTAAGAAGCGGGGATTGGGATCCATCAATTGGCCCATTGGATGATTTCCCATATGTTCGACGCCACCGGCGATTGCGAATTTAACTGCGCCCATATTTATCGCACCAGCCAATGTCGTAACAGAGGTCATCGCACCAGCGCACCAGCGATCTACGGAGTAGCCAGGCACGGTATTTGGTAATCCAGCGAGTATCGCGGCGCTTCGACCGATATTCATTCCTTGATCACCGGTCTGTGTGGCAGCTGCAATCGCAACATCATCGATCTCAGCTGGATTTACTTGCGGATTACGTTCTAAGAGTCCACGGATTGCGCGGATCACTAGATCATCGGCGCGAGTTCCGTTGAACATGGAACCGGCTTTACCAAATGGGGTGCGGACTGCATCTACTAATACGACTGACATGGGTCAGAGGTTACTAGTCAGTAATAAATTTGGCTATTAGCGCTTGTTAGGGCTTATTAGCTCTAATTAGCACTTATGAGCGCAAGAACCACCTAAAAACTACTTGGTGAGTGAGATCTTCTTGCTTAGCTCTTCTGGCTTTGCCGGCTTGGCCTTTGCCAAGTAGGCCGGCAAGATCATAAGAACATAGAGGATGGCGCCGTAGATAGAGGCGTTGCCATCGAAGAAGAGACCGACTTCGTGTAGTTCGTGAAGTGAGTACTCAAGCACATGGGCTGCCACCAAGATTAGGGCGACGCCAGAGACTTTAAAGAAGGTCGCAAGATTGAAGCGAATCGCGCCGCGATAGATGCCATAACCAAGTCCAACTGCGACCGCAAGGCCAAGGATCAGACCGAAGGTCGAAGCGACGGCATTGCTGCTCTTGAAATTTGCATATAGAAAAAGCGAGGTCTCTAAACCTTCACGCGCTACTGCGGTAAATGCGGCAAAGGCGAGGGTGCCGGCGCCAACTGCGGCAGAGGCTTTCTGCTCCAACTCCAGTTTCATAAATCGCGCAGTGCGCTTCATCCAGAAGACCATCCAGGTAACTAGAGAGACTGCGATGATGCCGGTAACTCCGGCGAATAGCTCTTCGCCCTCTTTACTTAAGGAGGCGCTGGTGAAGGTTAGGACGGCGCCAAAGGCCAGAGATAATCCAATGGCGGCAAAGACGCCGGTCCATAAACTTCTAAGGAGGTGTGTGCGACCTGACTTGACCAAATAGGCCACCAGGATGCCCACGATAAGGCTTGCTTCTAGCCCCTCACGGAGGGCAACCACGAATGTCTGTAGCACATGGCCACATTAAGGCTTGGCAGAGAATTACGCAACTTTTTCGTTGCGTAATTCGTCACTATTGCTCGCTCTCGGCCGGCTCCTCGGAGGCGGTAACCAAGGGCTCGCTCTGGGTTAGAGCCGCTGCAAGTAACGCCGCCACTTCATTTATCTGCCATGGCCTAGCGCCTAATTTTGCGAGCTTGCTCTCGATTGTTTTGAGATCGGGGGCAGTCTGATCCCAACAGATACGTCGTACGAATTCGGGGGTGATCAGATTCTCGGCCGGCAAGTTAAGTTCTAGCGCTCGCTGATTTACTGCAGCTTTGGCATGAGTCAACGGTGCGTACCGCTCTGGGAATTTCTCCCGCCATTGTTTGACTGGCGGCATGCCATCTCCATTTAATCGCATGAGTGGCAACTCTGCTTGCTGTGCCTTGGCGATCGCATCGATCCAAGCGCTCGCATTATCCAACCATCGAGAGCGCATACCGATCGGACGGAGAATCTTTGAGAGCCCTTTAACTGAGGTGGCTAACTTTGGATCGGCCACCGCCAATTCAGTAATCGCGTTATCTGATAACAAACGACCCGGTGCAATATCTTGGCTTGCCGCGATCTGATCGCGCACGCCCCAGAGCTCTCTAACAATGGCTAACTGCTCACGCTTTCGTACTTTGTGCATTCCTGAGGTGCGACGCCATGGATCTTCTCTAGGCGGCGCAGGTGGCGCATCGAGGAGATTTTGAAATTCGGCATAAGCCCATTCCAATTTGCCCGACGCAGAGAGCGATGCGATTAACTGCTCACGGATTTCAATCAGCAACTCAACATCTAAGGCCGCGTAGGTTAGCCAATCATCATGTAATGGGCGGATTGACCAATCGACTGCTGAGTGCTCTTTGGCTAGCGAGATATTAAAGAAGTGTTCACAGAGCGGGCCAAGTCCCACCTTTGGCAGACCAGCTAATCTCGCACCTAATTCCGTATCAAATAAGCGCTTTGGAAATAAGCCAAAGTCGCGCAGGCAGGCGAGATCCTGAGAAGCGGCATGGATGATTACCTCTTCGCTCTGGATTAGTTGATTTAACTCTGAGATTAAAGTGCTTGCTTTATCCGTATCAGGATTGGAAAATGGAATTGGATCTATTAAGTAGATCTGTCGCTCCCGTTTTATTTGAATTAAATAGGCTCGGGCAGAGTAGCGATATCCGCTAGCTCGCTCGGCATCTATCGCGATCGGTCCAGTTAGAGTTTTCATTTCTTTGATGGCCTGGGCGAGCTCTGATTCGCCTACGATTAAATCGGGCGTTCCGCCTGCGGGGATTAGAAGCGGGGTGGGTAAGTTCTCCGCTTCGCTCATCGTCTCGCTGGTTTACTGGGAGCTTTGAAAGTTGCAACCCCTTCAGGTATTGGTTGCAGATAGGTGATCTCAGCTAGCAAGTTACACCAGGCCGAAAGATGTGCGACCAATTCTTCGCCGATGCCGGTACCAGAGTTATTGCCAGAGTTACTTAATATCGCGGTCCAAGAGGCGCGAATCTCAATCTGTCCACCATCTGTCGCAGTAGATAACTTGCCAAATGAATGGCTGATGGCGCGAGTGACTGTGCCACTTGGTGCGGCATATGTGCAGCCATTATTTTCAAGCGCCTTCAATAACCAATTCCAGCCATGTTCTGGCAGAGTGGGATCATCTGCCTCCGTGCTATCCAATGTGGCATTCATAAAGGTCACACAGCGAAACTCGCCGCCCCAAGTATCTTGCCCACCAGGTTCATGCAAAACCACAAATCGGCCATTAGCCAATTCATGCTCGTCATCTCCGAGTAAACCATTTGAGACATCGGCACTTAAAGCGAAGGAGTAAGTAGCTAGTTTCTGCGGTGCGGGAATCTCTTCTAAGGTGATCTCAGCGCGCGGTTTAAAGTCCAAGAGAAGCGAAGCGGTTCTTTTAAATTGCTCCTCATTCATGGCTTAATTTTCTCAAACAAGTTGCGATTACTCGGGATATCTAGGGTAGGTTCGCCTGTATGGCGAGCCTTTTAGCACTTTTATCTGCCGCGCTCTGGGGTTCTTCTGATTTCGAAGGTGGACGACTCTCAAAACGTTATCCCGCGATTAGCGTCTTAGGCGCTACCCAGTTAATTAGTTTGGTTTTTGGTGCGTTGTTAGTGATTGCAATTGGGCAGACAGATCTCACACCAAAGATCTTCTTTGCTGGCGCAATGGCTGGAATTGGCGGATATATCGGATTGATCTGTCTTTATGCTGGCTTGGCAACTGGACGTATGGGAGTGGTCTCACCGATCAGTTCGCTATCAGCGGTAATTCCTATGTCGATTGCTTTGATTGGCGGCGAACGCTTGACCACCGGGAAAGCGATTGGTTGTGTGTTAGCGCTACTTGGCGCATTTCTTACCAGTGGGCCCGAGTTTTCTAAAGGCGTATCACTCAAGCCGCTGCTCTTAGCCTTCGGTGCGGCACTTGGTTTTGGCACAGCGCTTAGCTTCATGGCGATTGGCTCGGAAACTGAGCCAATTCTGACGATGGTCTGCATGCGTATCACCACCGCAATCATCACGATAGCAATCGCAATCAGATTAAAGGGTTTTGGGGGATTGGGCATTAAGAATTTGCCCTCTTTGATCTTTATCGGTGTCGCAGATTTCGCAGCAAACGCCACGCTAGGGCTAGCAATACAGAGAGGCCCAGATGCGATTGCGATAGTACTGGGCGCCTTATATCCAGTTTTTACCGTACTTCTAGCATTTCTATTGCTACGCGAACGTTTGCATAAAGTTCAATATGTCGGAGGCGCCGCTGCGGTAGCGGGGGTTGCCTTAATTAGCGCTTTTTAGCCGTTACAAATCTAGTATCGGCAACTTTTTCATCATTGGTAATTTCAAAACCACGAAGCGCTTCATTAAGGTCAATCAAATCCTCGCCGCCGGTAAATGGCGTCACTGATATCTCTAGTTGATCAACTAGCCCAAGTTTTAAGAATTCCGTTAAGAGCGCTGGCCCGGCTTCAATTAGGACCGAGCTGCCAAATTCCCGTTGCGCCTTCTCCAACGCGCTCTTTGGGTCCAGATTCCACCAAACTGCGTTGGCATTACCGATAAGCACATTTGAGGGATGGCGTGAGATTACGACCAAAGGACATGGTGTTATGGAATATCGTTCATTGCGCGCGGTATTGCCGCCGATGATTATGCAATCGAATTGACGGCGCCGTTTTAAGAATCTTTCACGATCGGTTTCGGTTGATACCCCAGCTGACGAACCATCTTTTGAGGTGGAACCATCTAGACCCATAACCAATGTGGCTACTGTGTGCACCCGCCAAATAGTAGGGTAATTGCATGTCTTTGACGCTCTTTGTCACAAATGATTTCGGCCCACGCGCTGGTGGCATTGAGACCTTTATTCATGGATTGATACAGGGTTTGAC
>CAZZLH010000016.1:21811-23289 GCA_964654815.1 uncultured Actinomycetes bacterium
CTCGGTCATTGTTTACACCTCACAACAAGGTGATACCAGGGATTATGACGCAAAGTGGCTGGCTGCTGGCGTAAAGGTAATTCGCGATCGCAGCAAGATGCTTCTGCCCACTCCAAGAGTTATTAAAGCAGTTCGTCGAGTTTGCATTGAAGAGAGGCCCGAAGTAGTGGTCTTTGGCGCAGCAGCACCGCTTGCACTGATGGCTAAGCGTTTACCGGTGGCAAGAAAAATCGGCATAACTCATGGCCATGAGGTTTGGTGGTCCAAAGTCTTTCCCTTTAATTTAGCGATGCGGCTCATCGGAAATTCATTAGATCATCTGACTTATCTAGGCGAATTTACCAAGGGCGAGATCTCAAAAGCGCTCAGCCAAAAAGCTAGGAACGCCATGGTGCAGCTGGCACCTGGGATTGATACTCAGCAATTCCGACCGATCGATGCCACTTCATCAACATCATTAAGATCACTAAGAGAAGAGTTAGGGCTTCAAGATAAGAAAGTCATTGTGAGCGTTGGGCGATTGGTACCGCGTAAAGGTCAAGATCAATTAATAAAGGCTTTGCCGGCGATAATCGCAAAACATCCAGATGCTCATCTGCTCTTAGTTGGCACTGGCTCATATCAAAAGGTTTTGAATAAACTGATTGCAGATCGGGCGCTTCAGAAGTACGTGACATTTACTGGCCGGGTCCAATACGAAGATTTGGCGCGGTACATCTGCGTCGGAGATATTTTCGCGATGCCATCTCGCTCTCGTTTCGGTGGACTCGAGGTAGAGGGGTTGGGAATCGTCTATTTGGAAGCAAGCGCCTGCGGCTTGCCAGTTTTGGCAGGAGATTCTGGTGGCGCACCTGATGCGGTAATCGAGGGGGTCACCGGTTTGGTGGTTGATGGACTTGATGAGAAGAAGATCGCGGCGGGCGTAATTCAATTACTCGAATCAGATCGCAAATCAATGGGAGCAGCAGGGCGCAAGTGGGCAGTGGAGCGCTGGGATTGGAGCATTTGGAACGCTAAATTTGTGGAATTAGTCCGCGGCGCTTAGCTTCTAATACTGCACCTGATCTATTTCTTACCTGCAACTTTCGATAGATCGCACTTAAATGGCTCTTTAAGGTAGCCGGCGCGATAAATAATTGTTTGGCCAACTCCTCACCACTAAAGCCAGTTGGCAATAGCGCAATGATTTCCAATTCCCGTGCGGTTAAGGAGAGGCCGAAGATTCGAGAGTTAACGGCACGGATAAGCCCTTTGCTAGTAAATGAGAGCGGGGATTTTTTTGCATTGTGTAAGGCTCCGATAATCTCTTCAAGCGGCGCGACCTTTGAGATGAAGGCGCTTGCTCCGGCGCTCATACAAGCCAGCAGATTTGCATCATCATCGAGAATGGAAAGCACCACAATCCCAATCTTCTGACTATTGCTTCGCGCCCACTTAACAATCTCCAACCCGCTGCCATCGGGAAGAGATAAATCAAC
>CAZZLH010000016.1:23389-30660 GCA_964654815.1 uncultured Actinomycetes bacterium
GCATGGCCTTTTGAATGTTGCGCGGCATTTCGCACCAATTCATCGACGATTCGCTTTAGCTTGCTATCTAATCTGGAGAGTTCACCAGTTAAAAGTAATTGCATGGGTTTGGCGCGCTCTATAAGTTCGTTGTAGTACTCCCCATCAGGTGAGCGAAGTGCAAATAACTCCCGCCGAACTCGCTTGGTCGCCTCTATGACATCCAAGCGAATTGCCCTTGTCGGAGCGCGAAAACGCGAGGGGAGTTCGCCAATTAAAAGATCAAGCTTGTAGCCGATGGCTACCAAATCTTGCGCTAGGGAGTCGTGGAGATCTCTAGCTAGTTGCGCCCTGGTAGAGCTCTGCAATCTCCTTTGCGAATTCTTTTGCGACCACATGGCGTTTGACCGATAACTTTGCCGTTAGTTGTCCGCCGGCAATGGTGAAATCGGTATCGAGAATCGCAAACTTACGAATGGACTCTGCACGACTTACCGCCTTATTGGCCTCATCGACCGCTGTTTGTATAACCGCAATCAAATCAGGGTCGCGAGTTAAATCAGATAGGGATGCCCCCTCTTTCTTATTGTTTACCACCCAAGTCTTAAGCGAATCCGGATCGAGCGTTACTAAAGCTGCGATATATGGCTGGTTATCGCCAACCACCATGCATTGCGAGACCAATGGATGAGCACGCAGGCGATCCTCTAGAACGGCCGGCGCAACATTCTTACCACCGGCGGTAACGATCAGCTCTTTCTTTCGACCAGTGATGGTCAGGAAGCCCTCTTTATCCAATTCGCCAATATCTCCAGATTTAAACCACTCACCATCGAAGACCTCTTGATTTGCCGCATCGTTCTGCCAATAGCCACGCATCACGATTGAGCCCTTAATAAGAACTTCGCCATCATCTGCGATGCGAATCGAGGTACCAGGGATTGGTTTTCCGACCGAGCCAACTTTCTGTGCAGTGGTGAGATTCAAAGTTGCACCAGCGGTGGTTTCCGTTAAACCATAACCTTCCAAAACTCGAATGCCCGCGCCGCGGTAGAAGTGTCCGAGTCTGGAACCTAGCGCAGCGCCACCACTAATTGCCGCCTCAACATTGCCACCCATAATGAATCTGATCTTCTTGTAGACCAGCACATCAAAGAGCGCATGGCGTAATTTGAGTGCAGGTGAAACTTTGCCAGCATCTTGCGCCTCGCTGTATTTGATCGCGGTCGCTACTGCTTGGCGGAAGATATTGCCTTTCCCACCGGCATCCGCCTTCGCCTCTGCGCTGTTATAGACCTTCTCGAAAATGCGTGGCACGGCCAGGACGAAGGTGGGCTTAAAGGTGTGTAGATCCTTTAGTAGCCGTCCTTGCACATCTGCGCAGTGCGCCATATGTAATCCTGCATAGATTGCACCGATCTGCACCATGCGACCGAATACGTGCGCCACCGGTAGGAAGAGCAGGGTAGAACCGCCAGGTTTTAGGAAGAGATCAGCGGCGCCATTTACCACATTGCCACATTCTGCTAAGAAATTTCCGTGAGTTAGCTGAACGCCTTTTGGTTTGCCGGTTGTGCCAGAGGTGTAGATCAAAGTCGCCAAAGTATCTGGAGTTAGAGAGTTGCGACGACGTTCGATTTCATCATCGCCGATATGTTTACCGGAATTGCGCAAGATTCCGATGGCATCTTCCGTGATAGTCCAAAGATGTTTGGTGTGAGCAGGTTGGACGCTCTTAGCTAAATCACGATTTGCTGGCGTCTCAACTACCAATCCAACTGCGCCAGAGTCATTGAGAATCCAATCAACTTGTTCGGCAGATGAAGTTTCGTAAATCGGAACACTTACTGCTCCGGCATACCAGATCGCAAAATCAAGTACGGTCCATTCATAGCGAGTGCGCGCCATGATTCCGATTCGATCTCCGATTTGCACACCAGCTGCGACGAGACCCTTTGCAGTTTCACGAACTTCGGTTTCGAATTCGCGAGCGGTGATAGGCGCCCAAGCATCACCAACAGGGCGAGAGAGAATTACTCGTGTTGGTTCGAACCAAGCGCGATCAGCAATTAACTTAGATAAATTTCCCTCGGTTGCCGGTGGCACCAGGGCCGGGATGGTGACTTCGTTCATGGCGCAAACGCTAGCGGTCGGAAGGCTTCAAAGGTAGCCTTGCAACCATGACCAGTTCGAAGATTGTGATAGAGGCCTCTGCAGATGAGGTCCGTAAAGTCCTATTTGATATCGCCGGATACCCAAGTTGGTCGCGGACCATCAAGGGTGCAAATGTCGAAAGCAGCGATGACCAAGGGCGCCCGCTACGTATTCAGTTAACCATCGAGGCGGGAATGCTCCGGGATAAGCCGACGCTGGATTATGACTGGAGCGCAGCGCCCGAGAAAGTCTCCTTCTCATTGGTCGATGCCGACCTCTTAACGCAAATGGATGGCATCTACACCGTTAAGTCGTTAGGCGATGAGACCGAAGTTACTTACGAATTGACTACTGATGTAACGATGCCAGTTCCGAAGCCGATGTTGGAGTCTGCCGAATTAAGCACAATTAAAGCGGCGCTAGAAGAGTTGAAAGCAAAGATCGAAGGTTAATGTCTCTAACTATCGGCGTGGACGTCGGCGGCACCAAAGTTTTAGGTGGCGTAGTCGATGAATCCGGCAAGATAATTGAGAAGGCGCGCAGAGATACACCTGCCCAAGGTGGTAGCGAATTAACTAAAGCCATTGCCGATGTGGCGCTGGAGTTGATGCGCAATCATAAAGTCTCAGCAGTTGGCGTATCTGCTGCCGGCTTTGTCTCATCTGATCGTAAGACTATTTTGGCAACGCCCAATATCGCTGGTTGGAATGGCGTGGATCTTGATGCCGAGCTACGCAAATTAATCGACGTTGATGTGGTGATTGAGAATGATGGCAATGCTGCGGCATGGGGCGAAGCGGTCTTCGGAGCTGGACGTGGTTTTACTCAAGTATTGATGGTGACAGTTGGTACCGGTATTGGCGGCGGTATCGTAATTGATGGTCGATTAAATCGCGGTGGCTTTGGCATCGCCGCAGAGATCGGACATATGCGAGTGGTGCCCGAGGGCCATCTATGTGGCTGCGGTGCGCGTGGATGCTTTGAGCAATATGCCTCCGGCAGCGGACTTATGCGCCATGTTCGTGAAGCAGTAGCAGCCACACCAGATTTGGCCCGAAATTTATTGTCTTTAGGCGATGGCACTGTTGATGGAATTAAAGGACACCATGTAACCGAGGCAGCGCGCGCTGGTGATGCGGTAGCACTTGCCGCTTTTAACACTACGGGGCAATGGTTAGGAGCAGGTATCGCATCTTTATGTACGATCTTGGATCCGACAGTTGTGGTTATTGGTGGCGGCGTGATTGATGCGGGAGAGATACTTCTAGCGCCAACTCGTGATGCGCTGCAACGCAAATTACCATTTGCCGGCAAGCGCCCTTTAGCAAAGATTGTGGCAGCGCAATTGGGTAATGATGCCGGACTTGTGGGCGTGGCAGATTTAGCTAGAAATTAGTTTCTAGTTAGTTTCTAGTTAGTTTCAAAGGGATACTTCAAGCCGATTTGATCTCGAATCTCATCTAAAGTCTCCATGATAGAGATGGTCTCGGCCATAGGTAGCAACTCACTATCTTGCTTTCCTTGTATAAGTAATTTCTCAAAATAGATTGCTTGCTCTCGTAGCCCATGACCGGGATATTCATTAGGGAATTCCTTGCTTCTGCCATCTGCATAAATCAAACGCATATTGGTGGGTCGATAGAAGCTGGTCTCTAATTCCAAACGAGCCTTAGTGCCACAGATTGCGGCAACCGTGGGGCTCTTTACCACCATATTGGTATTCATGATCGCCTGCTTGCCAGAGTTGTAGCTCAAGATGGCGCTGGTGTGTAGATCGACCCCATCTTTTACGATTGCCGAAGCGACGATCAAATCTGGTTTGCCCAGGATCATGTGAATGAATGAGATGGGGTAGATGCCAAGATCTAAAAGTGCGCCACCGGCATAATTTGGATCAATCAGCCGCTTGATGTGTGAGATGGCTTGGCCATGATCGGCTTGCACCAAATAGATATCACCTAGCTCTGAAAGCAAATCTCGCACCTTTTGAATATGGGGTAGATATCTAGTCCACATCGCCTCCATCAGTAGCACTTGATTCGCTCTAGCTGCATCATGCATTGCTTTCGCTTCATTTGCATTTACTGCGAATGGTTTCTCACAGAGCACCGGTTTCTTGCCATTTAATGCAAGTAACGTGTTGGCGCAGTGCATCTGATGTGGAGTCGCGATATAAATTGCATCAACTGGTGCGGCGACTAATTCTTCATAACTTCCATATCGCGTCAATTTGTTACCTAATTCAGGTAAGAATTTCGCTGCGCTCTCACGTGATCGCGAGCCAACTGCGACGACGCTCATCTGCGTATGATTTAGAACATCTGTGACGAACTCAGCAGCGATGCCGCCAGTACCGATCACGCCCCACTTAATGCTCATGGCTCATGGTGGCATACTTGCGTCGTGGCTGAAATCCCCAGCAAGCTTCCCTACGGAACTTTGCGCGCATTCCTTACGCCGATTCTGCTCTTGGCATTTCGCCCAAAAGTAAAAGGGCTACGACATGTGCCCGCAACTGGCCCATGTATTTTGGCCAGCAACCATCTATCTTTTAGTGATTCCATATTTATGCCTTTGGTAGTGCCACGAAAGGTTACCTACCTTGCTAAAGCCGAATACTTCAACTCTCCCGGTATCAAAGGCCTCATCCAAAAATTAACTTTCATCGCACTAGGACAGGTACCAGTTGATCGCGGTGGCGGGCGGCGCTCTGAGGCCGCGTTATTAACTGGCCTAAAGATTCTCGCTGAGGGTGATTGCCTAGGAATCTACCCCGAGGGCACTAGATCGCCAGATGGTCGGCTTTATAAAGGGCGTACCGGTATCGCCCGTTTAGCTATGGAATCTGGCGCGCCAGTGATTCCGGTTGCGATGTTTAATACCAATGAGATTCAACCGACCGGCAAATTAATGCCCAAGATAAAGCGGGTAAAGATGGAGTTTGGCGAGCCGATGTATTTCACGGGGGATTCCACCAATCTAAATACTTTAAGAGATGTCACCGATGAGATCATGCGCAAAATTCAAAGCATGTCTGGGCAGGAATATGTAGATATCTACGCATCCAAACGTAAGAGCGAAGTTGCGGAGGAAGAGGATTAAAGAGAGTTGCGGGCCTCTAGATATTTGCAGACCTGACAATCGATTCCACTTGAAGGTAGATCTCCCTCTAGCATCGTAATCAAGTCTTCGACTAGCGCATTAAATCGCACGGTATCTCGGGGTACTGGCACATATTTCTGTTTAACTTTAAAGCCATCACCTTCTGCGTGATCTGGATTCCAGACTAGAAGTCCCATGGAGTCAACTCGCTTGCCTTCACCAACTGCCGGATTTTCCAGGGAGTATGCGTATGCCTCTAATTGTGGCGCGTAATGTGCCGCGCTATCCCGATCTGAATCCGAGACTTTGCAATCGATGATGGCCAGCGAACCATCGGAGTTCTCACCGAGAATGTCGTATTTTCCATAGAAGCGCCAACGAGTCTCTTCGCCATTTACCTTTAATTTCTGGCTATTTATGAACTGCCCCCATTTGGTGATCTTGCCATCGCCAAGTGATGGATCAATCTCGCGCAAAACTGCGCCTTGAAAATAGCGCTCCTGCATATCTGCCAAAGTCGAAACTAATGGCATGGTGACCGGGGCCTGAACTTTGAACCAGTAGAAGATCCAGAGACAGCGTCGACAGGTTGATAAGCCAAAAGTTAGATCAGATGGTCGGATCGTCGATCTTGTCGGCGTGCTTGGTTTGATCACGTGGCCCTCACCATCTCTACTATTACCTGAACGATAATTAAGATTCCTAAGATAATCATGATGCCACCGCCACCAGCGCGAAGTTTCTCAAGTCGGGTGCGGTCAGAGGCCAACCAATCTCTTGCAGCACCGGCGGCAAATCCCCAGGAGCTATCGCTAATCAAAGCGATGATGCAGAAGACCAAGCCAAGAAACCAGAGTTGCCAAGTTACATGGCCTCTATCGCGATCGATAAATTGCGGACAGACTGCGGCGTAAAAAACTATTGCTTTGGGATTTAGCGCGCCAACTACCAAACCTTCGCGCCAAGTTCGAAAAACCGTAGGGATTGCGCCGGAGGTATTGGTCATATCCTCGGCATGCACTGCGCGCTTTCTTATCGCGTCATAGCCCAGATACATCAGATAAATTCCTCCGCCCCATTGCACCGAGATGTAGGCAATCTCGCTTCGTTGCAGAATCGGTCCGATACCAAGCGCGGTAAGGGTGGCCAATAGGAAAGAGCCGCTGACATTTCCCGCTGCGGTAGCGAAGGCGATCTTCTTACCCCAGGAGATGGCTCGGGCAACGATGAAGAGGACTGAGGGCCCGGGGGCCAGGATGATCAAATAGGCCGCGATCATGTACTCAAAGAGGCGTGAGGGGATGACCACCCGCGTTAGTTTAGTTAGCGCTCTTGCCGGGCGCGGCGGATTGGCTTTTCGGGGATATATCGGGTTAAATTCCGTTCCGATATATCGAATCGATATATCCCTTAAATCCACCGGCAAGGCCCACGAGCCAATCGAGGAATTTAAAGGTTCTTTTGAGGCCATTGAGACGAATTTGAGACGGAATTGAGAGGCAGTTAGATGCGAAGCCGTAGTGAGACCCTGGAGTTCACCCTCCTTGGCCTCCTTAGCCAATCGCCGCTTCATGGCTACGAGATTCGCAAGCGCCTATCTGCAATCTATGGCCCTTTCCGCGCACTTTCATTCTCAGTGCTCTATCCGCAGTTGCGGCGAATGCTAGAGGCAGGGCTAATCGAAGAGCGGATCGATGAGAGCACTCGCAGATCTCGCATCATCTACACCATTACCAAATCAGGAAAGCAGAAGTTCTCCCAGTTATCAGATTCAGTCAATCCAGAATCATGGGAAGACGATGGCTTCGAAGCGCGCTTTGCATTCTTTGGCGCGACATCATCAAAGAACCGCATCAGAATTCTTGAGGGACGCCACCGTCGCCTTAAGGAGCGAGCTGAATTACTTCGCGCAGAACTTGAGCGCGATGGAATGGGGCTCGACAAATATCTAGAGGAGTGGCGTCGTCACTCTCTGGAATCAGCTGAGCGAGAGATCGCTTGGTTGGAAGAGTTGATTCAAACTGAGAGTAAATAAC
>CAZZLH010000017.1:0-4217 GCA_964654815.1 uncultured Actinomycetes bacterium
GTTAAACAGAACGCAACTCGTAGCAATTTAACCTCTAGGGTCACTCCGCACGTATTTAGGCACTCCTACGCTACCCATCTGCTAGATGGAGGCGCTGATATTCGCGTAGTTCAGGAGCTATTGGGCCATGCCTCAGTTACTACTACCCAGATTTACACACTAATCACAATAGATAAGGTGCGCGAGTCTTATCGACTAGCGCACCCTAGAGCTTAGAGTTTTTTTTTAAAGCCCGCGTAATCTTCTAGCTAAAATTGAATTCTCACCTTTGGCCTCTAAATCTGAAATTATCACAGCAAGTGATTCGCGAACTATCCGTCCACGATCGACTGCCAGTCCCAAATCGCCACGGAGCAAGATACGCGCTTGATCTAAATCGAATAGTTCATCTGGCGAGAGATAAACGGTTATTTTCTCATCGTGTCTCTCACGTCCTGAAGGTTGGCGTGCAGTGGTGTTGCGCCGACGTTGAGTGGTGCGAACTCCGCTCTGTTTTTTCTGTGGCTTCTTTGCCTCAATAGGCATTGCCGCATCTTCAGTTGGTACTACATCAGGAACTGAAACTAACGGCTTGGCGCGGAATAGTTCGTCGGCACCTGGTAGGGAAGCGCGGCGGCTCATTTAGCTCCTCCTCGTGAGATTAATTCGCGAGCTAATCGTCGATACGAACTAGCAGCGCCGGATGTACCAGCATACTGGGTAATTGGTTCGCCTTGAACCGAGCTTTCTGAGAAGCGAATCGTCTTGGCAATTATGGTTTCAAAGACATCATCTGGAAACTGCTCTACAATACGTTGCAGAACCTCCCGGTTATGTACTGCTCTTCGATCATACATAGTGGCCAATATTCCAGCTAACTTTAGATCCGGATTTAAAGCGGCACGGACTTTATTTAAGTTGTTACTAAGTTCTATAAATCCGTGGAGTGAGAACCATTCACATTGCAACGGAACAATTACCTCATCGGATGCAACCAATGCGTTGATGGCCAATTGACCCATAGTTGGTTGGCAATCGATCAAAATCACATCATAGAAGTCCTTGAGCGGGGTTAATACTCGTTTCAAGAAGAACTGGCTTCCGATCTCTGCACCAAGCACTGTCTCGGCCGTGGCTAATTCGCGATTCGCTGGGAGAAAATCCAACCCAGGTACTGAGGTTTTAAGCACAATATCCTCAGGATTATGGGATGGATCCATAATTGCGTAATAAATCGTCTCTTCCTTTGGCAACTCATTGCCACGAACTCCAAGTCCTAAAGTCATACCGCCCTGCGGGTCAAAATCCACTAGGAGAACTCGGCGACCAAGTTCGACGAGCGCAGCGCCTAAATTTATGGTTGTGGTGGTTTTACCAACACCGCCCTTTTGATTAAAGATAGAAATGACCTTTGCGCCACCATGAGTGGTTAAGGGCGTCGGGGTTGGAAGCGTCTTCGCTTCGGTGTCGGTTAGCGAGGCTGTGGTTACTACCTCTTCAAATGTCGATTTAGCGTTCAAGCGTTAAACCTGCCTTTCCTGGTCGAAACCTAGGCGCATCGGTTATTTCTGGCAAGTTAAAACACTCACTTTTCCGGGTTTTTCTTACTCTCCGCTACCAGGCCCATACACTAAACCCATACTTTAAACCCATAAATTAAACCCATAAATTAAATCGGAACCAATAGATTTAAATATATTTAATTGGCCTGGGTTTAGTAGATTTAATCGGACTTTTCGGAATTTGGGGTAGGTTTATCTGCTATGGAAGTGATGGATTCGACCGAGATCGGTTTCGCAGTCCATTTAGAGAACTTCGATGGCCCATTCGATCTGCTCTTACAGCTGATTTCGCGCCACAAAATGGATGTAACCGAGATTGCGCTCTCGATCGTGACCGATGAATTCATTAGTTACATCCGAAAACTTGAGGCAAGTGGCGAAGGTTGGCAATTAGACCAAGCAACTGAGTTCTTGGTCGTAGCAGCGACGCTCCTAGATTTAAAGGCAGCAAAGTTATTACCTCAAGGTGAAGTTGAGGATGAGGCTGACCTTGCGCTCCTTGAGGCGCGAGATCTGCTCTTTGCGAGATTGCTCCAATATCGCGCCTTTAAGGAGATAGCGGCAACCTTTGCCGAAAGAATTTCACTTGCAGAGAAGAGCTTTGCTAGGACCACAGCCTTAGACCCTCACTTTGCTGCGCTTTTGCCTGAAGTTTTAATCGGGGTGGGCGCAGAGCGATTCGCCATCATCGCGGATCGAACGCTCTACCCAAAGGCCCCGCCTACCGTTTCGATCGAGCATATCCATCGCCCACTGATTAGCGTTGCCGAGCAGACCGAACAGGTAATTAGCGCCCTTCGCTCCGCCAAGACTTTGAGTTTTAGGGCGCTGGTCCAAGGTGCGGAAGAGTCTATGGTCGTTGTTGCAAGGTTCTTAGCCTTACTAGATCTGTACCGAACGGGGGCTATCCGATTCGAACAATTGGCCGCCTTTACCGATCTCCAGATCACCTGGGTGGGGCCAGAGAGTGGCGAGATTGCCATTTCCAATGAATTCGACCTTCAACCACAACTAGAGGGTTCCGAAGATCTGCCAGAGAATGGTGGAGTGGCGCGCGAGGAGGGTCGCGATGAGTGAGCTCCATCGTTCAATCGAAGCGATTTTGATGGTGGTTGATGAGCCCGTTACAGAGACGACCCTGGCTCAGATTCTGGAACAGCCGGTGGAAGAGATTGTTAAGGCGCTAGGAGCGTTGATAGGAGAGTACGTAGGGCGAGGTTTTGAGCTTAAAAAGGTTAATGGCGGTTGGCGTTTTTATAGCCATCCCGATCAAGCCTCGGTAGTCGAACGTTTCGTGCTGGATGGCCAACAATCGCGATTGACGCAGGCTGCGCTTGAGACTCTGGCAGTGATCGCCTACCGCCAACCGATCTCTAGGGCTCGCGTCTCAGCGATTCGTGGGGTTAATGTAGAGGCGGTCATGAAGACGCTGGTAAATCGCGGACTAGTGGAGGAGTCTGGCGTTGAGCCTGAGAGTGGAGCAATCCTCTATCGAACGACGAGCTATTTCTTGGAGCGATTAGGGATTAATTCATTGGAAGACTTGCCGCCGCTTGCCCCGTATCTGCCTGATTTAGCGGCTCTGGATGAGGTCCTAGATTCCCTCACCGATTAATTTTAGTTTCGGTGGGAGCCGAGCGGCTCTAGGAAACCGATGGAAGGCGGTAGACTTCGCAGCAAAATCGAAAGATGGGAATCTTGCGAAGATGGCTGGGAACTCAAAAAAGTCCGAATCAATTCGGTTAAATAAATATATTGCTGATGCCGGTGTCACAAGTAGGCGAGGCGCTGACTCATTGATTGAAGCGGGTCGAGTTAAGGTAGATGGAAAGCGGATCACAGAACTTGGCTTCAAAGTGGACGTTAAGTCTAAAGTCGAAGTTGATGGTGAGACAATAACACAAGAAAAAACTAAAACTTATATTGCGTTGTATAAACCAAAAGGTATTTTGTCTACCATGTATGACCCAGAGGGAAGGCCCTCTCTGGCCGAGTTGGTGGACTTTAGAAAAGAGCGCCTCTTTCATGTCGGTCGCCTAGATAAGGATTCCGAGGGGTTGATCCTCTTGACCAATGATGGGGAGATAACCTTTCGCGCCACTCACCCCAGCTATGGTCTAACCAAGACCTATCTAGTCCAATACGACGGCGAACTTCCCGATAATGCAAAGTCCCTATTGACCAAAGGGATAGAACTTGAGGACGGCATAGGTCGGGTATCTGGCTACCGAGAGCTGCCCAATAATTGGCTTGAGGTCAAAATCCACGAGGGGCGTTATCACATCGTACGTAGGCTGATGGAGGCGATCGGCGTTACGGTGGTGAGACTTATACGCAGCCAGTTCGGTCCCATACTCCTCGGGGAGTTGAAGGAGGGTCGTTGGCGCGATCTAAATAGCGTTGAAGTGGCTAATTTATATAATGCTCTATCGTTAAAACCTTAAATTAATTAAACGACAATATGCAAATATTTATTTATTGTTTTATCGATATTTATTTTATTAAATTACCTATTTAGCGACATTTGTGAGCAAATCTGTCCACAAAAAAACCAATATGTCGATATTGACCCTTGTCCTAAATTCTCCTGGGACGTAGCGCCCTCTAATCTCAGTTTTCTATATATCGATAAAAATAGTTATGGTGAAAGCGTTATTTATAAATCCAACAGAATGT
>CAZZLH010000017.1:4317-6165 GCA_964654815.1 uncultured Actinomycetes bacterium
CCAGAGCAGGTGGTATCGGTGCTCTTAACTTGTACACCGGATTTAAATGCCGCCTTCCCAGCAGCCTTTGCCAGGGAGATTGGTTTTGGGGCTGTCCCTTTGCTATGTGCGGTCGAAATGGATGTGCCAGGGGCGATGGGGCTTGTGATTCGAGTACTGCTACATGTCGAGATGGCAAATACCCCCAACCACATCTACCTACGCGGCGCAGTTGCGCTTCGTAAAGACCTCGCTCAATAGAGCTCAAAAAAGCTCAATAGGACCCTAAAAAGCGAAGTCAGTTAAGAGGCGAGGAAAATGGTTAAAAAAATCGAAAAATTGGTGGTTATCGGTGCGGGCTTAATTGGTACCTCTATCGCACTGGGAGTAAAGCGAAATGGCGCTGCCGTCCAGTTAATTGATATCGATGGCAGGGCGCAGGCGTTAGCCAACGATTTGGTCGATTCAAAAGCGGTTACTGATCCCGACTTGGTGGTGATCGCAACCCCAACCAGCGCGCTAGATAAGACCATTGAAAGCTTTAAAGATGTATACCCAAAGTCAACATTTATAGATATAGGCAGTACCAAAGCTAAAGTTCAAGTTGCAGTGGAAGCTTTCTCTGGGTTGGAAAGTAGATTCTGTCCAACGCACCCTATGGCGGGAAGAGAGTTGGATGGAGCGGAGGCGGCACAATCCGATCTCTTTGTTGGCAAGAGTTGGGTGATCACACCTTTGCCTGCGACGAATCCAGAATCGATACATCTGGTCAAGGCCTTAATTGAGAGCCTCGGAGCCCGGGCAATAGAGATGGATTTAGTCGAACATGATGCAGCGGTTGCTCTAGTGAGTCATATGCCGCAGATCGTCTCTTCGCTTCTTGCTGCTCAATTGCTTGGTAAAAGCTCAGAGTACTTAGCACTCTCCGGTTCTGGACTTTTAGATACCACGAGAATCGCTGGATCAAATCCAGATCTATGGAAAGAGATTCTCAATCTCAACAAAGAATCTTTAATGCCGCTACTTAGAAATTTGCAAAAAGATTTATCGATATTGATAGAGGAATACGATGTGCAAGATCTATTGATTAGAGGTCGTGCGGGTAGAAATTCTCTACCAGGGAAACATAGATCAAATCTACGCAATTACACATATCTGCCCGTGGTCTTAGAGGATAAACCAAATCAATTGGCGGCGCTATTCAATGAATGCGCAAAAGCCAACATAAACGTCGAAGATATCTCGATAGAACATTCACCTGAACAAGAGACAGGTTTAGTACTCTTAGCCTTGAGCGCTGATAATGCTGATATCTTGCAAAAGCATTTAATTACCGGAGGCTGGCGAGTTCATCCACCTAGATCGGAGAAGTAAGTGCCGATAATTGTTGCGATGGATGGACCAAGTGGTTCCGGTAAATCAAGTACCGCCAAAGAAATTGCCAAGCGTGCTAATTGGAATTACCTTGATACAGGCGCGCTTTACCGTGGTGCAACATGGTTAGCCTTGCAGAAGAACATAGCTACCGCTGATGCGCTCTTAAAAGAGTTAGCCGAGAATCCCTTAGTTTTTAACCCATCTCCAGAAAATCCCACTCTCAAATGTGGCGATAATGAAATCACCACAGAAATTCGATCACTAGAAGTTACTGCGCAAGTTTCTACATTTGCTGCGATGCCTGAGATCCGAACTTTTTTAGTAGCCCAGCAACGCGCCATTATCAATCAAGCAAAACGGGGGATAGTGGTCGAAGGGCGAGATATTGGCACGATCGTCGCGCCAAACGCCCAATTAAAGCTCTTTTTAACGGCAGATTTAGCCGCCCGAGCCAAACGTCGAGAGGCGCAACTGCAAGTTTCGCAAGATCTA
>CAZZLH010000017.1:6265-9771 GCA_964654815.1 uncultured Actinomycetes bacterium
GATATTCCTGGAGTTACTCGGGATCGAGTCCGCTACGAATGCGAATGGAACTCGCGCGAATTCATTCTGATGGATACCGGTGGTTGGGAATCACATCCTGATGGAATTTCCATTGGGGTCAGTGCAGGAGCCGAGATAGCAATTAACGAGTCAGATGTCATCTTATTTGTAGTTGATGCCCAAGTAGGGGCGCAGAGCGAAGATGAAGTCTTGGTTGATGCGCTACGTAAATCGGGTAAAAAAGTTTTTTTGGTGGCAAATAAGGTTGATTCGCCAAATGAGGAGGCAGAGGCACATTCGCTTTGGAACCTTGGTCTTGGTGAACCACATTTTGTAACAGCCTTACATGGAAAAGGTAGTGGCGATCTACTTGATCTGGTCGTGGCGGCACTTCCAGAAGTTGGCAGCGCATCGGTTACGGATAACTATCGCAAAGTTGCACTCATCGGTAGACCGAATGTTGGTAAATCAAGTCTGCTCAATGCGATAGCTGGTAATGAAGTTTCACTTGTTGATGAAAGAGCAGGCACCACGCGTGATCCAGTGGATTCGATCTTAGAATTTGGCGGATCAACTTGGCGTTTTGTCGACACTGCGGGGTTGAAGAAGCGAGCACACCAGGCAAGTGGCAGCGATTACTACGCAACCCTTCGCACTCAAGTGGCGCTGGAGCGAGCCGAAGTGGTGGCTCTAGTTTTAGATGCCTCCGAACCAATGACTGAACAAGATTTGAAGATCATCAGCATGGTGGAGGATGCCGGCAAGGCCCTGGTACTGGTGCTCAATAAATGGGATCTGGTTGATGAAGATCGACGTAATCAGTTGGAGAAGGAGTTAGATCGACACCTAACCCATATCACCTGGGCGCAGAGAGTTAATGTGGCAGCAAAGACCGGTTGGCATAGGGATCGACTGGCTCCTGCGCTACGAAGCGCTCTGGCAAGTTGGGAGTTGAGAGTTCCGACTGGAAAATTAAATTCATTCCTAGGAGCTTTGATTGGTTCAAATCCACCACCGGTACGAGGCGGCAAGCAACCGAAGATTTTCTATGCCACGCAAGCGGGAATCGCGCCACCTAAATTCGTGATCTTCACAAACGATTGGATCGAACCGACCTATCGACGATTCATCGAACGTAAATTGCGTGAGGAATTTGGCTTTGCCGGAAGCCCTATCCAGGTTTCGGTGAAGATAAGAGAGCGGGAGTAATGTTCACGATCCCCAACTTGCTCTCCCTCATGCGTGGCGCCTTGATTCCAGTATTCATCTCACTTGCCTCAGATGGTCGCGATGGTTGGGCGCTAGCTGTGCTAGCGATTGCCAGCCTCACAGATTATTTTGATGGGAAGTTGGCGCGGATGCTCGGCCAAGAGTCCAAGTTGGGGGCGATGTTAGACCCCGCGATTGATCGCTTATTTATCGCAGCCTCCCTATATCTTCTCTGGGAGCGGGAGATTCTGCCTACCTGGCTGGTTGTGCTTATGGTGGCCCGAGATCTCGCCCTGGCTCTAGTTAATTTGGATTTAAAACGACGGAAGCTGCCATTTCTCGAGGTTAATTTCATTGGTAAAGCTGCCACCTTTAATCTGCTCTATGCATTCCCCATGCTCTTTCTCTCGCAAAGGGATGGCCTTTTGGGCTTTGCCGGATACCTATTGGGGTGGGCATTTAGCGCCTGGGGCATCGCTCTCTACTTGATTACCGGGGTCTGGTACTTGGTATCTGGGTTGAGAGGCATTAGATTTCGCGCCACCAGCTGATTAGAAAGCGAGCTCCGGTGTCAAACGTCCCAAGCAATCTCCAATATTCAAAAGAGCACGAATGGGTAGAGTCTTTAGGCGCTAACCGCTGTCGCATTGGCATCACTGATTACGCTCAAGGTGCGCTCGGAGATATTGTCTACGTGCAATTGCCAAAGGTCGGTGACGACATATCTGAAGGAGCCGTCTGTGGCGAGATTGAATCGACTAAGAGCGTTTCAGAACTCTTCTCACCAGTTACTGGCAAAGTAGTCGCGGTAAACAGCCAGTTGGATTCTGCCCCCGAAACTCTAAATGGCGATCCTTATGGTGCAGGCTGGATTGCTGAGGTTGAAATCTCTGCGCCTTCAAAAGATTTGATGGATGCAGCGGGATATAGCGCACTAATCGGATAAATCTACCGACTTGACTCGGCCTCAATGGCCAATTAGGTTCAGCCTCAACTTGAAGTTGAGAGGGTGGCTATGTCCGAGATTGAGTATGAGGTCACCTCAACTATCAATCTCGGTCTTCGCTCTGTTGATTCTGCAGATGCTCTTGAACAATTAACGCAAGAAGAGCGCGATGTGATCGCGCAGCTAAATCCTGATGCTGCGATGCTAATTATCCATCGCGGCCCAAATCGTGGTGAGAGATTCCTCCTCAATTCCCCTGAGACCACGATTGGTAGAGCTGGCGATAATGGCGTGGTGCTCGATGATGTAACTGTCTCGCGTAAACATGCAAATATTCGTCGAGCAGGAGAGCGGTTTGAATTAGTAGATCTAGGCAGCCTAAACGGCACCTATGTCAATAATAATTCAATCGCTCGTGCCACCTTAAATAGCGGCGATGAGATTCAATTTGGCAAATTCCATATGCTCTTCGTGCAGCGAATTCAAGGACAGGGCAAATAATGGTTTTTAATAGTTTAGATAAATTGATTACGCGTGAAAAATAGAGAATAGGAAGAAAATGTCGGTTCCAGCACGTGCCTATTTAAGTATCGGCGAAGTCTTAGGAAAGTTACGAAGCGAATTTCCTGATATCACTATCTCAAAGATTCGTTTTCTCGAGTCCGAAGGTTTAATTGAGCCGCAACGAACCCCATCAGGCTATCGAAAGTTCACCTCCGCTGATCTAGAGCGTTTGAGATATGTATTACTGGCCCAACGTGATGCATACCTACCCCTCAAAGTCATCAAAGAGAACCTTGATGCGATGGATCGAGGGCTCACACCAGGAAATGGTGTTAGCGCACCCGCACCAAGGTTGGGTGTGATCTCGGTTGATTCGGATATCAGCGCATCCTCATTTGCCGAGCCATCTGAATTGCGACTCTCCCGTGAGGAGTTACTGCGCGCCTCTGGATTAAAAGAGGAGCAGTTGGTTGAGATTGAGAGCTATGGGCTCATCTCGCTCCAAGGGCGTTATTACGATGGTGATGCGCTCTCAGTTGCTAAAGTTGTAACAGAGTTAGCTTCATTTGGTATCGAAGCTCGCCATTTAAGATCCTTCAAATCTGCATCTGACCGTGAGGTTGGGTTAATCGAACAGGTGCTCACACCGCTCCAACGTCAAAAGAGCATCGAAGCAAAGGCAAGAGCTGAAGAGGTCCAACGCGAATTAGCTTCGCTCTCGGTAAAGTTGCATGCCGCGCTAGTCCGATCTGGATTAAATCGCCTCCGTTGATTGTTAAAAGAAAAGACCAGATAAATAGCGAAAGCGCTAAGTCTTTAAAAAGCTCAAGTTAACAGAGCAGAGCAA
>CAZZLH010000017.1:9871-17424 GCA_964654815.1 uncultured Actinomycetes bacterium
GGTTCAAAGGTTGAAAGGAGAGTGGCATGATCCCAGTTGAATTAATCGGGGTGCGCATTGAGATGCCCTCTAACCAACCAATCGTGCTACTTAAAGAGATCTCCGGAAATCGCTATCTGCCCATCTGGGTCGGAACCGCTGAAGCGACGGCAATAGCTTTCAGCCAACAGGGCCTTACCCCTCAACGGCCATTAACCCATGATTTACTCATAAACATTTTGGCTGCAGAGAAGATCAAGCTCCGTTCGGTTCATCTGACGGAACTAAGAGATGGGGTCTTCTACTCGGATCTGGTTCTAGTCGATGAAGATGGTGCAGAGCAGAAGGTCTCTTCTAGACCATCTGATGCGGTCGCCTTAGCCGTTCGCGTTGAAGCGCCGATCTTGGCCAATGCTGAGCTCTTTGATCAGGCGGGGATAGCCATCCCTGATCAAGGCGAGGAGGAGATCGAGAAATTTAAGGAGTTTTTAGATGAGATCAAACCGGAGGATTTCGCCTAAAAACTTTAAACCTCTAGTTGAGGTTTTGAGCGTGTCGCTCCTTGTGAGCCACTATCGCCGGTCGTACATTTAGAGCCTATCCCCGCTAGTTAGGAACTTCCCTGATGTCAGAGCAGAGCAACGAGCACCCTCTAAATTCGTCGGTGGCTTCGGATTTCGCGTCTATCGGTTATCGGGGCGCAACTGCATGTAACGCGGCCGGGATTTCCTATCGCCAATTAGATTATTGGGCCCGCACTGGTTTACTCGAACCAAGCATTCGTACGGCAACTGGATCAGGTAGCGCAAGACTTTATGGCTTTCAAGATATTTTGGTGCTCAAGATAATCAAGCGATTACTAGATGCTGGGGTCTCGCTTCAAAATATTCGCACCGCTGTGGATCACCTACGCGCTAAGGGGATAGATGACTTGGCAAAGATGACTTTAATGTCTGATGGCGCCTCTATATATGAGTGCTCATCTCCTGATGAAATTATCGATCTACTTCAGGGTGGCCAAGGCGTCTTCGGGATTGCAGTCGGAAAGGTCGCCTCAGAAGTTGAGGGTTCTTTGCTCCATCTTCAAGGCGAGTTGGATGGCCAGCTAATTGGTGGCGAAGGTAACGATGAATTGGCCCTTCGCCGGAAGGCCCGCGGCGCCTAATTTCAATTAATCTTCCCCAGTAAATACTCGAAAAGGGATGGGGTAGAGGATGACGTTTGAATCGCGTCATATCGGTCCAACAGATACTGAAGTTGGCAAGATGTTGCAAACGCTCGGCTATAAATCTCTAGCGGAATTTGTCGCAGCAGTAGTTCCAGATTCCATCGCAATTAAAACTCATCTGGCTGAGGTAATACCCACAGCGCTATCTGAGAATGGCGCTATCAAAGCGCTACGAGAGCGAGCCAATCAGAATAAAGTTTTTCGAAGCGCTATCGGTATGGGCTATTACGGAACCATCACTCCACCTGTGGTTTTAAGAAATGTATTAGAGAACCCAGCTTGGTACACGGCTTACACCCCATATCAACCGGAAATTTCACAAGGACGACTAGAAGCGCTCTTTGCATTCCAAACCGCGATTACCGATTTAACTGCGTTAGATATCGCCAATGCTTCGATGTTGGATGAATCTACTGCGGCCGCTGAGGCAATGACCTTGGCGCATAGAGCCTTCAAGGGCAGCGATGATGCGGTATTTTTAATTGATAAGAATGTTCATCCGCAGACCAGGGCAGTGATTGAGACCAGAGCCAATCCACTTGGCTTAAAAGTTCAGAGCTTTGATGTAACCAAGTTTGCCGAGATTACTGAGCCGATCTTCGGTGCTTTGGTGCAATATCCCAATACCTATGGCGCAGTTATAGATCATCATGCGCTAGCTGATTGGGTCCATGAAAAAGGTGGCACCATGATTGCAGCGACCGATCTTCTGGCACTTACGATGATCAAAGCGCCAGGGGAGTGGGGCGCAGATGTAGCGGTCGGATCTTCGCAACGATTTGGCGTACCGATGGGATTCGGTGGACCGCATGCTGGATTCTTGGCGGTACGCAATGGATTAGAGCGCTCCATGCCGGGCCGTTTAGTGGGGCAGTCAATAGATGTTCATGGCGCACCAGCATTTCGCTTAGCGTTACAAACTCGCGAACAGCATATTAGACGTGAGAAAGCGACCTCCAATATCTGTACTGCGCAAGTTTTGCTCGCGGTGATGGCTGCTTTCTACACGATGTGGCATGGTCCCAAAGGCTTGCGCGAGATCGCAGATCGCGTGCATGGCTTTGCAAAGCGTTGGGCTGCGTCAGCTCCAAATTCCAACAAAGCCTTCTTTGACACTGTGGCATTCGATGGAAATGCATCACAAGTTAAAGCTGCGGCAGATTTAGGGATAAATGTGCGGGTAATCGATGCAAATCGCGTAAGTGTTTCGTTTGATGAATTAAGCGACGAGGATTTACTCAAAGATTTGGCCAAGGCATTTGGTGTCAAACTTGCAGATAATGGCGAGAGCACTATTCCCAAAGAACTGCTTCGAACCAGTGAGTTTCTTGTAAATCCGATTTTCAATTCACTTCACAACGAAACCGCGATGATGCGCTACTTAAGAAATTTGGCGGATCGAGATCTAGCTTTAGATCGCACCATGATCCCGCTTGGCTCTTGCACTATGAAGTTAAATGCGGTGACTGAGATGGAATCGGTAACTTGGCCAGAATTTGGTGCGCTACATCCCTTTGCCCCTGCAGATCAGACCAAAGGCACGCGCCAACTAATCAAGGAATTATCCGATTGGTTAATCGCGATCACTGGATATGACGCGGTATCCCTACAGCCCAACGCTGGATCACAGGGGGAGTTTGCTGGACTATTGGCGATCCGAAAATATCTAGATGCTAATGGTGGGGCAGCGCGCAATATCTGCTTGATTCCATCCTCAGCGCATGGCACCAATGCTGCCTCCGCAGTAATGGCGGGCATGAAGGTGGTGGTAGTGGCTTGCGATGAGACCGGCAATGTCTCCGTTTCGGATATCAAAGCGAAGATTGCGGAGCATGCGGACGCTTTGGCAGCGCTGATGGTGACATACCCATCTACTCATGGTGTTTTCGAAGAGGCAATCGGAGAGATCTGTGCTCTGGTACATGATGCAGGGGGACAGGTTTATATCGATGGCGCAAATCTCAATGCCTTGGTAGGCATCGCGCAACCAGGAAAATTTGGTGGGGATGTTTCGCATCTAAATCTTCATAAGACCTTCTCGATACCTCATGGTGGAGGTGGACCTGGAGTAGGTCCAGTGATTGCAAGAGCTCATCTAGCTCCATACCTACCAAATCATCCGCTTGATCCAACCTGTGGCCCCGCAACTGGCCCAGGACCGATCTCTGCAGCGCCTTTCGGCTCTGCAAGTATCTTGCCCATCTCATGGTCGTATATCGCAATGATGGGCGGAACTGGACTAACACATGCCAGCCAAGTTGCGATTCTCTCTGCAAATTACATCGCACATATTCTCAAAGAGGATTTCCCGATTCTCTACACTGGAAAGAATAATTTGGTCGCGCATGAATGCATCTTGGATATTCGAGAGATAACCAAAGAAACCGGGGTAACGGTTGACGATATTGCCAAGCGATTGATGGATTTCGGTTTCCACGCTCCGACGATGTCCTTCCCGGTACCCGGAACTTTGATGGTCGAACCAACCGAATCAGAGGATCTAACTGAGATACATAGATTCATAACTGCTATGCAGCAGATTGCAGCAGAGATTCATGAGATTCGAAGTGGCAAGGTCAAGATCGAAGATAGCGCTTTACGCCATGCGCCACATACTGCTGCAAGCTTGCTTGGCGCGGATTGGGATCGCCCATACAGCCGCGAATATGGTGGCTATCCCTTGGGTCGACACCCTCACTTAATGGGTCAAAAGGGCAAGTATTGGCCAACTGTGGGTCGAATCGATGGGGCATATGGCGATCGGAATCTAATCTGCGCCTGCCCGCCAGTTACTGACTTTGAATAAGATTACTTAACATAATGTAACTTATCGGCGTTAGGTCTAAGGCGCATATCCAACCCCAGCCAGGTGATCTTTCCAATCGCCTCAAGCACGATACCTCGACTCATCTTGGAGCGTCCCATGCTCCGTTCTAGAAAGATGATTGGCACTTCAATAATCTCTTTATTTAGATGTTTGATCGCAAATGCCATCTCAATTTGGTAGCAATAACCATTTGAGGTGATTTGATTTAAGTCAATTCGCTCAAGCGACCATCTGGGATAAATCCGAAATCCTCCAGTTAAGTCTGTCAATGGCAATTTCAAGGCCCATCTGGCATATCTGGTGCCAACCCTTGAAAGGTATTTGCGAAATAGGCTCCAGTTCTCGATACCTCCGCCTGGCATCCATCTAGAGCCAAGCACCAATGCAGCCTCTGGTCTATCAGCTGCCATCCCGATTAACTTATGAAGGTCTGAGACTTGATGTGAGCCATCTGCATCCATCGACACCACATGCGTGATTTCAGGATCTGCCAATGCCAATTTGATGCCTGCTTTGTAGGCATTGCCTAAACCATCTTTATTCTTACGCCTTAGTACTTCAACGTTTTTGAATCTATTTTGCAGCACCCATTCTTCAACCAAATCAGCGGTCTTATCAGGTGAATTATCATCAATAACCAAAATATCTATTGAAATATTTTTTGATAGAAAATATTGCGAAAATTGCGATAATTCCTCCAATAAAGAGATAATGCTGAGTTTTTCATTAAATGTCGGAATAAGAATCTTAATCTTCATTGGTTACCAATTTAGTGCGGCAATCAAGCGATCAACACTTGCCCCTAGGCCATAATCTTCCTTGAAATGCATGATTGGTTCCAATGATTTTGGCCGCTTAGGTATCGCCAAATCTAATTTTGGCAGAGGTACATCTGTGGCACATGAGACAAGTTTTGGCGCAAAAGAGAGATATTGCCTACCTTCGATAATTTTTTTGCGTAGGGCTGGGCTTAAAACCTCATCGCCCCGTTCGGCGCCAGCAAGAGCCGCTTCGGCGTTTTCATAATGGCGCGCAATTAACGCAGCACCTTTCTCGCCGATGCCTTTGACTCCGGGCAGACCATCACTGGGATCTCCTCTAAAGGTGGCAAATAACCCGTATCTATCCCCTGGTATCTCATATCGTTTCGCTACCCATTCACGATTGACCAAATCGTGTTGGGAGATGCCTTTTGCCAGATAAATAACCTGTACATCGGGTTCATCGTTTACCAATTGAAAGAGGTCACGATCTCCGGTGACAATTCTTATAGGTGCCGGCTCGGTGACCGCATAAGTTGCCATGACATCATCTGCTTCATAATCGTCCACGCCAACTAAGGGAATTCCAAAGGCATCCAAGAGATCGAGCAGGATTGGTATTTGCGGAGAGAGCAGATCCGGCTCCTCTTCGCCCTCACCATCTTCTTCTAGTCGGTTCGCTTTGTAATCTGGAAAGAGCTCCACGCGCCATGAAGGACGCCAATCGCCATCGATACAAGCCACCAAACGCTTTGGTTTATACATGGTGATTAATCTGGCGGTCATATCAAGATAACCTCGAATGGCATTTACGGGAGTTCCATCAGGAGCCACCAAGGTATCTGGCATGCCGTAGTAAGCGCGATACCAGAGTGAACCGCTATCTAGCAGCATCAGGCTCATGCCAATCCTCCTAGATACACAACCACTCCCCGATCAAGCCGATTAATTGCCAAGCGACATTTATCTCTTAATTCGACCTTTGCTCCTGCAACTTGATTTAACAAATCTATCAATTGTTTGGTGGATCGAACAAAATCACCGACTGAGAGATCTGAATTTCGCAATACCGAATTCAAACCGTGCCCAGAGCCCCACCGATATGCCATCCAGCAGAAGCCAAAATCAGGCTCTCGCTGAGTCTTGACATCATGTTCGCTCTCTAGATTATGCAATTTCGACCATATTCTCACGATTTCAGTTAAGGCATCTTGCACATTGCTATTTGGAATCTTGGGCGCCTCGGGTTTCCTAGATTCAAAGAGGAAGACCGATAGGACGCTGGCGAGCTCGATATCGCTCAATCTATCGAAGAGCCCACTTTTGATGCATTCTGCTATGGCCAAGTCAGATTCTGCGTAGATTTTTGAGAGCATTTTTCCACTATCGGTCACTTGGTCCCCTGAAAGATAATTCAATTCGTTTAAGACACTGGTAATTCGGTCAAAGGTTTTTGCAATGACGTTGGTGCGAGTTTCAACGCGATTAATCAGACCCTCATTCTCTCTAATAAGTCGATCCGCTCTCTCGGCGATACGAGCATGGGCCTCGCGTTCATTGCAGGAGTGGCAAGGATGAGCCCGCATGGCTTTGCGATAACTGGAGAGTTCCTGCTCCAAATGCGCCCGTTGACGCCCATCAATCCGATTTCGTTTTGAGAGCAGTACCTCTGCCTGTTTAATCTCTCTTCGGAATTTGGCATATTCGGAGAAATCCCCCAGATGACAGAGCGCGCCTGTGTTGTACTCCGCAACCGCTTCTTGATTGCGGCGTATTTGTCGATCAAGACCAACCACCGCTTTATCTGCTTGAAATTGGGCGAAAGATGATTTCAAGGAGTTACGGGCTCGATCACGGCCATAGCGCTCCAACAAATTGATTGCCATGTTGTAGGTCGGCGAGAAGGAACTTCGAAGTGGATAAGTACGAGTAGCTGCCAACCCTGCCGCCGTTGCAGAATCTACTGTCGGTGACCACATCACCACCGCATTTCCCTCGATATCAATGCCACGTCGCCCCGCTCTACCCGTCAACTGCGTATATTCGCCCGGCGTAATCGGTACATGGGCTTCACCATTCCATTTGCTCAATTTCTCCAACATCACGGTTCGTGCAGGCATGTTGATGCCAAGCGCCAGAGTCTCGGTAGCAAAGATGGCTTTTAATAATCCCCGCTGGAATAACTCTTCGATACATGCTTTAAATGCTGGTAGCAGACCGGCATGGTGAGCAGCAATCCCCCGCTCCAAAGCGGCGAGCCATTCATGATGCCCGAGAACCTCTAGATCCTCAGAGTTCAATTGCGCGGTATAACGCAACGCAGTCTCCCGTATCTCTTCTCGTTCAGCAGTTGAGGTTAATCGGAGATTTGCAGATAAACATTGTTTGACGGCCGAATCGCATCCTTGCCTTGAGAATATGAAGGTAATAACCGGAAGCATCTGATAGGAATTCAATTTCTCAATTACTTCAGCCCGATTTAGGCGATTTTCGTCATCAAATCGATTTCTATTGCGAGGGGTACGGATTCGTCGCAGGGCTTCTCGCTCACTTCGAAAAAGGGCTTGGTTGACCGATCCGTCGTCATTGAAGAGATCTAATAAACGATTGCCAATCAGCACATGCTGATAAAGCGGGACTGGTCTATTTTCTGAAACAATGATTTCAGTTTCGCCCCTTACCAATTGAAGCCATTCACCAAACTCCTCGGCGTTGGATACAGTGGCTGATAAAGAGATAACTTGCACGCTCTCCATTA
>CAZZLH010000017.1:17524-23431 GCA_964654815.1 uncultured Actinomycetes bacterium
TCACGACCCTGAAGCATCTCAACTTTAGGGTGTTCAATGTGTTTACCTTCATAAACCGAGGGAAAGATTCGGATAAATTCACGTTTAGAAACTGGATTTAGAATCATCAAATCGAGCAGACCGTCACTTATATCGGCGTCTGGACATACCAACATGCCACCGCCATACGATCTGCCATTTCCGGCGGCAATCAACATGGCCTCTCTTTCGAATTCTCTACCATCGACGGAGAATCGATAATTTAGCGGTACAAATTTGGGCAACTCAAGCGCCATTGCCACGTTGTATTTAGCCGGACCCTTGGGCCATTTCAATCTATTGGCACGTTCATTTACTAAGCTATCAAAACCGGTCGAAGCAATCGCACAAAATAGTTCGCCATCGATGGCACCAAGATCTATCGCATTGCTCTCCGTGGTGATCGCAGCCCAGAGCGGTTCTAGTGGTTTATCGGGATCCCAACCAAGTGTTCGGACGAAATCATTGCCGGTTCCGGCCGGTATAGCAGCAATAGGTATTTCGTTTGAAGCCGCAACTTGAATCGCCATATGCATAAGGCCATCGCCGCCAATTGCAATGATCCCTTGGCAAGAATCTGCTCCTGATGATTGCTCACTCTCTACTTCGCGACGTAAATTCTCTTGAAATGTTATGGCATTTGAACCAGTAACTATTCGATACGGAATTGCACGTTCTTTCAGGAAATCAGCCACTTGATGGCTTACTGATGCACCCTTTCCCCTACCAGAAGTTGGGTTAATTGCTAGCAGCCACATTGCGTCTTCGATCATTTAGTAGCGCAATACCACCTGCGGCAAAGTAGAAGGCAATCAAAGGAATAGCAAGAAGTAACATGGTGAGCGGATCAGCTGATGGAGTGAAAGCTGCGATGAAGAAGGTGATACCGAAGATCCACATACGCCAAGGCCGCAAGATGGTCTTTCCTGAGACTGCACCCAGCAGGTTTAGAGTGACTAAAAAGACTGGAAGTTCAAAGGCCAAACCGAATAAGAGAATCACTCGCAGTACGAAATCAAGATAATCCGAGAAATTAACGAGGTTGGTTAGCTGTGAGGGCGTGAAGCCAAAGAGTACGCGTATCGCAATCGGCAAGATGGTGTAACCAAGGTAGACGCCCGCGCTAAAGAAAGGAGTCGCTGCAAGGAGGAAGAGGAAGGATCGCTTCTTCTCATGCTTATGTAAGCCAGGCGCGACAAACGCCCATAGTTGATAGATCCAGAGTGGCGCAGTCGCAATAAGCCCAGCAGTTAATGAAACCTTTATTTGCAAGTTAAGTGGACCAAGGACACCGCTGATATATAGCGCACCGCAATTGCTAGCGCCTTTGGCTTGTGCCAATTTGAGATCACAGACTGGTTCTGCAAGTTTTGCGACTAGTTCATTATAGAAAAACCAACTGATCAAAAACCCAAAGCCAATGATGATCGCGGCCCTAAATACCCGATTTCTAAATTCCGCCAAATGAGCCAAGATGGGCATAACGCCCCCGGCCTTTATTGGAGAATTTCCGCCCGATGAACCTTCCGTAGCACCTTCTGTAGAACTAGCCACGATTTACTTGTCTGAATCGTCCTTCTTTGGCTCTTCCTTAGGCTCCTTGTTCTCTTCCTTGCCCTCTTTCATTTCACTCTTGAAAATACGAAGCGATTTGGCAACAGATTTTGCTGAGTCAGGGAGTCGTTTAGCGCCGAAGAGAATTACCAGCACCAGTACTAGAAGCAGGATATGAGTTGGTTCGCGTAAGAACATAGGGCAAGGTTACCCGAGATATAGATTTTGGCTAGCCCTAGCCCGAGCGGCCAATTCTTGGCGTAAATCTGGCGTTAAGAGTTGGACTGCGCCTGCTAAAGCCATGCTTTGGCTCACTAACCAATCAGTTGAGAAAACTTCTACTTCTTCAACTCCACCAAGAGTCTCTAGCACCAATCTGGCCTTTCGATGGGTTTTGATGGGGAATTTCTTTTTCACACTTTGAGTTGGTGCATCATTCGGAGGTAGTTCTTGCGTAGGCAATATCACCAATTCCGAGATTTTTTCAATTTTAAAGGTGCGTCGATCAGAAACCTTTTTACAGAATGCTCGAAGATAACTAGCGGAATTCTCGTTATAGATCTCTAGGGGAATAATCTCTCTTTCAACTCCGGCATATGTGATTTTTGCCGAATTGTTCTTTTGAATGGCCATCTCTAACTCAGTCAAATATTTCTCTGCATTTGTCGGCCGATACGAGATCTTAGTTTCTAGCTTTGCCTTTAATTTCTCAGCTAAAGCCGTTGCAGTCGCATTACCAAACTCAGAGAGTATTTCAAGACCAATTACCAAGGTTGAGAGCTCAATATGTGTGAGGGTGCGTGGATATCTTAATTCGTCGGCATTTCTGACACTTACAAAACCATCTAGAAAATTCACCTCCATTAGTTCTAGCGGTGTCTGGCCAGGCAAACCACAGCACCAGAGTAAATTGAGATCCTTCTCTAAATCATCCACTGAAACAGCAAAGCGACTCGCTAAATCGGTCAGCTCTATACCCTGATTCTGGGTGATGAATGGAATCAAATCCATAAGGCGGGCGAGACGTTTATTGGTGTTCATGCAGCACCAATATTTCATTCAGCGCAGATTTCACTTGCTCTACCAATTCAATAGGGTCTAGGACTTTGACATTGGGTGAGAACTTGAGGATTGTGGCTAGCGCTTCTGCCTCAGAATCGAAGTTGCAGAGTGCGGTATGCCACTCTTCGCCATCGACAATTACCTTTGATTTACTCACCAATTCATGGCAGAAGTCGCGCCTAATCTCCATTTTGACCACGAGCGGTTCAAAATGTTGCTTCGGGATCTCAAATTCACGCGCCGGGAAGGCTTTATTGGTCTGCTTTACCTGACCTTCGATGCGATCCAATCTGAAGCTTCTGGTCTCTCCTTTCTCGGAATCGAAGGCGAAGAGATACCAACGCATTCGCTGCGAGTAAATGCCTAATGGTTCAACTCTGCGAAGCTCACTGACGCCTTCTTGATTTGGATAGCTAAATTCCACAATCTTGCGGTTATTTGCTGATTCCAGTAACTCGGGAAAATTATTTGGGACATTTTTAAGGGTAGGAACCAGCGGCAAATCAGTAAAGTCAGAGTTGACCCCAAGGGATTCAAGTCTGATCAATGTCGAATGGGCGATATCTCGCAATGCGGTTTCGCGCCAAGCTTCGGCGGCCAGCGCCAAAAGTGCTACCTCTTCTGCAGTCAATGGACCAAGATCAAATTTATAGCGATCAGGGAAGATCCGATACCCAAGTTCGTCTTCAAAGAATGGATCAATGCTTTTGATCTCTATTTGGATTCCGAGCGAACGAAGCTCCTCTTTGTCACGTTCGAACATGCGATCTTTGGCTTCTTCAGTACCGTCATATCCCGGTACTGCTTGAAATATTTGTGCTTTGGTCAAAAATTTTTTGGCCGCTAAAAGGGCAATTACTAAATTTACTAGACGTGAATTCTTATCAGCCATCGCTACCTTCGTCGATGCCGTATGCGCCTTTAGATGGACGACGCCGTCTGGCCAATAACTCTGTACCAGGCGCAATGCGCCGTGAAAAGATTAGGAACCCAGTGTGTGCAATCATCCGATGCTCTGGCCTCACCGCTAAACCCTCGTGATGCCAAGGTCTGATTAAAGATTCGAAACTCTCAGGCTCGGTAAACCGGCCATCGCGTTTTAGACCCTCTGCAACATTGGAGAGTTGGGTGGTGGTAGCTACATAAGCCATATAAACGCCACCGGGCACCAAAACCTCCGCCGCGATTTCTATACATTCCCAAGGCGCCAACATATCCAGAATTACTCGGTCGAATTTTTGAGAGAAAGTTTGCTCTTGAAGCGCACCAACCGAGAGGCTCCAATTCTTTGGCGCCTGCTTAAAATAATGTTCGACATTTGCTCTGGCATTAGCCGCAAACTCCTCTCGTTTCTCCACTGAATGAACCGAACCATTTGGCCCAACTGCCCGAAGTAATGAGAGTGTGAGCGCCCCACTTCCTACCCCTGCCTCAAGGACCTTTGCACCTGGAAAGATGTCAGCAAAACCTACGATCAAAGCTGCATCCTTCGGATAGATAATGGTTGCGCTACGTGGCATGGTTAAGACGTAATCAGTCAGCAAAGGTTTAAATGCCATAAACTTTTGAATCACACCAGTGGTACTGCTAATTGACACGACGCTACCTTCAGGCATTCCGATTAAATCATCATGTTTTATAAATCCTTGATGAGTGTGAAATTCTTTCCCGGGTGTCAAAGTAAAGGAATATTGACGCCCCTTATTGTCGGTAAGTTGGATTCGATCCCCTGAGTTGAAGAAACCTGACATATCAGCCACGTGCCTATCCTAAGGCGTCCGCTCAATAGGCTATCTTCTAGCCTAACCATGCCAGCCATACGATTATCTCCCAGCCGCATTAGTGAATACCAACAATGTCCTCAGTTATATAACTATCGAAATATTCAAAAATTGCCTGAACCAATAAGTTTAGATGCGGCGCGTGGCACGCTAGTGCATGCAATTTTAGAGGAACTTCTCGCGCTTCCTGTCGACGAGCGCACTCTAGAGCAAGCCAAGTTACGCGCTCTGGAACATTGGCAGAATCAAAAAAACAGTAACCAAGAACTTGCGCTAGCTGTGGTCAACGATCAAGAGTGGCTGGATCGGGTCAATTCCCTGCTATCCAATTATTTCACCCTTGAGAACCCGCAGAGTTTCAATCCGACCCACATGGAAGCGCATCTGGAGTTAGATTTAGATTCAAACCTTAAGCTACATGGTTATGTAGATCGAATAGATGTTGCGCCTACCGGAGAGGTCAGGATTGTCGATTACAAGACTGGGAAATCTCCCAAAATCGGATATGAGGATAAAGCGCTATTCCAGCTCCGCTTCTACGGATTACTCTGGTTTAAGTTACATGGGCAAGTTCCAAAAGTATTGCAACTTCTATATCTAGGGGATTCACAAAGTCTTAAAAGCACTCCGACCGAGAAAGATTTGATACTAGCGGAGAAGAAAGCGCTACAAGTAAGCGAAGAAATCCAAATTTCTTACCAGAAGGAGTATTGGCCCACTCAAAAAAGTAGGTTATGCGATTGGTGCAGCTTTCAAAAGATTTGCCCGGCCTTTAACTGATCACCAGTCTAAATACAGCTCGCGCAATCGATTCAAATTCAACTCCGTTAAGGAAGTAATCACTTTAGTTTGGGCATCTGAATCTATTCTCACTAGATGAGGTACGGCAATCACCTTCGCTCTGCTTGCCCTTGCCGCAGTAACACCAGTCAACGAATCCTCAAGGATAAGTGAATTCTCTATGGAGACTCCAAGAAGTGCTGCAGCTTTCAAATAGCCCTCTGGATCAGGTTTGGTCCTGGTTACATCATCGGATGAGATCGTGGCTTGAAATGGGTTCTGCCCCATATGGCTAAGTGCGGCATCGACGATCACTCTTGGACTGGCAGAGACCAAGGCAATAGGAATTGAAATGCCATTTAGCTCATGTATCAACTCCCTCGCCCCCGGCATGAAAGTCGCATTCGCTCGAACCTTCTCTGCCATGAGCTCGATGATGGCTCGGTGGAAGTATTCGCCCGATTGCGCGCCATGTACTAAGTCCGACATGTACTGACCCAATTTTGAAAGTGGACCGCCTAGGCAGTGTGCTTGATCAGAGATGGTCCACTCATAGCCGAATCTGCCGGCTAATTCGGTTTCGGCTTCGAGCCACTGTGGCTCTGAATTGATTGTGAGGCCATCCATATCAAAGAGCACCGCTTCAAAGAATTGGCTCGTCATTGGTGAAAGGTTATCGTAAGGTGTTCTGGTGCAGATACATCAAATCCCG
>CAZZLH010000017.1:23531-30653 GCA_964654815.1 uncultured Actinomycetes bacterium
AGCGCCAGGGTGATTCCAAGTAAAGCATCGATGGTATCGATCAGAGATTTTCTGTGATCCACCTGATGCGTGAAGCGGTCAGCTTGATTTTCGCGAATCGATTCCTCCGCCCAACGATTGATTTCACTGATGGCCCTAGGGGTATCCAAATCCATCGAAATCGCCGCAACAATGCTCTTTTCAAGCGCCTGGGTATCGAGAACTCGTTCTTGCTTTAGCGCCAACCTAAAGCGATCAAGCTCGATAATCGCACTCTCGGTTTCATTACGTTGCCAGATGTAATCTTGTCGGTAATGGCGCTTCAAAAGAGCCCATCTAATAGCCATCGGATCTACGCCTTCCGAAATCATCTTAGAAACAAAGAGTAGATTGCCCTTTGACTTACTCATCTTCTCACCGTCAAGACCTATTAGACCTGCGTGAACATAGGCGTGAGCAAACTCTTTCCCAGTTAGTAGTCGAACTTGCGAGGCGGACATTTCGTGGTGCGGAAATATTAAATCGCTACCGCCACCTTGAATGTCTATTACGCAATCTCCATCTGATTTGGCATATTTCAGGGCAATCGCGGCACATTCGATGTGCCAGCCTGGCCGGCCTGCACCAAACTTAGATGGCCAACTAGGTTCGCCCTCGCGATGATTCAGCCAAAGCAAAGGATCTAGGGCATCTCGTTTTCCGGGGCGCGATGGATCGCCTCCTCTTTCAGCGAATATTTTGAGCATTTCGCTGTGAGGTAAATGGGATTCACTGCCAAATCTCTTATCTTCTTTGATGTCGAGATAGAGATCATCCGCTACTTTGTAAACAAGATTGGATTCACTTAATGTGGAGATGGCATCGACGACATCCGGAATGGCATCCACTGCGCCTTCGTAATGTTGGGGTGGGATGATTCGAAGCTGCTGCATGTCTTGTCTATAGAGGTCGATTTGTGAATGCGCTAATTCGACCCAATCCACCCCATCGCGTTTTGCTCGCTCCAGCAGCGGATCGTCTATATCGGTGATATTTTGAATGTAATTGACCGTCGCACCGAGCGCCCGCAAATAGCGATTGATAATGTCAAAGGTCAAGTAGGTTGCGGCATGGCCCAGATGTGTTGCGTCATATGGTGTAATGCCGCAAACATACATTTGATATTCATCCTTCAACGGAAACTCAACAATCTGCGAAGCGGCGGTTGAATAAACTCGTAACGGCTCCTTGGCAATCTGTATCTGCGGAATACTAGGAGCGGACCAACTCTTCATTTATCCATTCTATTCATCATGATTTGATTTCAAATATCTAACGTCAAATATTCTTCGAGAACTTCAGATTTCTAAAACGGAGGCCATGGGACCGCAGGCCAATCAGTTGGAGGTAAAGGAAACTTACCCTCTTGCAAGAGATTTGCAATTCTAGAATGCAAACTCTCGATCTCTATCGGACTTATATACTCGGTTAAATCACAGCGAAAATTGGATAATTTCTCTATTTCAGCATCAGCCAAAGGCAAGTCTGCAAACTGCCAGAGCACGGTTCGCAGTTTGTATTCCTCGTGAAAGGTTACACCGTGATCGCAGCCAAAAATTTCGCCATCCTTATACAGCAGGTGCCCTATCTTGCGATCAGTATTGTTTACGACTGCATCAAGCAGTGCGATCTTGCGTAATCCCTCGGATTTCTCCAAATAGCGCTCTTCTACCTCTTCGCAATCCTCTATCCAAAGCTGGAGTGAACCCAATCCAAATGGCCCTTCTCGCAAAATCGTAGGAGGAACGCAATCAAGTTGCAAAGCTTCACTCACTAAAAAAGTGGCTACCTCGCGCGAGGCTAAATTTCCAGTTGGGAAATCCCAGAGCGGACGTTCGCCTGCAATCGGTTTATAGATTGCACTGATTTCCCCAACGCGACAATAGAGCGAGGCGTTTGAGGCAGCCATTAGTCGGCCAACGATCTCTATTTCACCAATTTGTAAGGCTGAAAGGGATTCGATTTTATCTACGATAGCCATTGGCCCTCGGGCAGAGATGCCCTTCTTTATTTATTGGTAAGCCGCAGAATGGACAGGGGGCTCTTCCAGCTGAGACCACTCGACGGGCTAATTGGATGAAATTGTTGGCGATATCGGGGTTCAAATAAATCTTGAATAACGCTGGTCCATCTTCTTCGTCAGGTACCAATTCATTGTCACCTTCGGTTATCTCTTGGAGATCTATAAGCACCTGTTCGGTCTCATTAAGCCAGACAATTCCGATTACCCCTACTTGAAATTCTGGAATCAGAGGAACCTCAAGCGTCGTGGCTATTACATTCTCAAAGCGATAATTAGCAGCTTTGAGCTCTCCTATCAACATTGCCATGCGATCCGCCAACGCACTTACTTGGAGTTTATCGATTGCGAAACTATGAATCCCAGCGTGAAACTTAGCTTGCAGAAAAAATTCTCGCTCCCCTGGTTGGCCAATTGTTCCAACGATAAAACTCTCAGCTGGATTGAGACTACGGATGCGGCTCACTTGATGAGCTCCTTAATCTTTGAAGTGTCATCATTTACTCGAACCACTCGCAACCCGCCCGCCCCGTAATCAAGCACTGAGATACTGGCATTATCAATTACGACTTTATCAATATTATTTAGATGAGATCCCAGAGCGTGAAGAATCAGAACTTTTATTACATCTGCATGGGTCGAGATCAATATATTCTTCTTTACTTTGGATTTCCCGCGCTGGCTGGGAGTGAGAACTGAGAAATCAACTCCGCGTAGCGCTCGAGTCTGAACCTCTATCAAGGTCTCGCCATTAGGGAATCGCACTGAGGCTGGGTTCCTATGTATCTCTTTCCAAGCTCGGTTTCTGGCAAGGGAGGACATACGTTTTCCGCTCCAATCGCCATAGTGAACCTCTTGAAAATCCTCCACGATCTGCGGTGCAGGATAAATCGGTGCAATCGTCTCGATACACCTCTGAATGGGGCTAGAGATAACCTGATCGAAAAATACCTCGGCCAAACGATCTAACAGAGCCTCCCGCTGTTTTAAACCCTCGGTAGAGAGCGGATAGTTTGGCAATCGCCCTGCCAAAATACCTTTGGCATTTGCCACTGATTGGGCATGGCGGAGCAGGAAAATTCGAGACATTAGAGCGACAGATTAGTCCAATAACATGCTCTTCGCTTAAGGTCTCACTATGGAGCTTCGTAAGGTCGGCCGAACCGGATTGAATATATCTCGCATTGGATTGGGCACTATGACCTGGGGTCGCGATACCGACGAGCATGAAGCGGCCGATCAAGCGCGAGCATTTTTAGATGCAGGCGGTAATTTCTTCGATACCGCTGCAGTTTACGGTGCTGGGGATTCGGAGCGAGTCATTGGTGGGCTTATCGGATCACTAATGAAACGTGAAGATGTCGTAATCGCAACTAAAGGTGGAATCGTCTTTCAAGATGGAGTGCGGATGGTTAATACCTCAAGAGGTGCGCTGCTATCCGAGTTAGATGCGTCATTGAAAAGATTAGGCACTGATTATGTTGACCTCTGGCAAGTTCATACCTGGGATAGCCAGACTCCGTTAGAAGACACCCTCTCTGCCCTCGATACCGCCTATCAAACTGGCCGTGCTCGATATGTCGGAATAAGTAATTTCTCCGGATGGCAGAGCGCAAGGGCCATCACACAGCAAGAGTCAGTCGCCACCAAGGCTCCTATCTCTACAACGCAAAATGAATACTCACTATTAAATCGAAGCGTGGAAGAAGAGGTCTTGCCTTGTGCCTCTCAATTGTCGGTCGGATTTCTTGCATGGTCACCACTTGGCAGAGGTGTTTTAACCGGTAAGTACCGAGGTGGCGTGCCATCTGATTCGCGCGGAGCTAGCCCTCACTTTGCAGGCTTTGTCGATCCATACTTACCAGATAAATCGATTAAAGCTAATCGCATTGTTGAGGCAGTTCAAACTGCTGCGGATGGACTTGGATACTCGCCTTTAGAGGTGGCGCTGGCTTGGGTTCGGGATGCTGCAGGAGTAACTAGCGCAATAGTTGGTGCACGAACTGGCGCTCAACTTCGAGGAATCTTACGCAGTGAGGAAATTACTCTGCCCGATGTAGTGCGTGAAGCTTTAACTGAAGTTAGCAGTTAAGCAGAAAATCTTCCAACGCCTTCACGCCAAATTCCAACGACTCCAAAGGGATTCTCTCATCAACGCCATGAAATAGCGCCATAAAATCCAAATCAGCGGGAAGTCGAAGCGGTGAGAACCCATACCCAACGATGCCAAGTTCGCTAAGCGCCTTATTGTCGGTGCCACCACTCATTAGATAAGGAACCGGTATCGCTTCTGGATCTAATTTAAGAATTGCGCTCTTCATGGTCTCTACCAAAGGACCTTCAAAGGGGACTTCCAAGGCGATATCTCGAGTGATTGTCTCGATCTTTATATCTGGACCGACAATCTCCCTAATCGTGGCATTTAATACCGTTTCATAGCCAGGCAGAAATCTGCCATCAATAATGGCGTGGGCTTCTTTAGGTATGACATTGGCCTTATATCCCGCTTCTAGCATGGTGGGATTAGCGGTATTTTGAAGTGTTGCGGCAATCATTCTGGCCACGCTTGGAATCTCAACTAAGAGTTCGCGATAGTCGGTACTCAACGGCTTATCAAGGGCTTTTGCAATTGCGCCAAATAACTCATTAACTGCGGCGGTATAGGTCTGAGGCCAATCGTATTTGCCAATTTTCGCCACCGCTTCGGCAACTTTGGTTACCGGGTTTTCGGAATTTATAAAAGAGCCATGGCCTGCCTGACCATTTGCGCTCAACTTAAACCAATGAATACCCTTCTGCGCAGCCTCAATTAGGTAGAGACGTTTTCCGTTACGTAAAGTTACCGAGAACCCGCCAACTTCGGAGACCGCTTGATTGCAACCAGCGAAAACTTCGGGATGTTCCTTCACCATCCAACGTGAACCGTAGGTAGAACCAGCCTCCTCATCAGCGAAGAAGGCAAGGAGAATATCGCGCGGTGGCTTAACCCCTTTTTGCGCCCAATTTCGCACAATCGCCAGGATCATGGCATCGACATTCTTCATGTCGACCGCACCTCTGCCCCAGATTGCTCCATCTTTGATTTGCGCGCTAAACGGATCCACTTGCCACTCTTCAGCCGCTGCTGGAACCACATCTATATGGCCATGTAAAACTAACCCAGCCCTATCTTTATTTGAGCCTTCTATTTTGGCGATGACATTGCAGCGATTAGGAGCAGATTCATAAATCTTTGACGGGATACCGACCTCAGATAGAGAGGCGACTATGTACTCCGCTACTTCGCGCTCGTTGCCTTTTCCTTCACCATAATTGACGCTAGGTATCCGAATTAAATCGCGACAAATCCTAATCGCATCTTCAGTTATGGCATCTCTCATGGCTACATTCTCCCGCTTTCACAGGCTTATGTCTGCTTTTGCTCCTGCGACGCTTTCAAGTAAACTTGGCGTTCCACTGTAAGAATTACAAATTCATTGTCCGGGTGGCGAAATTGGTAGACGCGCAAGCTTGAGGTGCTTGTGGCCGCAAGGCCTTAGGGGTTCAAGTCCCCTTTCGGACACAACCGCTAGAGTATCGGCCATGGAACTCTCCGACTTAAGAGCTTTGATTCGCGATATCCCAGATTACCCTTCACCTGGGATTCTCTTTAGAGATATCACGCCACTGCTGCGAGATGGATACGCTCTTAGCTCGGTCGCTGAATTGATGAGCGCCACCAACCCCAGCGCCCAATTGATCGCCGGTATCGAAGCTCGCGGTTTCTTCTTTGCCGCTGCGATAGGCGTGCAGAGTAAACGGGGCGTGATTCCAATCCGTAAAAAAGGGAAGTTACCTCACGATGTGCATCGCCAAGAGTATGGACTCGAGTATGGATCAGATGTCATCGAGATCCATAAGGATGCTGCCAAACCTGGCGAATTAGTATTTTTAGTAGATGATGTTCTCGCAACCGGTGGCACGCTAGCTGCTGCGATAAAGCTGATCAAAACCACGGGCGCCGCTGTCACAAGCGTGGCGGTGCTATTAGAGATAGCTGGCTTGGGTGGAAGAGAGAAACTTCAGGCGGAATTTCCGGGCCTACAGATTGATGCCATCTTCACAGTTTAAGCGCCTTCGTTTGCTCAAAATTCTCAAGTTTCATCTCGCAACAAAGCAATAATTCGGTTCGTTGTGAAGAGATCACCTGAGATTCAAGGCCTAAGGGCCATTGCAGTGCTTCTGGTGCTGCTCTTTCATGCAGATTGGTTACCGGGTGGCTTTATCGGCGTAGATATCTTCTATGTCATATCAGGTTACCTAATAACGCAATTGATTCTGCGCGAAATTTTCGAGACATACCTAAAAAACAATGGTGCTTTTTCGTTTAAACGCTTCTATGCCAGACGGGCAAAGCGCCTCTTGCCAGCGGCATTTCTGGTGCTCTTTGTTACCGCCTTTGCTTTTTGGTTACTTGCCCCAGCGACCCAAAGACCACAATTTGGCCGAGACCTTCTTGCTAGTACCTGGTACATCTCAAATTATCTCTTCGCCTTTTGGCAGAACGATTATCAAAATCTTGGCTCAGTGCCATCACCTTTGATTCACTTCTGGTCTCTCGCAGTTGAAGAGCAGTTCTATCTCTGCTGGCCCTTGATACTCTTCTTGGGCCGAAAACGATTGAAGATCGTGATACCTACAATCACAATGGCGAGCTTTGCATTATCACTGATCTGGATACAGACCAAACCAATCTTGGCTTTCTACTCTCTTCCTACCCGAGCCTTCGAATTGGGCCTCGGTGCGATGGTCGCGCTCTTCACTCTTCGCACCAAAGCGACCCGGGCAGGTTTGTATTTGGGTTTGGGTTCATTGCTATTTGCCGCGCTCTGGTTTGATAAATCAACTCCATTTCCTGGCTGGGCAGCCCTACTACCCACTTTAGGCACAGTTTTGGTGCTCGCATCATTAAGAGATAACCGCTTGTTGGCGTCTAAGGTGATGCAACGTATCGGCGATTGGAGCTACTCAATATATCTCTGGCATTGGCCAATATTGGTAATCCCAGCCTCTTATCTCCAACGTGAGCTAACCAATCTGGAACG
>CAZZLH010000018.1:0-19263 GCA_964654815.1 uncultured Actinomycetes bacterium
CATGGATCAACCAACCAAGTCAGAAATTAAACCTCGCAAATTTCAATCTTTTGAATTCAGAGGTCGAACAACAAGTCTGGTATTTGGTTCCAAAGAATATTTCAAAAAACTCAAAAACAAAAAACCAATTTGTCAATGATGACTTCGCAAGCGATACCTATCAGAAATATGGTGGCGCAAAGGCAGTTGCCAAGTTACTTTTAGATCAACCAAAAAAATACATCAAACCTTTTGCACTGCTTGCTTTCCTACCTTTGTTCGATCGCGTTGCGCAGATGGTTTATATATTGGTAGCTCGTAATCGTGGCAACATAAGTCGCTTCACTAAGAAAAATTCTTCTAGCAAAAACTCATCTTGTGAAAATTAAGAATATCTTTAGGTCAAGATAAATCTGGTTACTCATCGGTATCAATGCAGTTAATGCAACAAGTAGGAACCAACGGGCGTGTCGCTGTTTTTGGCCCAATTAATCTCAAAAAAACGGACATTACGCTCAAAAAGCCGTGGTAAATGCGTTGCAAAATGGAATGAAAGAGTTATTAGGCGCATAATTGGCAGGTTCGAAGGGCTATCCCTTTGAAATTTGAAAACTCCCGGAGAGGAAGAAATGCTTCAATTATCAGCTGGCCAATGGAGTACGTTGTACAACTTATTCTCATTTGGTCTTATCTCAATGCTCGCTACCACCGTGTACACCTTGGTAGTGCAGAACCGAGTACTACCTAAGTATCGCGTAGCGCTTGTTATGTCATCTATGGTGACTTTCATCGCTGCCTACCACTACTGGCGCATCTTCAATTCGTTCAGCGAAACGTCAGAGAATGGTGCGATCAAGATTGGTACCGCACAGGGAACTTTCAATGAGGCTTATCGCTACGTTGACTGGATCTTGACTGTGCCTTTGTTGCTCGTAGAAGTTGTCGCAGTGTTGGCTCTGGCAAAAGAAGTTGCCAAGTCATTGATGACCCGTTTGGTAGTGGCTTCTGCAGCCATGATCATCCTTGGTTATCCAGGCGAAATTTCAATGGACAACACCACCAAGATGATCTACTTCGTACTATCGATGATCCCATTCGTATATATCTTGTACGTATTGTTCGTCGAACTAGGCAAGTCCTTAGATCGTCAACCAGCAGGCGTAGCAGGTCGTATCAGCGGTCTTCGCAACCTCCTATTGGTTACTTGGTTGGTCTATCCAATCTCATACTTGATCCCTGTATTCATCACAAACCCAAGTGCAAGTGAAGCTGCTTCACTATTCACCTATCGTCAGATTGGTTACACAATCGCTGACGTATTGGCGAAGTGCTTGTTCGGTCTTGTGGTCTTCAACATCGCCCGTATGAAGTCGGCGGCTGAAGGCATGAAGGAAGATCACTAAGTTAAACACTTAGGAAATAGTTCCAATAGAGCAAGACTCTAGAGATTACGGGCTCCGGCGCTAAGTCGGGGCCCGTAATTTTTTTAATTTTACTTAGGCTTACACGAGTAAATCGCAACTAGGTATTAGAGTAATTAGAGTAATTAGAGTGATCAATTGAAGGGGCAACTATGAAAATCTCGCATTACCGCGCTGGGGCCTACGCCCTGCTGGCCATCTCACTGATAAATGCGGTCTATCAGCAGAGCAACGATGCTGTATTGGCTAGATCGCTAGTACTTGCAGCAATAGCTGGAGCGCTTCTTGCTCTGACGTTAACAAAATCATTTATGAGCTGGATGGAGCGTGCCGCGCTTAGCCGCGCCTGGTGGACTCTGATCGTTATTGGAATTATTGCAGATTTGATTGCTTAAGCTTTTTTATAACCTTCCAAGACCAATAGAAGAGCGGTAATTGCAAGGGCAATCTGGCATATGCAATCAAAGGATCGGGCATGGGACGGTCCGCCCAGTCAATCGCCATATTTATATTGGCCGGATAGACCGCAATAAAGAGAGCTAGCGCAAAGAACGCACCCCAGAGTCTTATCGAACGCCCGGCTATATTTCGGTCGCTCTGATTGATCAACATCAAGCCGATCGCCATCTCAATCACGCCACTTAGATAAGTCCAGAACCTAGGATCACCGGGTAAAAATGCAGGGACAATCAAATCCAGCGGTTTTGGAATAATGAAATGACCAATACCTGTGGCTAGCAAAAAATAACCTAGCGGCGTTCCGGGCTTTCGCTTCATGGTCGCAAACCTATCCGATTGGCAATAAAATTCCCGCTAACGGGATGTAGCGCAGTTTGGTAGCGCACCAGGCTGGGGGTCTGGGGGCCGCGGGTTCAAATCCCGCCATCCCGACTCAAAAGCCGCACCGGGGAATAACCCTGAAATTTACTTCACAAAATCCTCCAGCCAGGAATATCAGAAAAGTGCCATTCGTTATTTGAATGCGACCCATCTAGTTGGGCTAAATGCCAACATGATGGCTACTCGCTTACATAGGAGTAATTCGTGAAAAGGAGAAACAAATGGCATACGCATTAGTTAAAAACAATAAATCACCTCGATCTATTTTGAGCGACTTCTTCCCTAATTTCGATTCCTGGACGATTGGCTTTGATCGTGAATGGCAAATCTTGGAAGATCTCCAGAACTCGCTCACCGGTGGGGCCTCTTCTTACCCGCCTTACAACATCAAGCAGACTGGTGATAATTCTTACGAGGTGGAGATGGCCGTTGCTGGCTTCAGTAAAGATGACCTAAAAGTCGAGTTGAATAACAATCGACTAATCATCGAAGGTAAGAGTGGCTCAAAGGAAGAGAAATCCGAGGGAGATTATGTCTATAAAGGAATCGCCTCTCGCCACTTCCGTCAATCATTTGCGCTAGCGGACCATGTGAAGGTTGTTGGCAGTGAATTGAAAGATGGCATCTTGAAGGTTGAACTCGAGCGCAATATCCCAGCAGAGATGCGGCCACGCTTGATCGAAATCAAGTAGCTCTCGTAAGACGCGGCGAGCGCCCTGTAACGCCATAGTTACGGGGCGCTTGGCATTTATCTTCATTTAAAAAGTTCTTGAGATTAAGGTAGCGCTATGGCTGCCAGACCCAAAGTCCTACTTCTAGGCATTGATGGTCTAATGTTGCAAAGAGCAATCGATTCCGGGCGAGCAAGTACCTTGGCAAGACTTCGTAGCGATAGTTTCTTTGTTGAGACAGTTGTTGATTTACCAACCCTCTCAGGTCCCAGTTGGTCGACCTATCTGACCGGAACCAATAAAGATCAGCATAAAGTGTTAAACAATCTCTTCATCGACCATAACCTGCAAGCAACGCCCGATTTACTAACACAGGCGCTAAAAAAACATAATGACCTAATGACTTACGCTGCAGCAGGTTGGCCTCCACTTATCGACCCCACTGATATTGGCCCAGTTATTGCAGATGGCGCGCATCTTAGATTTGCTCGCGATGGCGAAACCCACGGTTACACCAAAATCGATCATGAAATTTTTGAACATTCTCTAGCTACATTCAATGAAATCGGTCCAGATCTGAGTTTCGTATATTTCTGTGGCGCAGATGAGGCTGGCCACCGCCATGGCACTTTATATGGTCCTTACTTTGATGCAATAGAGCGGATTGATGGTTATGTAGCAGAGATTTATCGTGTGCTAAAGAATCGAGTTGATAAACATCAAGAGAGCTGGCTCTTGGTGGTAATCACTGATCATGGACATAGAGATGAGGGTGGTCATGGTGGAGATACTCCACAAGAGCGCGCCTCATTCGTATTGGCTCATGGCTTAGGGCGTAACCATCCCAATTGGCCCACCGACCTAGAACCCCAGCATCTGGCAAATTTGATCTTGGCTGAGCTTTGAGCTCAACCTAAGTCATTTAATAATTGATAGAAATACTTCGACCCAAAATCGCGCTTTACATCGTCATATTTGAGCATTCCCCACTGCCAAAAATCGAAGTCAATCTCGGAAATTGAATTCTGAATCGATGCCCATAAGGTCCAGCCATACTTCGCAAGCGTGGCAAACAACCAAGCCCTAGCAAATTTATCGCTTCGATCTGATCCGTAATAGCCACGGATGAGTTGGTGCAGCACCTCAATATCCTGACCTGATTCAGACCAGATATTTCCTAATTCGAAGCAGGGATCGTTATTGCCCGAATACTCATAATCAATCAGCCAAATCATCTGGCCATCGTCAATGAAGTTTGCCGGGAGCAGATCATTATTACAGGGCACTTTTCCCGAATCTGTTTGTCGCAGCGCCCGTTGCAGGTCCTCTTTGACCTTGGCAAATTCCAAATAACCTTCTGGTAATCGAAATCCCCGGTCAATCACCAAATCGAGGTATCGCTGTTGAATCTGGAACATGTCAAAATCAAGTAGGAATGGTTTAGCAGAGTGCAGTTTTTTTACACTCTCTGCAATCCGGAGCGCATTATTGGCTACATCGACACCATCAAAGGTCTTTCCAGGTAAGAATCCAATAACGAGAAGACCAAGTTCAGCTTTATAGTCATATACCGGGGCACCAATTCCAGCCTCTGCCGCTATCTTGGAATTATTGAATTCGTTATTGCGATCAATGGACAACAGCCCAGACTCATTGCTTGAGATACGGGCTACATAATCACCATGGTCTGTTTCGACTTTGATATTCCGGTTGGTCAAGCCGCCAGATAATTCGACTAAATTGGTACGGCCCTGCAGAAAACTTGATGCATCCAGCGTCTGGCCAAACTCTCGTTCCAATTCAATTGCTGACAGCGCCATTGCTGGATGATACATTTACAAGGTGTCTAGCCAACAGGTGCAAAATCAAGTTTTACCCACGCGTGCGCGCATCGTAATAATTGGTGGTGGCGTAGGTGGTACATCAGTTGCTTATCATTTAGCTAAATTGGGAGAAACCGATGTGGTGCTACTTGATCGTAATGATCTAACCAGTGGCTCCACTTTTCACTCCGCCGGCATGGTCGGTCAATTACGAGCCGATCCAACTCTTACCAAGATGAATATGCATTCGGCAAATCTCTATCGTGAGTTACAACAGAGCGATACCCCTCCGTCATGGGTTGAGTGTGGCAGTATCAAAATTGCCTCATCACCTGAGCGCATGGAGGAGATTAGAAGACAGATTGGTTGGGCCAAAACCTTTGGGCTGGATCTTCATGAGATTTCACCAGCGGAAGTTAAGGAGCGCTTTCCATTAATTAATCTCGATGGGGTGGTTGGCGCATGTTTTATGACCACTGATGGCCAAGTCGATCCCTCACAACTTGCGCTCTCCATGGCGGCAGGTGCGCGTAAGGCTGGCGTACAAATCCATACCTTTACTCGCGTAACTGCGATAGACACCAAAGATGGACGAATCACCGGTGTTCAAACCGATAAAGGCAAGATCGAATGCGAGATCGTGGTCAATTGCGGTGGCATCTATGCCGCAGAGATCGGACGCTTAGTTGATGTACGAATTCCTATTGTTCCGATGAGCCATCAATACCTAATCACCGAGAATTTCCTAGATCCCAGCGCTCCTGTTATGGCCTCCCTAAGAGATCCCGATAACCTGATCTATTTCCGCCAAGAGGTACAAGGATTATTGATGGGAGGCTATGAAAGAACCTCCAAAGCATGGAAGACCAGCCGAGAATCACTAGATGAGATCCCAAAGAACTTCAACAATATGTTGCTTCCTGAGGATTGGGATCGATTCGAAGAGATTGCGGCAAACTCGCAGCTGCGAGTACCGAAGATGGCAGAAGTTGGAATCAAGAGCTTCATCAATGGACCTGAGGCATTTACGCCAGATAATGAATTCTGCCTAGGCGAAACTGAGGTCGGCGGTTTTTATGTCGCGGCAGGTTATTGCGCTCATGGAATTGCTGGCGCCGGCGGTATTGGCAAAGTCATGGCTGAGTGGATTGTGGGCAACGAACCACCAATGGATCTATGGCATATGGATATTCGTAGATTTGGCCCAGCCTATCGCTCGCCGGCATTTACCTTGGATCGAATCCAAGAGAATTACGAACAATATTACGATATCCATTATCCATTAGAAGAGCGCAAAACTTGTAGGCCTCATAAAGTCTCACCGGCTTATGAATGGCACAAAGAGAATCATGCAAGTTTTGGGGAGAAGGCAAGTTGGGAGCGGGTCAATTTCTATACCAACCACTCAGGGACTGAGAGCACAAGACCATTCGGTTGGGCTGGTAAGAATTGGTCAAATTCGGTTCAGGTAGAACATGCCGCGACTCGCGAATCTGCCGGAATCTTTGACGAATCCAGCTTTGCAAAAATAAAGGTCACAGGTGATCGCGCTGGAGAATTCTTAGAGTTTGTCTGTGCCAACGATGTGGTTCGTGGCATTGGACGGACGACTTACACCCAAGCGCTAAATAGCAAAGGTGGCATCGAATGCGATTTCACAGTTACGCAATTGAATTCAAACTCATTTTTGATTGTAACGGGCACCGCTTTCGCACACCATGATGCTGGATGGCTGAAGAAATTGCGACGTGAACATGGTTTTACCGATGTCGAAATTGATGACATAACTTCAGATTTGGCGATTTTTGGAATCTGGGGCCCAAATTCTCGAGAAATTCTGCAATCACTTACCAGCGAAGATCTCAGCAACTCCGCCTTTCCATTTATGCACTCAAAAGAGCTAGAGATCAATGGAATTAGGCTTAGGGCCACACGAATCACCTATGTAGGCGAACTCGGCTACGAGCTTTATATTCCGTCAGCAGAAGCTCCGCCCATCTGGGAGTTGTTGGTTTCCAAGGGCGCTTTCCCTTGCGGATATCGCGCCATCGAATCACTACGTTTGGAGAAAGGATATTTAGCATGGGGCGGCGAGATTAATACTGAAACCAATCCATATGAGGCAGGTCTTGAGTTCGCGCTCTCCAAGAAGAAGCGAGATTTCTATGGCGCTAATGCGCTAGAGCAGCTACGCCAACCAGAGCGCAGGCTTGTGGCAATTACCTTTGATGATATTCGCCAAGTTCCACTAGGAAGTGAGCCGATCAAATTTGGTGATGAGGTAATTGGCCGGGTTAAAAGTGGTGGCCAGGGCTACACCATCAACAAAGCTATTGCATATGCCTATATCCCAACTAAATACAGCAATCCAGGAACCAAACTTGAAGTTGAGTTCTTTGGGACTTGGCTAAGTGGTCTGGTAACCGCCACGCCGCTATTTGATCCAAGTGGCTCCAAAATTCGCTGCTAAAACAGGAAAACTCTGATGGAAATCGGTTTGGATGATGCATACTCGGTAAAAACCCCAGAGGACAATAAAAAGCTCTATGCAAAATGGGCTGATACCTATGAATCTGAATTTGTGGCGAAAGAGGGTTACCGACACCCTCAGGTGATCTCAGAGATATTTGATCGTGAAGTTCCAGAGGTCAAGACAATAATCGATATCGGAACTGGTACCGGTTTGGTCGGTGCGCACTTAATCAAGCTTCGAAATGGCATTGAGATCGATGGCATCGATATTTCGCCAGAGATGTTGGAACAAGCGCGCAGAAAGAATATTTATCGAAATCTCTACGAGCGCGATTTAACGCAAGAGGTTTTGGGTACCCAAGCGCCATACGATGCCTTGATCACGATTGGAACTTTCACGCATGGCCATCTGGGTCCTGAAGCGATTCATAACCTCCTGCCGCTAGTTAAGCGCGCTGGCCACCTGGTGATAGGAATCAATGCCTCGTATTTTGAGAGCCAGGGTTTTGAGAGGTTTTTTGGTGAATTGCTATCAGATAAAAAGATATCTGAGTTGAGCATCCAAAAAGTGGATGTCTATGATGATAAGAGTCCACATCATGAATCCAAGAACCTGATCGCAGTATTTCGAAATCTTTCTGCTATCTCCTACTAAGCAGGCTATTACTTAATCAGTTGAAATCTAGTTATTATTGAATCGTGGCTCGTGCATTGGTCTTGATGGGTTCGGGTGAGACCAGCCCAACCATGGTTACCCCGCACCAACAGATACTTAAAGAGGTCGTAGGACCCAGGTTGGTCCTAGATACTCCCTATGGTTTCCAAGAGAATGCCGACGAACTAACACACCGGATTCAGACTTACTTTGATTTCAATGTCGGCACCAAGACCGAACAGATCCAATTACGAAGTAAGCACGATAATTCAGCTGATTTGGCAAACGCGATTGCCAAAATTAATAGCGCAGGTTGGATTTTCACTGGCCCTGGCAGCCCCACTTATGCGCTAGAAACCTGGCGGACCACTGGAGCAAGCGAGGCGTTAAAAGCCCTACTTACTCGAGGCACGCTTGTGGTCTCATCCGCTGCCGCCCTAACAGTCGGTACACATACGATGCCGGTTTATGAGATGTACAAAGTTGGGCTTGAGCCACATTGGATCGAAGGGCTAAACCTTCTTGGCGTTGCAACAGGTCTTAGCGCTGCTGTAATACCCCACTTTAATAATGCCGAAGGTGGCACTCATGACACTAGATATTGCTATATCGGCGAACGAAGAATTAGACAATTAGAAGACCAACTTCCGGCCGATGTTTTCATTCTAGGCATCGATGAGCACACCGGCGTTCGCTTTGATATTGAGAAGGGTGAAGCCGCAGTCTTTGGTAAGGGATCTATGACGGTTCGAATGAGTGGAGTTGAGTGGCGAGTTGAATCGGGTAAGACAGTGCCCTTCTCCGAGATTCAAGCTCATGCCGGAACTAGATTGGCAACTGCCCCAGATATCTCACAGAGCGTGCTATCGGCTCAATTCGTTGCAGAGATGTTAGATGCTGGAAATGTAAATGATGCAGTTGAAGCGTTGCTAAATCTAGACAAAGTTGAGCGAGATATCGACACTCGCGCTCAAGTCCATGCTCTAGTCACACGACTTGGCCAACTAGCGGCAAGTCCTAAAGTAGATATCGCATCTGTTGTTGGTCCATACATTGAAGCGCTACTGGCGGCGCGTGAAAGTGCACGAAAACAAGGCAACTGGAGTGAGGCCGATGCGATTCGAGATCGACTAATAGAGCTAAAAGTCTCAATCAAAGATAGCAAGGAAGGCTCAAGCTGGCAGATCCAGTAGGAATAGAGAGTTGGCGCTCTGCCGATTGCAGTAAATATTTGCCGCTGCCAAAACCCTCCGATCACAAATATCGGCGAGGGGTACTTGGCTGTTTGACAGGGTCGAAAGAATTCCCCGGCGCAGCTTTGCTGAACACCTCAGCTGCACTTGCCGTCGGTATCGGAATGGTTCGCTACTTTGGCCCAAAAGAGGTGGCAACTGCAGTAATCCAACGCCAACCAGAGGTAGTGTTAAAACCTGGCAAAGTCAATGCACTGCTAGTGGGATCAGGTATCCCAGCAAAATTATCCATACCTAGAAAACTTGCACTTGAAATTGCGCTACGACGAGCACTTAAAGAACCGGTGCCCAAGGTTATAGATGCTGGAGCGCTCTACTTACTTCATAGGAACTCGAAATACTTAAGCTCACCAACAATAATCACGCCACATAACGGGGAGTTAGCGGTTCTATTAGAAATTGATACCCAAGAAATTGCTACATCACCTATTGCTCACGCGAAGGATGCCGCGAAGCGATTTGATGTTGTGGTCTTGCTAAAGGGGTACGAAACGATTCTCACTGATGGTAATCGGGTTATAAAGATGCCGGCGGCTTCAAGTTGGCTCGCAACTGCTGGTACCGGCGATGTACTTGCAGGATTGTTGGGAGCGCTAATTGCATTGAACAATTGTGACGCTTCAATCGAAATCAAAAACAAAGAACTTCTAGAGATTGGTGCCACAGCCGCGTTCATTCATGCGCAAGCAGCAGATGCGCTAAAAGGACCAGTCATTTCAAGTAATTTAATTCCAGAGATCTCGAAAATTATCAAAAACCTATCTCGATAATTCATTTGCTGGGAAAACCCTAGTTTTTCAAAAATCACTTTTTTTCAAGGAATTTAGATTCCGTTTCTGCAAAAATTTAAATATGAATTTGAGAATATTCATTTTCAGCGAAGATGGTTTTACAAATAGCGCTCTTGCCGCATCTCTTAGCATCCTAGGTTTAGATGTAATCGGAGAAAATGAGAATATGGAAGTTGCGCTAAATCTGGTCTCTGACCACTGCCCTGATGCTGTAGTCATTTACTTGGAATACGGTCGCACTAAAGGTATCGAGCTTTCAATCTCTATCCGGAGAAGATTTCCTGATATGGGAATCGTATTGGTTTCAAAGACTGAAGATATGAGATTGATCGGAATTGAGAGAAAGCAACTACCAATTGGGGTCGTGATGGCTCAGATTGCCCAACATGGCGATTTAGATAATCTAAAGCGGCAGGTAGAGCTCTCCTTGCTTTCAACTCATTGCAAGACGCAATTCCATCAAAATAAGCGATTCACCGATTCACAGATAGAAACGATGCGTCTCTTGGCAGATGGCAAAGCTAATTCCGAGATTGCCAAGGTACGTTTTGTATCAGAGAAATCGGTTGAACAGATGTTGGCTCGAATAGCCCAGACACTGGGGATTTCCTTCGATCACAAGTACAACTCGCGAGTTAGAATCCTAAATACATATTACGATTTGGTAAACGGCAGGAAGTAACTTCACAAATTGCGCGTTAGCTCCTAACGCAGATTCCCTTCCCTGCTGAGGTAGGTTTTGCTCATGGAATTAAGTGAGTTAAAGAGTAACTGGAATGAGATTCTCTTCTCGCTTGAAGCTGAGAATCGAGTCGCCTGGTTGACCTTCTTTGATGCGCGACTTGCCAAATTAGAGGGTCAACTTTTGACCTTGGATTTCTCTGACCCTGAGAAGTTTTCGGGGGATCATTCTTATGCCAACGCTCGTAGCAAGTTTGCGCCGATACTTAGTAAATGTATTAAAGATGTAACTGGTCTAGATTTTGAAATAACATGGTGAAACGCCTTCTAATACTCTTCTCTGCACTTGCCTTGATTACCTCTGGGATTGGCAAAGCGGAAGCGGCAGGTGCTTTAACCCTGAACATTAAAAAAACTCCGTCTCTTGGCGAGTCAAAGGTAACGCTTTATGGCCAAATAAAGCCGGCAAAATCCAATGTCAAAGTCAGAATTGAGGTAAACCTAAACGGCAAGTGGTCTGCCACATCAATTGGCGCCAAAACCAAATTGGGTGGCTCTTGGAAGATTGAAGTTGTGTCCACCATTTTGGCCGGAAGCGCCAAATATCGAGCGATTGCGGCGCCTAGTGGTCGGAATATCTACTCCAACACGCGTGAGTTAAAAATCGATATTGATTCTGAGATATCCCAAGTTTCACCGGAGACGCTAATTCCTTTGAAAGGTCCAGGAAGTCGCGTTCATGGGGTCGACATAAGCAAATGGCAACATCCAGGTGGAAAGTTGATCGATTTTGCCAAAATGTATGACGCCGGCGTTCGCTTCGTCATGATCAAAGCCTCCGATGGCCGAGATTCCTCGGATCAAGATGCGCGCAAGTGGTTGGCGATCGATATGGATGCCGCTCAGGCTGCCGGACTATTTACTGGTTTTTATCATTATGCATATCTACCAAATTCAACTGATGAGGCAACCGTAATCACTGAGGCAAAGACTCAGGCCCAGAAAGCAATTTGGCGATTGGCTTCTGTAGGTGGCTACAACGATCGCACTCTTCCCTATGCTCTCGATCTAGAGAATAACTGTATTCAATATAGTGGCCGAACTTGCATCAGATTCGCCTCCAAGAAATTAGTGACGCTATTTGCCACTACTTGGTTAAATACCGTGAAGGAGCAGACTGGCAGAGTTCCGATGCTCTATTCGTACTCGCAATTCTTGGAGAATGCGGTCTTGCGCACTCCAGAATTAAGGCAATATCCACTCTGGCTAGCGCATTATGGAATTAATCCAGCCGATCCCCTCGGGCAACCTGGCCAGAAGATTAGTGGCTGCTTTGTGCACTCGTGGACTACCGCGAATTGCGCATCCGATTGGGTGATCTGGCAATACAGCTCGTGTGGCATCGGTAAAAAATATGGTGTGCCAAGTGGTCGACTAGATCTAAATGTATTCCGTGGCGATATCAACTCGTTCGTTGAATTGACTAGAGGTATCTGGACCCCACAAATTTCTGACATGATGCCGGTAAATGAGCCGACAGAAATGAAATTGCTTAACGCAACGTATTCCACTACCGATAAACCAGCTATCTTCGAATTAAGCGTGCTTCGCCCAAGTGGCTTACCAGTGGTCACCGGTACCGTTAAATTAAATCTGCCCGACAAAAAGATTCTCTTGGATCAGAGCGCGGTACGCTCGAAAAATGGCGCCTTTACCCTTACCACCAAAGGTATTCCGGTCGGCACATGGGATGCCACTTTGGAATTTGTAGATCAATCAACTACCCACTCAGGATTCCTAATTCCTATACAAATCGTGATGGGCCAAGGAGCAAAACCAACTCCTTCAATCACACCGAGCAAGAAACCTGGCACATCTAGCAAAGCGCCAGCAGATTCCTGCAAGGGTCAGATCATCAATTAAATTGATAGCGCCATTTCTACTTTGCTACTTTAATAATTTAATATTGAAGCGCTTTCTTCGATACCTCTTTGGCTCGCGCGACTATTTTTTGATATTCCGCGATTGAGGCCTTCTTCTGAGTCGCTTTCCAGCCTAAGTATGGAGCGATCAAATCTGCTACCGCTGGTGCTATTTCCAAACCAAAATTCTTCGCTTCAAAGGAGAGTCTGGTGCGCCTTTCTAACACATCAGCCACGGATTGCGCGCCCTCGGCAATCGCCGCATAGACAATCTCAGCCTTTAGATATGGCAAGTTCTTGGTGATAGGCGCGGCTAATTTCCGATCAGCTTCGATTAGAGCGACCACTTCACTTAGCTCCGAGCCATAACGATTTAGCAGATGGTTTATGGTCTCTGTCTTTAACTGATACTGATTGGCTAGCTGCTCCACTTGTTGAACCAGAGCCCAGTAACCATCTGCGCCAACAATAGGCAACTTCTCGGTGATACTTTCATTGGTTAATTTAGTGATGTCATTAGTAGCCATATCGACCGCATCTTTTGCCATAACCCGATAAGTCGTGTACTTGCCACCAGCAAGACTTACAAAACCTGGCACCGGCCTATCCACTGTATGTTCGCGAGAAATCTTGGTGGTATCGGTAACCGCTTTATTAGCCACCAAGGGTCGTAATCCAGCGAATACACCGATTACTTGATCCGCGCTGATTCTGGGTTGCAAGATTTGATTGGCTTGATCGATTATGTATTGAACATCAGAGCGATCTGCAAGCGGCTCGGCTGGATCACCCGAAAACTCAGTATCGGTCGTACCAACCATCCATTGATCTTTCCAAGGAATGATGAAGAGAACTGATACAGCGGTCTTGATGATGATGCCTTCGTGGGCCTTGATCGCATCGCCCGGTAAGACTATATGTGCACCTTTACTCATCTTGACTTCGTAACCAGGCGTAATACCAAAATCTTTATGCATTTGGTCGCTCCAAACACCTGCGCACATTATTACTGCAGCAGAGCTGACCGTGATCTTCTTCTTGGAATTCAAATCTCGCACTACGGCGCCGGTTATTCGCTTTCCCTTACGGGTGAGTGATTCGACTCTGGCGCGAGTCAAGATCACTGCGCCATGTCGCTTTGCGGTACGAGCAATCAGCATCGTATGGCGAGCGTCATCTACTTGTGCGTCAAAATAACGTATCGCGCCGGTGATCACATCGGTGCGAATGCTTGGGGCAATCTCAGCCACTGTCTTTTGAGATAAATGCTTATGTCCCGGGAGCGCTCTCTTGAAACCACGTAACGCGTCGTAAAGTGCCAGGCCTGCGCCGACATATGTGCGTTCTTTAACTTTCTCATGCAATGGGTATAAGAATGCAACCGGCTTGACCAAATGGGGTGCGGTGGTCGAGACCATTAATTCCCGCTCATGAAGCGCCTCACGGACCAATTTGAAATCGTATTGCTCTAAATAGCGTAATCCGCCATGTATCAACTTACTCGAACGACTTGAGGTACCCGATGCGAAATCGTTTGATTCGATTAACGCAACATTTAATCCGCGAGTGGCTGCATCAAGGGCGACTCCCACGCCGTTGATTCCGCCGCCAATGACCAGTACATCAAAATCCTCATCAGCCAGACGCGCCAAATCCTCTTCTCGTTGCTCGGGATTTAGGCTGGAATCAAACATTACTCTCCTATATTAACTTAGGTTCAAGTAAAGTTCCTATATGACCTACGTCGGAAGTCTAGATCAAGGAACAACTAGCACTCGTTTCATTGTCTTTGACCAATTGGGTCAAATAGTTGGTCAGCATCAACTAGAGCACGAACAGATATTTCCACAATCTGGTTGGGTCGAACATGATGCCGAGGAGATTTGGCAAAACACCGCGAGAGTTATCGATGGCGCTTTAGCCAATGCGCAGCTAAAGATGACTGAACTAACTGCCATTGGCATCACAAATCAGCGCGAAACTGTGGTGGCCTGGGATAAGAGCACTGGTAAAGCGCTAGCCAACGCCATAGTTTGGCAAGATACCCGCACCGCTGAATACTTAAATGCCTTCAGTGATCAGCAGAAGACTCTGATAACTGCGAAAACCGGCACTCCGATTGCTCCCTATTTCTCGGCAAGCAAGATGGCTTGGTTACTAAAGCATAAGATCACGGATACCAGTAATTTGGCTTTTGGCACGATAGATGCCTGGCTGTTATTTAAGTTAACTGGGGTTTTTGCCACGGATGTCACTAACGCCTCTCGCACTCAATTGATGAACCTGGAGAGCCTTGATTGGGATAGCGAACTTCTCAATATTTTTGGGATTCAAAGAGAATGGTTGCCGGAAATCAAATCTTCCTCTGAGATATATGGCAAGACCAAAGAAGGCGTATCTGTAGCCGGAATTCTCGGCGACCAACAAGCTGCAATGGTTGGACAGACCTGCTTCAACAAGGGGGAATCGAAAACCACATATGGCACGGGTAACTTTGCTCTGATAAGCACTGGCGATGAACTGGTTAAATCAAAACATGGGCTCATTACCACTGTGCTATTTAAATTCGGTAACGCTCCAGTTCAATATGCGCTAGAGGGTTCAGTTGCTGTAACTGGTTCGGCAATCCAATGGCTTAGAGATCAATTAGGCATCATCAATTCTGCCTCTGAAGTTGAGAGTTTGGCAGCATCGGTCCCAGACAATGGCGGCGTCTACTTTGTCCCCGCCTTCTCCGGATTATTTGCGCCATATTGGCGCAGTGATGCACGAGGCGTGATTGTGGGACTAACTCGAGCAAATACCAAGGCCCATCTTGCTAGAGCTGCATTAGAGGCAATCTGTTACCAAACCAAAGAGGTAATGGATGCGATGGAAGCAGATAGTGGCATCAAATTAAAAGAGATGCGAGTAGATGGTGGAATCACCAACAATAAATTATGTATGCAATTACAGGCAGACATTATGGGAATCGATATCGTAAAGCCGGTGATCACCGAAACCACTGCGTTAGGCGCAGCTTTTGCAGCTGGTTTGGCAACAAAGGTCTGGCAAGATACTGATCAGATAAGAAAGATTTGGCGACGAGAATCAACATGGAGCTGCCAAAGCACTCAAAGTTGGCGCGACTTTGGCTATCTAAATTGGAGTAAGGCAATCAAGCGGACTTTAGATTGGGTTTAGGATAGGCGGGTTATGGAGTTGCAATGGAGCTAGCTGGAGTAATCCGTACCGATCGGAAGATGGCAGATGGCAGGACCATCCGTTATTACGATAGCAAACCCAGAAAACGCGAGGCGATAGACCAGCGTCCAAAAGAGTCTCAGCCGGAAATTGGTGAACTCCGCTTCGATCCACTTTTAAATGAGTGGATCGCCATTTCAGCTCATCGCCAAAATCGAATCTTTCTCCCACCTAAAGAGTTATGCCCACTCTGTCCTACCAAAGATGATCTCTTAACTGAGATCCCTGAATCAGATTTTGAGGTTGTGGTCTTCGATAATAGATCTCCCTCACTTCGACCACCGGATGGCGATTATGCCTTGCCGGATTATGCAGGTCCTGAGACCGATTTAGCTAAGGCGGTCGGAAAGTGCGAGGTGGTTTGTTTCACCGCAGATCATGGTCAATCTTTCTGTGATTTGAGTACCAGCCAGATCCGCACGCTATTGGAGGCCTGGCGCGATAGGACTCATGAGCTCTCCCAAGAGAGCTACATCAAACATATCGCACCATTTGAGAATCGCGGTGAAGAGATTGGCGTTACTTTGCACCATCCACATGGTCAGATTTACGCATATTCATACTTGCCACCACGGGTAGAACGTATGCTCGCCGTGGCCAAACGTTACAAAGCAGAATTTGGCCGAATTCTCTTTGATGAAATATTAAAGCGTGAGTTATCAGAGCAGGTTCGAATAATCGCAAAGAATGAGGAGTGGGTGGCCTATGTGCCCTATGCCGCGCGCTATCCCTATGAAATACATGTCGCGCCACTATCTCCTGTCGCAGATTTAACTGAATTAAATAAGGCGCAGTGCGATTCATTTCCAGAGATCGCCTTGGAAGTTACCAAAAGACTTGATGGTGTATTCGGTATTCCGATGGCTTATATCGCAGCTTGGCATCAAGCTCCGGTGCATGAAGGGCGAGATCTCTTGAGATTACATTGGCAGATAACTAGCGTCCGACGAGCACCGGGAAAGTTGAAGTACCTCGCTGGTTCAGAGTCAGCGATGGGAGCTTTCATCATGGATGTGAAACCTGAGGAATCTGCCAAGCAACTTCGTGAGGTAAAGCTTTGAGGGTACTGGTAACTGGCGGCGCTGGATATATCGGAAGCACCGCTGCCGCCCTACTGATCTCTGCTGGTTATGAAGTCACGGTTTTGGATGATCTAAGCACCGGCCATGCCGATGCCGTTCCAAGCCAGGCGAAGTTCATCAACGGATCGCTCTTATCCGATTCGGATCTGGACAGCGCATTGCAAGGTTGCGATGCGGTAATGCATTTTGCCGCAAAATCCTTAGTCGGTGAATCGGTCAAACAGCCTGAGTTATATGAAGCAGTAAATTTCGGAGGTTCTGCCGCGCTATTTGCCAAGATGAAAGATTTGGGAATTACCAAACTCGTCTTCTCCTCTACCGCCGCAACTTATGGCGAACCAGAACGAGTTCCAATCTCAGAGACCGACTTACCAATGCCTAAGAATCCCTATGGTCAGAGCAAATTAAAGACCGATGAATTGATAAAGAATTCTGGTCTCTCTGCCATCTCACTTAGGTATTTCAATGTTGCTGGCGCATTCAAAAGCACTTCAGGTTGGTTAGCTGAACGGCATAATCCCGAGACTCACTTGATTCCAAATGTCTTGCGGGCAACCTCAGATCATCCCGTGAAGATCTTCGGAACTGATTGGCCGACAGCAGATGGCACCTGTATCCGTGATTACATTCATGTAGTCGATTTGATTGAAGCGCATATCAAGGCGTTGCAGAAATTGCCTGAAAATAGCCACGAAATCATCAATCTTGGTTCTGGCTCTGGTTACTCAGTAAGAGAGGTCATTACTGCGGCAGAGCTCGCGGTGGGACGCACCATTCCACACGAAGCAAGCGAACGACGGGCCGGTGATCCAGCCGTACTCATCGCCGACATCACTAAGGCAAAAAAATATCTAGATTGGCAACCAACCAGAGATCTCAATCAAATGGTCCTTGATACTTGGCGCGCTCTTGAGAGTTTAAGTCAGTGACTTTCCAACGTATCTTCAAAGCTGAACCAGATGTGGTCGCGGTTGCACCTGGTCGAATCAACTTGATTGGCGAGCATGTGGATTACTCCGATGGATACGTACTTCCTTTTGCCATTACCAATTGCACTACGGTTGCTGTGAAAAAGAGAGCAGATCAGAAGATCAGATTGGCTTCGGCTCAGCGACATGGCGCTATCTATGAAACTTCGATTTCCGACCTAAAACCCGGCGGTGAGGGCAAATGGGAGCGTTATCCACTCGGAGTTATCTGGGCGCTTGGAGTTAAATCTGGTCTCGATATTTTCATCGATGGCAAGGTTCCACTAGGTGCTGGCTTATCTTCATCGGCCGCGCTGGAATGTAGCGTCGCTATGGCGCTCAATCAACTTTTTTCGCTGAACTTAGACCAGAAACAATTAGCGAAATTAGCTCAGAAGGCAGAGAATGATTATGTCGGCGTACCGTGCGGGATCATGGACCAATCCATCTCCTTGATGGGAGAGGCTGGACATGCGCTACTACTTGATTGCCGAGATTTAACTAGCAGATTGGTACCCATTGATCTGGCATCCAATGGTCTTGAATTATTGATCATCGATACTCAGGCGCATCACTCGCTGGTTGATGGTGGTTATGCCGAGCGGCGCGGAAATTGCGAATCCGCCGCCGCCAAACTCGGTAAAAGTATGCGTGAACTTAATTTGAGTGAGCTGGAAGCAAATAGAGGTAAATTAAGCGAGACTGAATATCGTCGCGCTCGGCATGCCATAACCGAAATCTCCCGAGTACTTGATTGCGTATCTGCCCTTGAGGCGAAGGACTTTCAAAGAGTGGGCGAGCTAATCACAGAATCACATATCTCGCTGCGCGATGACTACAACGTCTCCTGTCCTGAATTAGATGTTGCGGTTGATGCCGCACTCAGTACTGGCGCACTCGGCGCTCGAATGGTTGGTGGTGGTTTTGGTGGTAGTGCAATTGCCTTAGTAAAACAAGAGAAGTTGGTAGAGACTAAGGATAAAGTTAATCGAGCTTTTGCATTAAATGGATTTAAAGCGCCACGCTTCTTTGAGAGTTTACCAAGCGCTGGCGCGCGTGTAGTGAGTAATTAATTAACTGGAATAACTGAGAGCACTTCTACGCCCCCGATTGCGCTGAGCACTTCTACCAAATCTGTGGGGTCGCTGCCGGGCACCGCTACGGTAATGTCATCGTAGCCTTTTCCATCCTCGCTCTTTACAACAACTAAGCCGCGAATATCGCCACCGGCGAAACCAATGGCGGATGCGACCGCGCCCAGTGAGCCAGGTCGGTCTGGAAGAGCGATATGAAGACGAAAGAGCGCCATACCCGAATTGTAGCCTTTCAGATATGGCGCGCTTACTTAATTTGAGTTTGTCTCAATACTCCAGTTGGCTTAACTGTTAATCACTTCTTAACTACAGATCTTAACTGCAACTCTTAACTACTAGGCGCTGAACCAAGCGTGACGTCGAAAGTT
>CAZZLH010000018.1:19363-27368 GCA_964654815.1 uncultured Actinomycetes bacterium
TCTTAACTGCAACTCTTAACTACTAGGCGCTGAACCAAGCGTGACGTCGAAAGTTGCAGTGTTTCCATTTGGTAGCTCCACCACAACTTTTACTTTGGTGCCAGGTGCATATGAACGGATCTTCACAATCGCAGCCAACTGATCGCTAATACGAGCGCCATCGATTGATTTAATGATTGAGCCGACTGGAATTCCCGCGCGCTCTGCGCCCTCGCCTGAGCTCAATCGACCAATCTTCGCACCTACTCCGTTATAGGTAGTATCAAAGAAGATGCCCATTACCGGACGAGTTGATCTACCTGTTGCGATCAATTCATCGATCACACGCTTTGCTTCATTGATTGGGATTGAGAAACCTAATCCGATTGAACCGCTAGCACCGCCAGATATTGTGGCGATTGCAGAGTTGACGCCGATAATCTTGCCGCTGCTATCTAATAGCGCACCACCAGAATTACCAGGGTTGATTGCCGCATCAGTCTGGATGGCATTTACATAGCTCTCAGCACCAAATGACCCTGCAGTCACAGGGCGATTTAACGCTGAGACAATCCCACTAGTTACAGTTGATGCAAGTCCCAGCGGTGAACCAATCGCAACTACTTGGTCTCCTACAAGGACCTTTGAAGAATTACCTAAGACCAACTCTGGTAAATTTCCTTTGGAGATCTTGATAACTGCTAAATCATAATTTTGGTCGCGACCAACGATGCTGGCTGGGAATTGATCACCGCTATTTAACTCAACGATGATAGATCCTCCGCCAAGGGCTGCATCATCTACCACGTGATTATTGGTTACGATAAAAGTATTCAAGCTATTTGATTTGTATACCCAACCAGAACCGGTACCACTGCCACTAGGTGTTCTGACCGCAATTGAAACCACACTTGGAGTAGCAAGGGAAGCAATCGCAGTCACATCTATAGTGCCGCCACTGATAGAGGTCAGAGTCTGGCCACTTGGACAAGAAGCGCCTTTGGCCAAGAACATCGCACCAGTCTTGTTATTTACGCAGGCTTTAACGCCAACTGTCGGATTGATGGCCGCATCAGAGATTCCTCCGATAAGTCCGCCCATAAGAATGGCGCCTGAGATGAAGCCAGCACCGACTTTTGCTGCAGAAGAGTCAAAGAAATTCATGATAAAAGAATGCCTCTCTTTCCTGAAAAATTCCCGAGTCTTTGGTTAAATTTAAATCACGTTCAGGCCAGTTGCCTTAAGCCTCGACTATATACGCCCCCGAGACCTTCACATTAATCCTATTTAACGGCCGTGGCGCTGGCCCTGCAAGCACCTTGGCGCCATCTAATGGGTCAAATACGGCCGCATGGCATGGGCAGGTCAACTTCTTATCGCTCTTTGAGTAACTTACGACACAACCTTGGTGGGTGCAGACCAATGAATAGGCGAAGATGCCCGCCTTGGTACGAAATAGCATAGCTTGTTCGCCACTTGCGGTTTTGAATAAGAAATTACTTCCGACCGGCACTCGCTCTAATTTAACAATTCGTACATTGCCACTTTTGGCCGCTGTTTTGATGGCAGCTTCGGTGCCCTTATGAAATAACTTGCCCAAAGCCATAAAGCCAGCGGTCAATCCGAATACGCTGCCCAAACGAAGTAAGCCCCGTCGATCAACATTTATATCAATTCTCTTATTTGCTGAATATAGAACAAAGAAGTAGGCAAGCCACATCACTGCATAGGCAGTATCGCTTCCTAAGAAATATGGCTTTACATGGAAAGTCACAGTGAGCCAGAGGCCAACCGAGGTACCAAAACCAACTAGCGCAGCAAATCGCGGCACTATGAAAAGTAAGGTGGCAAAGCCAGTGGCAAATTCCGCAATGATCGTAAGCCAACCAATCAAAGTGGCATGTTCGAGCGCACGATTTAACAAAGATCCTAGCGGGGAGATATCTACGAAACCTGCGATTTGATTTCCAATGTAATTATTTGTTCCGGGGGTCAAGAAACTTGGGTCAGATGCCTTATCCCAACCACCATAGACCCAAGTAATACCAAGCCAGGCGCGCAGGATTCTGGTGGAGATGCTCTGCCTACGCCATGAGTCAATAATGGAGATATTAGCTTTGCGATAGGCCATGCGGTAAATGTATTGGATTTGCGGAGAAATTGCTCCCTGACTTGGACTCGAACCAAGAACCTGCCGGTTAACAGCCGGCTGCTCTGCCATTGAGCTATCAGGGATTGCGAGGGCAAACTCTAGCGCACCTCAAGCCATGCTTAAAATCGCGATAAAACTAAATACTTCCGAGGGCTTTTTCGCGTAGTGCTCGGCGCTCTGATTCCAACGCCACCAACTCCGCAAACAACGCCTGATAACTTTCATCATTCGGATTAATTCGCTGCAACTTGGATTTGGTATCTGCAATGGTTCGAGATACGGCTACTTCATGAAGTCGAGCGATTATAGATTCAACATATCGCTCAGATATCTCGCCATCTGCTCTGATTGGCTCAACTGATAATTCGGTGAATAATGATTTCAAATCTTCATTTTGAATTGCATCTAAATTTGCGCCACCATCTATCGCACCACGAAGCGCTTGATAAGCCGGATGTGTAAAGGCATTGGCAGGTAGTTCACTCCAACCTGCCGTCAGATAGGAGACCTGTAACTTAGCCTTTAAAACTTCGCGCTCCAACATCAAAGTTGGCTCTTTGGGATCTGGCCGCCAATCTCCTACTACCTGATCTTGGCTCTGATTTGGGTTCGAATTCCCTCTACCTGAAATTTGCAATACCGCGCTAGATACCGGATCGATATCCATCCCTAACCAGAGCGCCAATTGCTTTATATATTCTGGTCTTAACGCTCTATTCTTTATCTTCGCCACCATTGGTGCGGTATTAGCCAGAGCATTGACGCGACCCTCTGCAGTTTGTAGATCATGGCGTTTTAGCTCGGTTCGAATGGCAAATTCAAAGAGTGGGATACGGCTAGCAATTAGATCGCGTAGCGCTGCATCACCATGATTCTGCCGTAATTCACATGGATCAAGGCCGTTCTGCTCCACCGCCACAAAAGTTTGCGTGACAAATTTCTGATCATCATCATAGGCACGAAGTGCGGCCTTCTGGCCCGCAGCATCTCCATCGAAGGTGAAGATAACTTCACCACGAAAAGCATCATCATCCATTAAGAGATTCCGCAGAATCTTTATATGCTCATCGCCAAAAGCGGTGCCACAAGTAGCAACCGCAGTGGTCACGCCAGCTAGATGTGCCGCCATAACATCTGTATACCCTTCGACCACCACCACCTGGCGCTTGGCTGCGATCTCTTTCTTTGCTCTATCTAGGCCATAGAGGACTTGGCTCTTCTTATAGATCGGTGTCTCAGAGGTATTTAGATACTTTGGACCTTGATCCTCTTCTGAGAGTTTACGAGCTCCAAATCCAACTACGTCACCACCCATATTTCTTATTGGCCAAATCAAGCGATTACGAAAACGATCGATGTAACCCTTCTGTCCCTCTTTTGAGAGTCCCGCGATATCTAACTCCTCATTGGTGAAACCTTGCGCTTTCAGATGTTTGGTGAGTTGATCCCAATCATCTGGCGCATAGCCAACCCCAAAACTCTCACATGCCGCGCGATCGAATCCTCTTTTAATCAAGAAATCTCGGCCAATTTGGGCGGAGGGATTGCTATTTAATTGTTCTTGATAGAACAAAGCAGCAGCAGCATTTGCCGCAATTAATCTAGATTTCAAACCTGGCTTGTAATCACTTGACTTGCCACCTTCGTAAGTCAATTGATATCCGATTCGACCAGCCAATTTTTCGACCGCCTCAACAAAAGAGATATGGTCCATATCCATAAGGAACTTGATTACATCTCCGCCTTTGTGGCAGCCAAAACAATGGAAATAACCTTTAGATAAGGTCACATGAAAGGAGGGAGATTTCTCATCATGAAATGGGCAGAGGCCCTTCTTCTGATCTCCACCTGCCTGCTTTAGCGGTAGGTAATCACTAACCACATCATCGATTCGAGAGTTTTCGCGAACATATGCGATGTCCTCATTACGAATCATGCCGCTCATGAGGATAACCTAGCGTGAAGGGCGTAAGCCGCTGGATCGGTGAGGCTAGCAACCTGATCAATAATTACCCGAAGCTTTGAGTTGGTTGCGGAGTTACCTTCAGTTGCGCCGGCAAATGCATCCAAGAAGAGCGTATCTAGAACTTGCGCACCAGCGCTTTCAATCATCTCTACCAATTCGTAAATCACCTTACGCTGTTTGGCATAGCGAGCTTGCGCCTCGGGGGCTTGAATCAGATAGTAAGCCGAGATCGCCTTAAGTAGCGCAACCTCTACCACCTGCTCGCGAGGAATAACCAGATCGGCATTAAATCGGGTTAACTCACCGGCGCCATACTCTCTTCGAGTTGCGAGCTCAGATTCATAGACGAATCTACCGATCAATTGGCTGGTGGCATCCTTTAGTCTTGCTAAATCTTGATGCCTGCCACCATACTCTTTTGGCCAACAAGATAGTTGCTGCAATCTCATAAGCGCTGCTGCAGCATCATCCTGCGTGCAAAGCAGATAATCACGATTTAAAATCTGATAAATCTCTGAGAAATCATGTTCTATCTCAGGAACGCTAAGTTGGCTTGCGACTATGGCGTCTTCAAAATCGTGGACTGAGTAGGAGACATCATCTGACCAATCCATAATTTGCGCTTCAAAGGTCCTTCTACCGCTTGGGGCACCTTCACGCATCCAATTGAAAATCTCCAAATCTTCGGTGTAAACCCCGAATTTCTTGGGATTATCTTTTGCATCCCATGGATATTTGCTACACGAATCAAGCGCCGCACGAGTTAGATTCAAACCCACGCTGCGACCATTTTCATCATAAGTCTTAGCTTCTAATCTTGTAAGGATGCGAAAGGTCTGGGCATTTCCCTCAAAGCCGCCAATATCTTTGGCAACTTCGGCAAGCGCTGCCTCACCATTATGTCCAAAGGGAGGATGGCCTAAATCATGCGCCAGACATGCGGTATCAATTAAATCTGGATCCGCGCCCAAAGAGGCGCCGAACTCTCTACCGATCTGTGCACACTCAAGTGAGTGCGAGAGCCTGGTCCGTTGAAAGTCATTTTCCCAAGGAACGGCAACTTGCGTCTTTGCCGCTAGCCTTCTTAAGGCGGCGGAGTGAATTAGCCTTGCCCGATCTCTCATAAATTCGGTGCGACCCGGTCTCTTTGCCGGCTCAGCGACAAAGCGTTCGGTATCCCGCGCCTCATACATAGTTGCCAGCCTAGTCCTTCAGAATTACTTTAAAAACCGATAATCTCTTAAATCTAAACGTTAAGTCCTAGCGCGCCCAAAGCGGTGCTCTCCAATCGGTCACTTACATGTATCCCCACCTTCTCCAAAGTGCGATACGCGATATATGCGCCGCCTTCTCGCCACAGATAATGAAGCGAAGAATTCTTAAGAGAGTAAGGGCCGCTGGTGACAGGTGAACAAGTTGGGTTTAGACCTTGATCTGTTGCAATATACATAGAGCGCTTGCAGTGATAGGGATCCGTTACGACGATTATCTCTTTTACGCCAAGCTTTTTGAAATACTCGGCATAAGCCTTGGTGCTATCAATTGTGTTTCGCCCTAACGGAATCTCAATCACGTTGCTGCGAGCGATACCATTTTCAATCAACCAGCGCCGGCCAGCTCGCGCCTCTGTGAAGCGATCACCCGGTGCACCACTACCCACTGTGACAATTTTCTTGATTAAACCAGCTTTGTAGAGCCTAAGCGCCTCTGCCAATCGCGCTTCTAGCGCATCACTTGGCCGCCCATCATATTGCGCAGCGCCCAAAACCACTGCGTAATCAGTACTTCGACTAGTTGGATAGTGCGCCTCCCACCAAACTTGTGCAAAGAAGAAGGTCGGGATGCCGATGATGATAAGAAAGATTAACGAGATAGTTCGGCGAATTAATCGGAACAATTAACCACCACTGAATGCATCCTCTAACTCCAAATGAACCATCTCATCGGGATCTTTTAACCAACCATCTGGCAGAGTCGGGGTGCGACCATGGCTGGTGCGCCCTCTTGGTTTCTCACCTATCTCAACTGGATAAGGCTGATCGGTTAATTGATCCAGCAATTGGCGTAACTCATTTAGCGTGGAAATCATTCCAAATTGACGACGTAACTCGCTATGAACTCTAAAGCCTTTGAGATACCAGGCCATGTGTTTGCGTAAGTCTTTGCATCCGCGATCTTCCGATTCGAAGTATTCGACAATCAATTGAGCATGGCGCCACATAACTTCACGCACCTCAAATAAATTTGGTAGGTAACGTGCTGCACTGCCATTAAATGAGTTAACCAAATCTTTAAAAAGCCATGGGCGCCCTAAGCAGCCACGCCCTACAACTACTCCATCGCACCCGGATTCGCGCATCATCCGTACGCCATCTTGCCCCGACCAAATATCACCATTACCTAAGACCGGAATGCCGGTTGGCCGTAGATGATCCTTTAAATTTGCGATGGCGCTCCAATCGGCCTTTCCCTCATACATCTGCTCGGCAGTTCGTGCATGCAACGCGACCCAAACAACTCCAGCTTGCACCGCAGAAGATGCAGCTTCCAAATAGGTATGGTGATCGGAGTCAATTCCAATGCGCATCTTCACGGTAACCGGAATCCCAAAAGGTTTTGCCGCATCAACTGCCGACTTTACGATGCTGGCAAATAACTTCCGCTTATAGGGAAGTGCCGCGCCGCCGCCTTTACGAGTTACTTTTGGTACCGGGCAGCCAAAATTCATATCAATGTGATCTGCCAGATCCTCTCTGCCAATCATCGTAACGGCAGCACGCATTACATTCGGATCTGTGCCATAGAGTTGAACTGACCTGGGCCATTCACCTGGCGCCGGTTTTATCAAACGAAATGTCTCCTCCCGGCGCTCGATCAATGCGCGGGCGGTAACCATTTCAGATACAAATAGCCCCGCGCCTTGTTCGCGACAGAGTTGTCTAAAGGGCGCATTGGTAATACCTGCCATAGGTGCAAGCACTACCGCCGGATCCACCTGAAATTCGCCATCTCTTAATGGCAGAACCAGCGGAGGATTTAGCAGCCGAGTAGCTTCGGCGCTAGCCATGCCTCAACCTGATCAATCGCGATGCGTTCTTGCGACATAGAGTCACGTTCTCTGATTGTTACTGCGTGATCTTCAAGTGATTCAAAATCTATGGTGATGCAATATGGCGTTCCGATCTCATCCTGTCTGCGGTATCTACGGCCAATTGCACCGGCATCATCGAAATCTACGCTCCAATTCTTGCGAAGTTGCAAGGCTAAATCACGCGCTTTAGGAGATAGATCTGCATTGCGCGAAAGCGGGAGGACCGCAATCTTTATTGGCGCTAAGCGATAATCTAATTTCATCACAGCGCGTTTCTCCATCTCGCCCTTGGCATTTGGCGCTTCGTCTTCGGTAAATGCATCCATCATGAAGGTCAAAGCGGCACGATCAACGCCGGCAGCAGGTTCAATCACATATGGAGTCCAACGCTCATTCTTCTCTTGATCAAAGAAGGAGAGATCCTTGCCGCTGGCAGCGGAGTGCGCCTTCAAATCAAAATCGGTGCGATTGGCGATGCCTTCAAGCTCACCCCACTCGGTTCCGGTGAATTCAAATTTATACTCGATATCGACGGTTCGCTTTGAGTAGTGCGAGAGCTTCTCTTTGGGATGTTCGTAGAGTCTGAGTCGCTCAGGATTTATTCCTAACTCTTTATACCAAGCAAGGCGAGTATCAATCCAATATTGATGCCACTGTTCATCGGTGCCTGGCACCACGAAGAATTCCATCTCCATCTGCTCGAATTCACGAGTACGGAAGATGAAATTTCCTGGCGTGATCTCATTTCGGAAAGATTTTCCTATCTGTCCAATGCCAAATGGCGGTTTTTTGCGTGAAGTGGTCTGCACTTGATCGT
>CAZZLH010000019.1:0-3804 GCA_964654815.1 uncultured Actinomycetes bacterium
GAAACCACCTTCGCGACCAAGGCCTGATTGTTTTACGCCACCGAATGGCGCAGCTGGATCGCTAATCACACCTTTATTGATGGCGACCATTCCCGCTTCAAGTGCTTCCGCCGTGCGAATCGCACGACCTAATTCGCCGCTGAATACATAACTAATCAAACCGAATTCGGTGTCATTGGCTAACGCAATACCTTCTTCATCAGTATCGAAGATGACAATTGGTGCCACTGGGCCGAAGATTTCATGTTGCAAGATCGAATTGTATTTATCGACTGTCATCACCGTTGCGGGATAGAAAGCGCCAACACCCTCTGGTTTTTTTCCGCCAGTGCGGACCGAGGCGCCATTCTTAATTGCTTCATCAACTAGAGCTGCAATCTTGTCGCGCTCTTTAAGTGATACATAAGCACCAAGTGTCACGCCTTCGTCAACGCCGCGACCCATTACAAAGGAATCCATGGCTTTGGTAAATGCCGCGATGAACTCCTCCGCAATGCCGCGCTGCACGAAAATACGATTTGCTGAGGTGCATGCTGCGCCACCATTTCGCATCTTGGCCAACATGATTCCTGCAACTGATTTCTGGATATCAGCATCATCCAGTACTACCACTGGTGCATTTCCGCCCAGCTCCATAGAGCAACGGATTACTTGATCCGCCGCTTCTTTGATCAGCAACTTTCCAACCTCTGTTGAGCCGGTGAAAGATAGATTTTTAATTCTTGGATCATGCAACATCTTGGAAATTTGTGGCCCAGTCTTCTCAGGCATAATCAAATTAAGTACGCCTTTAGGTAAACCGGCCCGCTCCATAATGTCGACGATATGTAGCGCGGTAAGTGGCGTCTCGCCGGCAGGTTTTAAGATCATGGTGCAACCAGCAGCGACTGCAGGGCCAATCTTTCGAGTTGCCATTCCCGCTGGGAAGTTCCATGGCGTAATTAGTAAAGAAACACCGATTGGTTGATGGGTCACCAAGATTCGCTTATCGCCACTTGGCGACTTTCGAAAATCTCCCTCGACTCGAACCGTCTCTTCCGAGAACCAACGGAAAAACTCTGCCGCATATGCCGCTTCACCTCTAGCATCTGGCATTGCTTTGCCATTTTCGCGTGAGATCAAAGTTGCAATTTGTTCTGATTCTGCGACCATGATCTCAAATGCTTTTCTTAATATCTCTGCACGATATCTTGGTGCGGTCTTGGCCCACTCCGCTTGTGCATTATGTGCTGCGGTAATCGCCGCTTCACATTGGGCCTCATCTGCTAGATGGACATCTGCAATTACAGATCCATCTGCTGGATCATGAACAGGAATTGTGGAACTTCCCTTTACCCATTTTCCGTCGATATACAACTCGGTACGCATGAAAAGAGCATACCTTTATGGCTACTTTTATGCGTAGTTCTATGCGCAGGTTTGGCATAAGTAGCGCAAACGAGACTATTATTGTTTTAAGTTTTTAGGAGAGTTAGTGGCCAAGTCCTGGACCGATAATGCCCCTGCCCCTGTGGCACTCAAGGAACAAGCACACCTAGAAGATCCACTTAGATATCGCATCAAGAAATTCGCGCTTGGTAATCCGCTAAATCGCCATACGTTAAAACATCAGAGATTGAAGAAGCGCTATGCGCTTGGCGTGCTCTCTTCGGATTGCATCTCATCTTCTGCATATGGCTCCGAGCAGATTCTCTTAGCGCTATTGCCAGCATTTGGTATCGCAGCATTCACCTTATTGATGCCGATTACCGCAGTCGTTATTGCGATTCTCATCATCATCACGCTCTCATATTTGAACGTGATTGATGTTTACACCAAGACTGGTGGGGCTTACATAGTCTCCCGAGATAACTTCGGACCAACCACCTCAATCATCGCAGCGGTCGCATTGATGTTGGATTACATTGTCACTTTGGCGGTACAGGCAGTCGCAGGTGTGCTCGCGATCATCTCCACTTTCCCGAATCTGGCACCTTGGAAGATCCATATGGTCCTTTCAGTGATTGCGTTCTTAACTTACGGAAATCTTCGTGGCGTAAAAGAAGCTGGTAAAGCGTTTGCTGCTCCGACTTACCTATTCGTAGGTGGCATGTATGTGGTCTTCATCGTCGGTATTTACAAAGTATTCAACGGATCGCTGGAGCTACTTCCCACAAATCAACCCGGCGCAGTCTCACTCGGAACAGAACAGGGGCTAGTTAGCGCGGCAGCGATATTTATCTTGCTTCGCTCATTTGCCAATGGTGGCTCTTCGCTAACTGGACTAGAGGCAATCTCCGATGGCGTTGCGCTCTTTCAAGTTCCTGAGGCCAAAAACGCGAAATTAACCCTGGTCATGATGTCCACCTTGCTTGGCTCACTGGTCTTGGGCGTCTCTTGGTTTGCTCATCAAATTCATGCAATGCCCTACGAATCAGGGTCTCCAACTGTTATCTCGCAAATTGCAAAATCAATCATGGGCGATAGCACCTTTGGCAATTTTTGGTATATCTATGTGCAGTTTGCCACGACACTAATCCTCTTCGCCGGCGCAAATACCACCTATTCCGCATTCCCAATTCTCTGCAACTTTGTGGCGACAGATGGCTTCTTGCCAAAACAATTAACCAAGCGTGGACACCGCCTAACTTTCTCCAACGGTATTATCTTTTTAGCCGGCGCCGCTATTGTCTTCGTAATAACTACTGGCGCCTCACTCGAGCATCTCGTGGCTTTCTACGCTCTAGGTGTATTCACCGGATTCACCCTCGCCGGCTTTGGCATGGCGCGATATGCCACAAGAACCAAGGGAAAAAATTGGAGAGCAAAGTTCATAGTCAACATAATCGCAGGATCGGTTTCAATCACAGTCGTCATAATCTTCTCCATTGTTAAATTCACCGAAGGCGCATGGATCATCCTGTTGATCGCACCTATCGCCATCGTGGCGCTATTACGCCTAAATCGCCGATATGTTCGCGAACAAGAGGTTCTTTCTTTGCAACAAGAGCGCACTCGAGCCACTTCGATAGCTCGACATGATGTGACAGTTTTGGTGGATAGCGTTGATTTGGCGACAGTTGGCGCGGTCCGATATGCCAGAAGTTTGAATCCACATACTCTAAATGCGGTGCACTTTGTGATTGATGATCGTCGCGCAGAGGACATTAAGCGGGCCTGGGAACAGACCCCGGCACTTAGCGATGTCTCCCTAGAGCTAATTGATTGTCCAGATCGGCGCCTAGCAAATGCAGCGGTTGATTATTCAATTAGAGCAACTGCAGATGGCACCCATGAATTAACGCTTCTACTGCCACGTCGTTCTTACTCAAGAATTCTCGGAAAGATCTTGCATGATCAGACGGCAGAAGAAATCGCCCGACCAATTTCGCAATTACCTCGAGTAGTTGCCACCATTATTCCTTTCGATGTGGCGAAGTTATTAGAAGATGGTCCTCTTGAAGTTGAAGTCCCCGCTGAAGTCGGTGTTACAAGTAGCGCAAAACCCATGGCTGAGCCGATGAAGCGCATGGTTCCGCCGACAAATCTCGAACCAGTCAGCCACTACTCAGATAAAGTGATAAAGATTGGTGAGGTAGTTTGGCGAAAGCGCGCACAGGTTCAAGGTCGAGTAACCGCCATTAGAACCTCGCCTACGAGTAAGGCGCCAATGCTTGAGGTTGAGATGTGGGATGAAACCGGTGGAATTACCCTGCAATTCCTAGGTAGACGTTCGTTGGCTGGTATGGATGTTGGCGCACAATTGCGGGCAGAGGGCATGGTCGGCGAAGTAGATGGCATGCTGACGATATTGAATCCAAATTA
>CAZZLH010000019.1:3904-25025 GCA_964654815.1 uncultured Actinomycetes bacterium
GGATCTCGCAGTATGTCCCACTGCGAACCAACTGCGCCCGCCTTCTCATCCCAAGCGCCAAAGACAATTCGCGGAATTCTCGCTTGTGCAATTGCTCCGGCACACATTGCACATGGTTCAAGCGTCACGACCAAAGTCACGTTATCTAAGCGCCAATTACCTAGCGCCTTTGCCGCTTTCTCGATTGCCACTATCTCTGCATGCAAAACTGGGTTATTCATCAATTCACGTTGATTGACTCCGGTGGAGATGACTTCGCCATTGCTATCCAAAATAATGGCACCGACTGGAACATCGCCATTGGCCGAGGCAGCAACGCGCGCCAATTCGATGGCTTTCGCCATCGCAACTTCATAATTCATAACTCTAGTAATTCTACAAATTCTTCAGAAAAACCGAGTCGCTTGGCAATTGCCTCCAATTGTTCATCGGGGAAAAGCTCTGTGTCATCGCATAACGCTTCAAGCTCCATATGGCCCATTCCCAGATCTGAGATTATGTCCATCTCTCCGCCCGGCAAAGGTTCGTCATCCATCGCAGGTGTTGGTAGGTCGGCCAAATCGATGAACTCACTAGCTACTTCATAGTCGATGGCGCAAGTTACATCACTGATAAATAGACTTATTTGAGTTCCTAAAACTCTAATCAAGATAAAGAATTCCTCATCGATTGCGATCAGTGCCAATGCACCACCATTTGTTTTATGAGATCGCAATTCGCTAATAATCGAACCTAAGTTATAAGGATCGGGCAAAATATCGAGCTTCCAAGTTCCGCCCTCATGCCACGCTGCTACGGCAAAATCGACATCTGAGTTCATTATCACCACCCCAGCGTCTCTGCCCTCGGTTGCCATTAGTTTGGCACTAGTTGGGGAGGTTGGAAAGCCCTGTAAGGTAAGCAATGTGAAAGTGCATGTCGCAGACCATCCTCTAATTGCGCACAAATTGACCGTGCTACGCGATGAAAAAACCGATTCGCCCACATTTAGGCATTTAATCGAGGAGCTAGTCATGCTCCTCTCTTACGAGGCAACCCGAGATATCAAAGTTGTACCAAAAGATATTAAAACGCCCGTCGCCCCAATGACCGGTGTGGCGATGTCAAAACCGACTCCAGTGGTGGTCCCTATCTTGCGCGCTGGTTTGGGCATGTTAGAAGGTATGACCAAATTAATTCCAAATGCAGAGATTGGTTTTCTCGGCATGGTGCGCGATGAGAAGACTTTAAAGGCTTCCACCTATGCAAATAGATTGCCCAAGGATCTAAAGGGACGCCAATGTTTTGTCTTAGATCCGATGTTGGCTACTGGCGGTACCTTGATCGCTGCGATCAACTATTTATTAGAACTTGGTGCGACTGAAATTACCGCCATCTGCATCATCGCCTCACCTGAAGGCATAAAGGCAGTTGGTGACGCATTTGCCAATACCAATGTTCACTTGGTTACTGGTGCCGTGGATGAGAAATTAAATGAACATGGATATATCGTGCCTGGATTAGGTGATGCCGGAGATCGTCTTTACGGAGTGGTTTGATGAGCTCAACCAGCCCTGGTTATGCAATAACAATACGCGTTGAAGGTGCACCAGAACGTCAACCAGTTGCGCAAGCAACTTCAGCCATCACCAATGCAGGCGCAACAATTACTGCGCTTGACGTAGCTGAATCAAGTTTAGATTCAGTGGTAGTTGACATTACTTGTGACACTATCGATGCTAAACACGCACAAGAAATTTGCAGCGAGATTGAGAAATTTCCTGGGCTTAAAGTTCGAAAGGTCAGTGATCGCACTTTCCTGCTTCATTTAGGCGGAAAAATTGAGATAAATTCGAAGGTGCCGCTTAAGACGCGCGATGATTTATCCCGCGCCTATACCCCTGGAGTTGCGCGAATTAGCCAGGCAATCGCCGCTGATCCCTCTGATGCCAGGCGCCTAACTATCAAACGAAATACCGTTGCGGTAGTGACTGATGGCTCTGCGGTTTTGGGCCTTGGCAATATCGGTCCAGCTGCAGCTTTACCAGTGATGGAAGGTAAGGCTGCGCTTTTTAAGCGCTTCGCCGATGTTGATGCTTGGCCAGTCTGTATTGATTCACAGGATGTCGATGAAATTGTCCGCACCGTACAATTGATCGCACCCGTCTACGGTGGCATAAATTTAGAGGACATCTCTGCACCCAGATGCTTTGAGATCGAAGCGAAACTTCGAGAGATTTTAGATATTCCGGTCTTTCATGACGACCAACATGGCACAGCCATCGTGGTCCTAGCAGCGCTTAAGAATGCACTCAAGTTGGTTCGCAAAGATCTGGCTAATGTCAAAATTGTGATTAGTGGTGCTGGTGCAGCTGGAACTGCGATTGCAAAGCTGTTATCAATCAGCGGCGCAAAAAATATCTTGGCATTCCACCGTGAAGGTATTGCCCATATAGAAGGTATAGATAACCATGACTTTGCAGGTTCGGTACATGAGGCAATAAAAGGTGCCGATGTCTTCATCGGAGTTAGCGCGGCTAATGTGCTTGCTGAGTCAGATATTAAAGAGATGGCGATTAATTCCATAGTTTTTGCATTGGCAAATCCTGATCCTGAAATCGACCCAGTGATTGCCCGGAAATATGCTGCGGTGGTAGCGACCGGCAGAAGCGACCAACCAAATCAGATCAATAATGTTCTGGCATTTCCTGGGATTTTTCGCGGTTTATTGGATGCAAATGCCAACAAGATAACCGATAAATTATTGGTAGCGGCAGCAGATGCCATTGCAAGTTGTGTAGCCAACGAACAATTGAATGCTAACTTCATAATTCCTAGCGTCTTTGACCCTTCCGTAGCCAAAAAAGTTGCTGCCGCAGTGAAAGAGGCAGCCAAGTAATGCTTCAAGCCTCCTTCGATAATCAATTGGCGCAATTAGCGCCTTTTATCTTTTACCTAATCGCCTTCGTTATCATCTATGTCGAAACCGGCATCATGCTGGGTTTCTTCTTACCGGGGGATTCGCTGCTTTTTAGCGCCGGTTTGGTGGCTGCAGCCAATGAGTCTATTGATATCTCGCTCTTATGTTTGGTGGTCTTCTTGGCTGCCTTTATCGGAGATCAAACTGGTTATGTGATTGGGCGAAAATATGGTCGCCCATATATTGATAAGAAGAATTCTCCCAAATTACAACGTTTCATCATTCGCGCCGAAAAATTCTATGAGCGCTCTGGTTGGTGGGCAGTGGTTGCGGCACGTTACTTTCCTTGGCTTCGCACCTTCGTGCCACCAATTGCGGGAGCTGCCAAGATGCGTTACTACTCATTCCTAACTGCAAATGCCTTCGGTGCGCTCTCTTGGGGAGTATTGATCACGTTAGCCGGCTACTACTCCGCATCTATTCCCTGGGTAAAAAGTTCCAGCTATGCAATAGCAGCATTCTTTATCTCCGCTTCAATTATCTCTTCTGTTGCTGGCTACTTACGCCACCGACGATAACTCCTAAAAAGGAGAGCAAAATCCCAGAGATTAGCCAAGGGCTAATTTGTACACCTGGAATTGGTAGCAGCCAATCTATAACCAACGCACCAAATAGATTTCCGCCAACACTTAACAAAGTCGTGGCCAAGACGCCAAGCTGCTGGACGATTGTTGCCGAATATGCAATATAAACCACACCAAGTACGCCGCCGGTATAAATCCACCAAGGTCCGCTCGGTAACGGTTGTAATTCATATCTACCCATTGGAATAAGAATTACAGAGAGCAGAATCAAGAAGGTGGTTCCCATAATGAAATTAAGTAGCGAAGTGGTCCAATGTTGTTTGGAGTAAATATTTATCTTGCCATTTAGCGCTCTCTGAATCCCTACAATCGCTCCCGCTAGGCCGGCGAAAAAAACTGGTATCAGTGATAAATCATCGGTCTCGATGCGATCCCAAACCGCCACTAAAACCGCTGCGACGGTAATCATTGAGGCAAAGACTCGACGTAAGGTCACTGCCTGTCGCGCTCCGCCAGCTAATCCCAGCGCATCAACCACCAAAGATGAAGCGGTCTGGCCTGAAATTGATGCCACCGAATAGATGGCCACTCCAATCAGCGGAACAGTGTTGGTTTGAATCGCCACAAAGGTGCCGCCTAACATCCCAGCAAAGAGATTCCATCTGGCTAACTCACCACGTGCAACGCCACTTCTAATTCCAGCAAGCCCCTGTCTCATACTCGGAATAAATAGCGCAATGATCGAGATCACGATTAATCCGGAGCCGAAAGAAACCGTTGCTGCTTGAATCGGATTCCCAATTAGGTGAGAGAGTTCGCCATTTACTCTCGCCTGAAAAGCAATAAGCGTGGCGATCAGAAAGGCAATCAAATCTAGACGCATTTACTAATTCTCCAGCTTAAAGGTGATATCTAGCCACTCTTCTTCTAATTTAGCGCGAAGCTCCTCTGCCACTTTGATCTCGGCGGTAACTTTTATGAGCGCATCGGGGTCGAATGCAACTTCTTCCTGTTTATCCTTAAGGGTCTTCAACTCTAAATCCGATCGCTCCATCTGTCTTTCGACCCGGACTAAATCCTTCTTCAATTGTCTCTGCTCCGCCGCATTTGAGATTGGTTTTGTTGAATTATCTTTTGGTACCGATGCAGCTATTTGCGCGCTTCGAGCCTCTAAGTATTGATCGATTCCTCTGGGTAAATCCGTCAACTTGCCATCTCCAAGCAACCCCACAATTTGATTGCAAGTGCGCTCAAGGAAATACCGATCATGGGAAATCACAATCAATGTACCGGCAAAACTATCCAGAAGATCTTCTAGTTCAGTAAGAATCTCTATATCCAAATCATTTGTTGGCTCATCTAACAAAAGCACGTTTGGGCTATCCATCAATAACCTAGTTAATTGCAGGCGACGTTTTTCACCACCAGATAAATCTCCGACTGGGGTCCACTGCGATTCTCGATCAAATCCCAACCGCTCACAAAGTTGCGAGGCAGATAACTCCTTGCCACCGCCTAGCTCCACTCTGGTAGCCACTCGCTCCACCGCTTCAATCAACCGCCAAGTTGGATTTAATTCAGCCAAATGTTGCGAGAGCATTGCGCTTTTAACGGTTACCCCTTTTACCAATTTACCGGCGCTTGGAAAATGTTCGCCAGCCAAAGTTCGCATCAGAGTGGTTTTACCAGAGCCATTTACCCCAACAATTCCGATTCGCTCTCCTGGGCCTATATTCCAATACAAGTCCTCGATTAACACATTCTCGCCTGCACGGATCTGTAGATGCTGACATTCAAAAACAGTATTTCCTAATCGGTTCTGGCTAAATCTCAGCAATTCAGTGTTATCCCGAGGTGGTGGTTCGTTTGCGATCAATTCATTTGCAGCATCCACACGAAATTTAGGTTTACTGGTTCTGGCTGGCGCACCTCGCCTTAACCACGCCAACTCTTTACGCAATAGATTATTGCGACGGGAATCCATTGCTGCTTGTTGCCGTGCTCGCTCGGCTTTTGCTAAGACATATGCCGAGTAACCACCTTCGTAGACTTCTAGCTCACCGCCCACAACTTCCCAAGTCGTATCGGTTACTTCATCTAGAAACCAGCGATCATGAGTTATGACCATCACCGCAAGGCCTTTTCGATTCTTTAGATGATCAGCAAGCCAGGCCACACCCTCAACATCCAAGTGATTAGTTGGCTCATCTAGCAGAATCAAATCCAAATCTTCAATCAACAGTTTGGCTAAACCGACTCTGCGTTTCTCGCCGCCCGATAGAGCGGCAAAACCACGAGTAAACAACTCTTCTTGATAGCCACCAAAGAGTCCGGTGAAGATTGCGCGCACCCCCGCATCTCGCGCCCATTCATGTGTTGCCTTTCCACCCAAAACTACATCGCGAACCGTTGCACCTTTTGGCGCATTATCAATTTGCGAGAGCACGCCTATCTGTGTACCGCCAGCTTTAGTCACTCGACCCGAATCAGCAACTTCCATCCCAGCAATCAATTTAAGTAGCGTTGATTTTCCAGCGCCATTTCGTCCCACAACTCCGATGCGATCTCCTTGGGAGATACCTATGCTGACATCACGCAAAAGTTCCTTGATATCGAAAGCTTTACTAACGCCCTCTAAATTCACCAGGTTTCGCGCCATAGCGGTTAAGAGTAGGCTCTCGCTCCATGGAAGTCACAAACCGCGAATATGCACTTGCGTTAGATGCGACAGATCCCTTAGCTAAATATCGCGATAAATTTGTAATCGAAGATCCCGATCAATGCTACCTAGATGGAAATTCGCTGGGCCGTATGCCTAAGGCAACAGTTCAAGCAGTAAATGACTTTATGGTCAATGAATGGGGCAAAGAGGCGGTGGCAGGTTGGGCTCATTGGATAGATGAGGCGCAGACCGTTGGAGATTTACTTGGCCGAGCAGCGCTAGGTGCGGGTCCAGGTCAGGTCTTGGTTTGCGACACCACATCAATAAATTTCTATCAATTGGCGCTGGCTGCAATTCAAGCAAGGCCAGGTAGAAAAACCATCATCACGGATGCGGCGAATTTCCCCACGGATCGATATATCTTGCAAGGAATCGCACGACAATTTGATTTAAATTTGGTGGTAATTGATAACGAGCCTGGTGATACTGAGTTTGAGCGAATCACACCTGAGATTCTTGAGCAGTACTTAAGTGAAGATGTTGCACTGGTAACTTTAGAAGTAATCCAATATCGCTCAGGTGCACGTTCACCTATTAAAGCGATCACTGACTTGGCTCGGAAATATGGCGCATTGACATTGTGGGATGCCAGCCATGCAGTCGGTGCAATCGAAATGGATTATGACGCCAATGGGGTCGATTTGGCAGTTGGTTGTACTTATAAATACGGCAACTCCGGTCCTGGCTCACCCGCGTGGATGTATGTAAGCAAAAAGCTGCAGCGAGAATTACAAGTTCCGATTCAAGGTTGGTTTGCACAGAAGGATCAATTTGAGATGGGGCCAACCTTTATCCGGGAAATGGATAGTATGCGCGGTTTTCAAATCGCGAGCCCAGGTCTGATGGCAATTCGCTGTGTTAAAACCGCATTTGAGATGATCGAATCTGCTTCAATTAAAGCGATAGCTGAGAAGAGCGCAAAGGGCACGCAGATGATGATCGAACTTTACGATGCCTGGTTGGCGCCCCTAGGTTTCAAATTAAACACTTCGCGAAAGGCATCAGAACGAGGTGGTCATATCTCGCTGATTCATCCAGATGCCAAAGAGATTGCCGCCGCAATGCGTAGTGAAATCAACGTGATTCCCGACTACCGCGTACCAAATTCAATTCGTTTAGCGATTAGCCCACTGCCAACCTCCTATGTAGAAGTTTGGGATGGTTTCGCCAGGTTGCGCGATTTGGTGGCAAGTAAAAGATATTTAGGGATCGGGAGCGAAGGAACCCGGGTCACATGAGCGAGAATTACGAACCTGCGCTCACCTATTCAAGTTATCTTGCAATAGATGAACTACTAAAATTACAACGCCCCTTATCCAAAGGTCCCGAGCATGATGAGATGCTCTTTATCATCATCCACCAAACCTATGAGCTCTGGTTCAAACAATTAATCCATGAATTCTTAGAGGCGCAACGAGCCTTGGAAGCCAATGAGACCCATAAATCTCTGGCGGTATTAGGGCGCATCCGTACCATCCTCAAAACTTGCGTGAGTCAGATCGATATTTTGGAGACCATGACCCCGTTGCAATTTCTCTCCTTTAGAGATTACCTCGCAGCCTCCAGCGGGTTTCAATCAGTTCAATTTAGAAAAGTAGAGGCTATTTTGGGGCGGCGCGATGAAAAAGTTGCCAGCCATCTACCGCCACAATCTAAAGCTGAGATTTTAGAGATCATGAAGCATCGCTCACTTTGGGACTCGGTATTGCTCTATCTTTCAAATCGCGGCGCCCAAATCCCCAATGAATTACTTGGTCGCGATTTCAACAAAAGTTATTCACCCAATGAATCTGTACAGCTAGCACTTATTGCGGTCCATAAATCTGATGCTGAGGCCGCGATGGTCTGCGAACGGTTGGTTGATATCGATGAAGGTCTGCAGGAATGGCGCTATCGCCATGTAAAAATGGTGGAGCGAACCATTGGCGCAAAATCAGGAACTGGTGGCTCTAGCGGGGTTAAATATCTGGCTAATACGCTCTTTAATCCGGTCTTCCCAGATTTATGGGAGATTAGATCGAGCCTTTAATTACGATCTCCGATAGCTCTTTTCGGGTTGGTTCGGATTTCTCACGCGTTGCCATCGGCTCAGGCAATGTCTCTACATCTCCTTGCTTTCCGATTGCGACCACAACTACCGGTTCGAGGGTAGTTAGATCAAAGGTCTTGCAGATTGCATCATGATTGAAACCAGTCATCTGATGAGAGACATAACCTCGATGATGCGCCTCAAAGGTCGCTTGTGATACCGAAAGTCCTAAGTCATATTGATAACTGGGATGCGGGTCATTGTTTGCACGCTGTTTGGTACCTGCAACCAAGAAAAGTGCTGCGGCGCTCTTCGCCCATTTTTGATTGAACTCCACAAGCCCAGAGAGGATTTCATTAAAAACCTGATCACCACGTTTGCCGATTATGTAACGCCACGGTTGTTCGTTAAATGCCGAAGGTGCAAGTCGCGCAGCCTCCAGAATCGCGCGAAGATCTGTGCTGGATATTTCGGCGGTGGAGTCGAAGGCTCGTGGACTCCAACGATTTTCGATCAGCGGATGTACCTCAACTTGCGCCGGAGCTTTCTTCTGGACTTTTGCCACTTACATCGCCTTACCAATCACATGATACTTAACAGAATTCCAATTATTGGACTTGGTTATTCCGCGGCCATCTAGCATCGTTTTGATGCCTGGAAATTTATCCGCAGTTAAATCTGCGTACTCTTTATGGTCAGCTTGGATTATTGCCGCATCAACTGCTCTCCCATAATGAAATGGCGTGAAACCAAACTTTGTAATCTCCTCATCGGAGTACATTGGATCGTGCACCAATACCTCTGCCCCAGCAGATTGCAATGCCGCAACTGCTGGAAAAACTCCGGAGAATGCGCTCTCCTTAACGCCGCCTCGATAAGAGATTCCCAAAACCACAACTTTCTGACCTTTTAGCGAACCATGTAGTTTGGCTAAATTTGCCACCACATGCGATGGCATCGCCTTATTTGCTTCGCGCGCAGTCCTAACAACTGTCGCTTCGGGGTCATTCCATAGATACATACGCGGATAGATTGGAATGCAATGGCCACCAACTGCGATACCCGGGCGATGAATGTGGCTAAATGGTTGGGAGTTAGAGGCGTCAATAACTTTATGGATATCAATTCCATTTTGCTCGGCAAAAAGCGCGAATTGATTAGCTAAAGCAATATTCACATCTCGGTAGGTTGTTTCCGCTAACTTTGCCAATTCGGATGCTTCAGCGCTACCTAGATCCCATACTCCATTTGGCTGAGGTAGATCTGGGCGAGGATCAAAATCTAGAACTGACTTATAAAACTCAACACCTGCGGTAGCAGAATCAGGATTGATTCCACCTACTAATTTCGGATATTTCCGCAGGTCTGCAAAGACGCGGCCGGTAAATACTCGTTCCGGTGAGAAGACGAGATGGAAGTCGACTCCGGCTTTGAGCCCCGAAATCTGCTCTAAAGCTGGCGCAAAACGATTACGAGTAGTACCAACTGGCAATGTGGTTTCGTAAGAGACCAAGGTACCTTTTTTCAAACCTTTACCAATCGCTTCAGTTGCAGCATCCATCCAACCAAAATCTGGCACGCCCTCTTCATTAACAAATAGCGGCACCACTACAACCACCGCTTCAGACTCTGCCACTGCCGCAGAGGTATCTGTGGTTGCGCGTAGGCGACCAGCATCGACCTCGGTGACTAAATATTCTTGTAGGTGCGCCTCTCCAGGGAAAGGTTCCCGCTTGGCATTTATCTCATCTACGGTCCACTGATTTACATCCGCACCAATAACGGTATGGCCCTTGCGCGCAAACTGAACAGCCAGAGGTAGGCCAATCTTGCCCATCGCAACAACAGTGATTTTCATGGATTTCCCTTCATGGCGGCAAGTGCATCGTGAGCCGCGACAAGTTTATCGCCTTGTCGCTCCCAAGAATATTCTGCCAGTAGCTCTGGCGTTATTGCGGCCATGTATTTCTCTCTATGCTCTGATATCTCAGAAAAACATGCTGCCAGCTCACTTGCATTGCCAGCAGTGAATACCAAACCATTCTTTCGTAAATTTACTTCTGCAGCCATGGTCTTAACATCGCTAACAATTATTGGCAATTTAGCATGTAGGAATTCAAAGAATTTAGTAACTAATGAGATTTCGTGATTTGGGTAGTGCAGGATTGGTATCACACCGCTTGTGGCATCAGAGATGAAGGTAGAGACATACCACTCAGGTACATATGGATGTATATGCAGGCGTTCGCTAACACCTAGAGAGATTGCTTTATCTTTAAGTCCTAATACGTATGGCGCATTTGGATTGACTACCAAGGCAACATGATGGCTAGGTGCCGCTAGGAGAGCTTCAACCATAGTGTCCAAGCCGCGTTGAGGCGCCGCCGCGCCGACATATACATGTAATGGCGTTTGCGAAGCAACTCCCAAGTTCTTACGGATCGTTCCTAGGCTTGGGTCAATTTCTGGTTGGGCAAGTCTTGGTGCATTTAACACTACGGTTGGTTTGGTCTTTAATTGATAATCTGCTTGCAACATCTCTGCAATGGTTTCTGAGACCGTCATTACTGATCCAGCAACTTTCATACCTTGTCGCTCCAAAATAGACATGGCATGGCGCCAAACTGGGTGCTTGCGATGCACACCTTTTACATATTCATGTGCATCATAGAGAATCCCAATCTCTTTACCTCTAGCGGCCGCTCGCTCCTTAGCTCGCATCGCAAGCCCCAAAGTATCGCAATCATTTGCATGGATCAGATCTGGAGATTCATTATCGATTGCCGCAGAAAATGTTGCTTCTCCATCCTTTAATAGTGGCCAAGCGGGATATAGGAATTTGTCAGAAATCTTAAGTAGATAGGGGCTAGCCCAACGCCAAAAGAGAAAATCTGGCGCAATCAAACGTGAACCATATTTGATGTAACTATTGGTCATCTTCACGGTAAAGCTAAAAGGCCAAAAGGGTTTGGTGCGCTTCAATGAATATCTATTAATAGGTTCAACTCGCTTGATGGTAAAACCATTGGCTTGTTCGATTGCCGGACAATTACCAATTCGTTGCGCCAATAAAACAACTTGGTATCCCGCTGCTGCCAAGGTTTCGGCAGATTTTAAAACTCTGGAGTCGCCAATGGCATTATTTGTGACGAGCGAAACGATCTTTAATTTTGATCTATCGACACTGTGCATTGTTCTTTTGCGCTCTTAATTACTGCCTCTGCTACAACTACCGTCGCCAATCCTTGCTGCATAGTTACGATATCTGCACTCTTGCCTAAAACCGCATCTCGAAAGTTCTCATGTTCCATCTTTAACGGCTCATGCTTTGGATAGGCATATCGAATTACATCACCCTCAGATACGCCTCTAAATTGTGCAATCTCGTCCCAATTTGAACTTACCGTGCCGTTTGCATAAAAAGTTAAATCTGCGGTCAAGGTATCTGCCACAAATGCACCTTTCTCGCCAGTCAGAATCGTGACTCGCTCCTTTAGCGGACTTAACCAATTGACCAAATGATTGGAGATAGTGCCGCCACTCATGCTTGCTACAACTGCAACCATATCTTCATGTTCGCGCCCAGATCGATGTGCGGTTCTGGCTGAAACCGAAGTGAAGCTCTGTCCGGTTACCCAAGCAGTTAGATCTATATCGTGTGTCGCAAGATCCTTTACCACCCCAACATCTGCAATTCGCGCCGGAAATGGACCTTGCCGCCTAGTAACTACTTGATACAAAGTACCCAATTGATCCAATCGCTTGCGCGCTTCTTGAAGCGCCGGGTTGTATCGCTCAATATGGCCAACTGCACCGACTAATCCACTAAAGGCCGCGGTTAACTCCTTAGAACTCTCAATATCCTGTGAGAGCGGTTTTTCTACCATCGCATGAATTCCGGCTGCAGCTAGTTGTTTGCCGATCTCCAAGTGATAGATCGTAGGAACTGCAACCATCGCATAATCGATCTTCATCGCGATTAACTCTTCAATGCTCTTTACTACTGGCCTACCTTGAGCGATATTTTGGGTATCACCGGCAGAATCACATACACCGACAAAATCAACGCCACTTAAATTTGCAAGAACGCGGGCATGATGGCGACCCATCATGCCAAGACCCACTAATCCAGCGCGAAGATTTGCCACTTACGCCCCTGCATTTGCGATCGAATTTATAACCTCGACCACGCTCTCTAATTCTTGTTGAGTAAGCGCAGGATGCACTGGGATCGACAGAACCTCTTTGCAGGCAGCCGTGGTATTCGGAAGATCAAATTTATGTCCGAAAGAGGGCAATTGATGCACTGGAATTGGATAGTAAACACCGCTTCCCACGCCACGCTTGGTCATCTCTTCTGAGAATTTATCGCGATCATGTCCCACGATACGGATTGTGTACTGGTGATAAACATGTGTAGCGCCAGGTGTTACATATGGTGTTACGACACCTTTTAAATTCTCATCTAAGAATTTGGCATTCGCCTGGCGGATTGCGGTCCAGCCTTCGATTTTCTTTAATTGCTCGCGGCCTATCGCGGCGTGAATATCGGTCATGCGAGTGTTAAATCCCACGACTTCGTTCTGGTATCTCTTCTCCATGCCTTGATTGCGAAGGAGTTTGCACATGCGGGCAAAATCCTCTGTGGCGCATGTGATCATGCCACCTTCGCCCGAAGTCATATTCTTAGTTGGGTAGAAGCTAAAAGTTGCGCCAAAGCCCCATGAACCAACTGGCTTGCCATTTAAGGTAGCAAGATGGGCTTGCGCAGCATCCTCCAAGACCAAAAGATTATTGGCGCAGGCAATCTCTACTATTTCATCCATCTGTGCTGGAAGGCCATAGAGATGAACTGGCTGAATCGCTTTGGTACGTGGAGTGATTGCAGCTTTTATTGCCGCTGGATCGACATTAAAAGTACGAGGATCGATATCTACAAAGACTGGTGTTGCGCCAGTTAAAGCAACGGAATTTGCTGTCGCGGCGAAGGTAAATGAAGGAACAATTACTTCGTCACCGGCTTTGATACCTGCTGCGACAAGGGCCATATGTAAGCCAGAGGTTCCGCTATTAACTGCGACGCACTTGTAGCCACCAACAAATTTAGAGAACTCCTCTTCAAAGGCGGCGACCTCAGGGCCTTGCGCCATCATTCCTGATTTGAGTACGCGATCTACTGCCGCGCGCTCTTCGTCACCAACCAAAGGTTTTGCTGCAGGAATCATTCGGCCACCAAAGTCTCTGAATTTACTTCTCTATATAAAGCGCCCGTCTTTGGGCACTTATATTGGTTATCACCAATCTGCTCTAATGGTACGCCCGCTTTACCTACCCAACGTATCCGTTTCGCTGGTGTCCCAGCGACAAGTGCATATGCCGGCACATTCTTAACCACAGTTGAACCTGCAGCGACCAAGGCCCATTCACCGATCTCGACTGGCGCGACACAGACGCTGCGAGCGCCAATTGAAGCGCCTTTACGAATCGTGACACCGGTAGCTTGCCAATCAGATGCGCTCTTTAAAGTGCCATCTGGATTTATGGCCCGGGGATATTCATCATTGGTTAAAACCACCGCAGGTCCGATAAATACTCCATCTTCAAGGAGCGCAGGCTCATATACCAATGCGTAATTCTGCAACTTGCAATTATCGCCGATCTTCACGCCGTTACCTACGTATACCCCACGCCCGACAATTACATTCTTGCCGATCTCTGCGCCATCTCTGATCTGCGCATAATGCCAAATACTGGCGCCGTCGCCGACTTTTGCACTCTCGGCAACCTCTGCGCTTTGATGAATTCGGGCTGCGGACATGCCCCTAGCCTAACGAAACAATATATGTATTGTTAAATTTTCGCGTGATTACGATTGCAATAAAGTTGAAATCTCGTCTGCAATTTGGTCGTACTCTGCCGCGCTTCTCCAGGTTTTGACATTTTGCAGAGCGCTATTCCTGACTTCATGATAAACATCTGGGTTCTCGCCCCAAGAATTTAAAATTGCTGCGGTCTGCATCGCAATAACTTCTGGATTTGTAGTTTCGACTAATGCACCAGAGCGAGGTTCCTTAAGTATTACTTCGGCAGACCTTGGTAGATCTGTCGCAATTACTGGCAGACCGCAAGCAATATATTCACCAATCTTGGTCGGCCAAGCTCTATTAAATGCGGGGGTTGGATGCAAAAGCGCCAGACCCACCCATGCGCCTTTGGCAAAGCTCCATGATTCTTTCGGATTTAAATTTCCATGAAACCTAACTCGATTCGCTGCAACAGAGTTTGACCGCCAATTAGATAACCGCTGCGTATCCGCTGGCGCAACATCTCCAATTACATCCAACGTCCAAGAATCGGCCATTTCAATCGCGCTGAGCATGGTAAAAAGTCCACGGCTTTCGCGTACATCGCCAATATAAATAGCGCGCGGCTTGCGCTCAGGATCGGTCGGCTCAGGTAGAAATCTTGAATCTGGCGCATTGTGCACCACTATCCGATGCCTTGCCTTTAGCGGCTTAATCCAGTCATCGACTGTTATGGTCAAATCTGCACTTGCCGTGGCGCTCACCGCCCAATCTGCCAGAAAAGTTCCGAGTACTTTTCTGGCACCTTTGGCCCAAGTTCTATCTTCTATCAGTAATCGATAATCCTCGCGAACATCTGCGACCCATTTACGACGGCGTAATCGAGCAATGTAAGAAATCGCAATGGCGCTCTCCGGATCGGGAGTGAAGAGAATTTTTCCTTTTGCGCGCCAAGGTACATACCAAGCCGCCAATACTCTAAAGATTCGCCCGCCACGTTTTGTGAAGACCTCATATGAGATTTGTTGATCCTTAAGCGAACGCATCACTCTCTGTAATCGAGCATTTGATAAATCTCTACCCAGAGCGATAATCGAAACGTCACAGGTTGGCATAGATCTCCAAGAGCACAGCCTCATCTCGTGGCCATGAGAGCGCTGGTTGGGCTACTGCTACATTGCGAATTAGTTGACCATGTCGAGCAATTGCCCGATTTACTGCGGCAATCAACGATTTACGATCTCCTGGCTCATAGAGCTCCCCAAGATCGTATTTGGTGACAATTGCTGCCAACTCGCTGACATTCGTAGCTATAACGGGTGTTCCGGCATGCACCGCATGAAAAAGTTTATTAGGCATTGCTAAACGATGTGATTGGAATTTATTTGAATGCGTTACCAGAGCAAGACCTGCGCGCTGCATCTGTTTCGTGACTTCACTGATTGATCTTGCTTCTTGCACATCTATTCCCTTTGACTTGGCCACCGGAAGATGCTTCGTGGCCCAAGCATTCTGATGTTCGCCCATCCAAGTGATTTTTAGCGGAATATCTGCCGCGGCAGCAATAATCGTCTCGAGCTCGCGATAAGCATCGATTCGGCCCGCGTAAATCGCTCCTGTTGGCGGTGAGGTCACGGAGGTCTCAGCGGCGGGATTTGGCGGGAAACTATTTCGCACCACATGAACATTCTTAAAACCTCGTTCGGTTCTAAAGAGTTCTGCAATGGAATCTCCGACTGTAATCACGGCAGAGGCTTGCGAACCCCACAACTTCTCAAGTTCCGCTTCTTTCTTATCAAGTTGGGGAGTTGGCCGATATTGTCGCTGTCTGCCTACCCACCATTCATGACTGTCGTAAACAAATTTCACTTTTCGTTCAATATGTAATTTATATCCGAGCTCTAAAGCATTGAAATCATGGACGTGAATCGCATCAAAGAGCAGCTCTTTGGATAATTCATATGCGTTTTCGCGCCAGGTAGCAAACGCTCTCTCACGATGTTGTGGCAGGAGTATCCATCTCGCTAAGCGAATGTATGGTGGCTGATTTTTATTAGATAGGGAGCTCTCGCTCTTACGTAGACCTTTGCCGGCGCTAACTGAATAAATTCTGATCTTCTCAAAGGTAAAGCCCTCTGGCACATCCTTGCCAATGATGAGCACTTCATGACCTTCGCCGACCAACGCTCGAGCTTCGCGCAAAACTCGAGTATCCGTTGCGACGCTAGTTGCAACTAGCATCAAAATCTTCACCAGCACAGGTTAATGCCTGGCGATAGCCTTGCCCCATGTCGGCATGGATTCATCATCAAGCAGATTGGTTGATCGCACATAACCTTCAGGTGCCGCTATTTATATTGCTTATATTTTTGGCTTTTGCTGAAGCCGCTGCATTCGTTGGCTTTGTGCTGCCAGGTGAAACCTCATTACTCATCGGCGGAGTGCTCGCGCACGCCGAAGTATGGCCACTTTGGCTCTTTTTGATCTGCTCAATCGTCGGAGCGATCGCAGGTGATTCTGTCGGCTATGAAGTCGGAAAACATTTTGGACCAAGAATCAAAACTAATGCCTTCGGTAGATTAGTTGGAGATAAGCGATGGAACTTAGCACAACATGTCTTTGATAAATACGATGGTTGGGCGATTTTCTTTGGCAGAGCACAAGCTTTGCTTCGCGCATTAGTACCTGCACTAGCTGGGATGAATAAGGTTCCGTATCGTGTATTCATCAAATGGAATGCAGCCGGTGGGATAGTTTTCTGCAGTATCGTGATTTTACTGGGATATGGTTTTGCAAGTAATTTAGATAAATTAGAACGAGCGCTTAAGTTCTGGGCTTTTGGTTTTCTTGCGATCGTAGTCACATTAATTTTTGTTATAAAACGGAGACTTGAACGTAAAATTGAAGCGTAGACACGCGGGGGTTGCGTTTATTTTTTAACCTGCTAACCTTTTCTTTAGAACGAGAGCTCGATAACTAAAGACTTATTAATGGTTAATAGGTAAGAAAAGGAGAGTACAACTCAATCTCTGGTCGAAATCGACCTTGACAATTGTCTGTACAGATCAAAAATGAAAACCCGCGCTAATCACGCACAAACTTTTAGACATACCCCGACCTCTGTAAAACCGCTCAACGAAGCCCGCATTACTGCTCTGCTAGATCAAGAGTGGGCGCGCTACAAAGCAACCACCAAGAAATCAGGCGAAGAGAATTTAGTAGCCCGAAGAGTTTTACCGATGGGCGCGACCAGCTCCTTCCAGTACTGGGATCCCTATCCGCTATCCATCGTCTCTGCCAATGGCGCATGGATGACCGATGTTGATGGCCGGCAATTACTTGATTTATCTATGGGTTTCGGCGCGATGCTCGCAGGTCACTTAAATCCTGATGTGGTGCGCGAACTCCAAAGCTCACTTGAGACCGGGACGCTCTTTGTCACCCCGTCGCCTATATCCACCGATGCGGCAGCGCGAATCTGCAAGAGATTTGGCCTGGATCTGGTTCGCTTCACCAATTCAGGTACTGAAGCAACGATGTATGCGGTGCGTACCGCTCGCGCTTACACCGGCCGTAATGGCGTGGTGAAAATCGAAGGTGGTTACCACGGAAGTTATGACCCACTAATGGTCTCTAGTAAGCCATCAGTAAAAGATGCAGGAGACGAACACCTACCAAATTCAGTTGTGCCGTATGGCGCAGTGCCCGGAGATGTATGGGTAGTTCCTTATAACGATGCAGATGCAGTTGAGGCTGTCTTCAAAAAATTCGGAAACGAGATTTCATGTTTGATCATGGAGCCAGTTTTAGAAAACATTGGAATTGTTTTACCAGATGCTGGATATCTCGAGCGAGTGCGCGAACTTTGCACGGAGTATGACATTGTCTTGATCTTTGATGAGGTAAAAACTGGTTTAACCGCAGGTCCACAAGGCGCATCCGAGAGATTGGGTGTAAACCCGGATTTAATCTGTCTTGCCAAATCAATCGGCGGTGGAATTCCGCTTGCTGCCTTTGGTGGCGATCTACGTTTCATGGAGACTGTAGTAGATGGTCGAATGGCTCACTTTGGTACCTTTAACGGAAACCCACTGGCAATGGCAGGGGTTCGTGCCATAGATAAAATCTGCACACCCGAGGCATTAGCCAAGGCGGAAAATTTAAATAATCAAGCGCTGCTTCGTATCACAGACAAAATTAATGAGTTTGAATTACCCGCACATACCGTCGGTTTTGGTGTTAAGGGATGTATCACTTGGTCCGAAAATCCAGTGCGCAACTATCGCGACTATAAAGCAACAGATTTCAAAATCGCTGAGCTCTCTTGGTTATGGTCCATAAATCGAGGCATCATCACCCCTCCAGGGCTTGATGAGCAATGGTTGATCTCGTTGGCACACGGACAACGTGAGATAGATATTTTGGTCGATGATTTTGCGGATTTTGCCAAGACGCTCCGTTCATAATCATCTCCAAACAACCGATTAAATAATCGCTTTCGATAGAAAGTTTGCCTCGTAAGACATACTCAATACACTTGTGTATATGTCTGAAAAGTTGATTGTTGCCCATGGACTTACCAAGAAATATGGTGATTTCGTAGCAGTCGATTCCATTGATTTCACTGTCTACAAAGGTGAGTCATTCGGATTACTTGGGCCAAATGGCGCAGGTAAATCGACCACTATGCGAATCATCGGCGCAACCTCTCAGCGCACCAGCGGCGAGATTTCAATCTTAGGCAAGGATCCGGAGAAGTTTGGGCCTCAAATCCGTGCACATTTAGGTGTCGTGCCGCAGAAAGATAATTTGGATGAACAATTAACGGTCACCCAGAATCTTTATATTTACGGTCGATATTTTGGTCTCTCCAACAAATTCATCAGAGGAAAGATTGATGAGCTTCTCGAGTTTGCTCAACTAGAGGAGAAACGAAATACCAAAGTTGATGCGCTATCGGGTGGCATGAAGCGGCGCTTAACTATCGCCAGAGCACTCGTCTCTGAGCCAGATATCTTGATGTTAGATGAACCAACTACAGGGCTAGATCCGCAAGCGCGACACATCCTCTGGGATCGCCTATTCAGGTTGAAAGAAAAAGGCGTCACTTTGGTGATTACCACACACTTCATGGATGAGGCAGAACAACTCTGCGAGCGCTTAATCGTGATTGATCGGGGCAAGATAATGGCGGAAGGTTCGCCCGTCGATCTAATCAAGCGATACTCTTCTAAAGAGGTATTAGAGCTTCGCTTCGGTTCTGACAACAATCAAAATTACGCCAAGCAATTGCAGGAGATGTGCGAACGAGTTGAGGTGCTGCCTGATCGAATCCTGCTATATGCCGAGGATGCCGAAAAAGTGCTCGAAGATGCGATGCGGGCGGGAATGCAGCCGCGCACTTCATTGGTCCGCCGCTCATCGTTGGAAGATGTATTCCTGCGTCTAACCGGAAGAACTTTGATCGAATAATGCGCAAAATCGCAACGGGTGGTTCACGATATGTACTAGAGGCACGATTGGCCAATATGCGCAAATTCGCCTCTGTAATAATCTTGTATTCAGTCGCAAGCCCATTGCTCTATCTACTTGCCATTGGTATCGGTGTTGGCACGCTAATAAATCAAAACTCTGGCGGAATAGATGGCGTTAAGTATTTGGTCTTTCTCGCACCAGCGCTCCTTGCAAATGCCGCGATCCAAGGAACGATGGATGAGACGGTCTTTCCTACCTTTGAAGGATTTCTCTGGTCAAAAACCTTCTATGCCATTAACGCTACGCCATTAAATGGTAGACAGATTGCACTTGGGGTTTATTGGGCTGCAATGATTCGTAATGCATTTACCGTCTCTTGCTACTTCGTAGTGATGGTGTTACTCGGTGCGCTACAAGCATCTAGCGCATGGCTTGCATTGCCCGCTGGATTCTTAGCTGGCGCTGCATTTGGCGCAGTGATGTTGGCTTTTGCCGCAAAGGCCAAGAATGAGGATCAATTTTTCACTTTCGTTGGACGTTTCATCATCACTCCGATGTTCTTTCTAAGTGGCACCTTCTTCCCACTTGAATCCGTGCCAATTTACCTACGCTGGATTGGCTGGATCTCTCCCTTGTGGCATGCCACTGATTTAGGTCGATTCTTAACTTATGGCAGCGCTGTACCGTTGTGGCTGGTTTGGGTTCATGTGATCTTCTTGTTTGCCATGGTGGTAATTGGGCTTGCCGTAGCAATTAGAGCCTACGAGAAACGATTGGCAAAATGAGTTTCTTGACCGCTATCGCAATTGCTGAGGGGCGAAAGGGCAAACCTGGAGAAGGAATCTATGCCGGTCGTTCGAGAGTTGTACTAGAGCGGAGTTGGATCCAATTTAAGAGTTCCGCCTGGATTGTGGTGCTCTCTGGGTTTATCGAGCCATTATTGAACTTGGTGGTCTTTGGATATGGCGTGGGAAATTTCATCGGTACTATCAAATTAGATTCTGGCCAAGTCGTTCAATACGCCGCTTTTATTGCGCCTGGACTTCTCGCTACTGCCGCGATGACTGGTGCGATTCTCGATTCAACATGGAATGTATTTTTTAAATTACATGAATCGCGCCTTTATCACGCAATGCTGGCAACATCACTTGGTCCGATGGACGTGGCACTTGGTGAAATATCTTGGGCGCTGCTTCGCGGTTCGCTCTACTCCACGGCATTTATGGCAGTGGTCACGCCGCTTGGACTGATTAAATCTTGGTGGGGAGTACTCGCCATACCAGCTGGAGCGCTGATCGGTTTTGGTTTTGCCGCAATCGGAATGGCACTTACCAGTTACATGACAAGCTACCAACAAATGGGCTTGATAAATATTGTCTTGCTGCCACTTACCCTATTTAGTGGATCATTCTTTCCGCTCTCAATCTTGCCAAACTGGCTGGCCGCGATTATTTATTGGACACCACTTACTCAAGGAATCGAGTTGATGCGCATGCTCACCTTGGGAACAATTGATGGCTCGATTTTCATTCATGTTGCATATTTCTCGGTATTTATCGCAGCGGGTCTCTTCTTTACTACCCGTCGCCTCAATGCGTTATTTATGAA
>CAZZLH010000020.1:0-3972 GCA_964654815.1 uncultured Actinomycetes bacterium
ATGGCGCTGCGTTACTTGTGACCTTAGAGAAAGCAGCGAGAGCTGCCGCAATCACCTGCAGCAGAAAAGGTGCGCAACCGCCGACTGCCAGAGAGTTAAATCATTAATGCAATTTATTGATGATGCGGAATTTCAAATCACCATTGATTTAGATAATGGCGCGCGGATAAGTTCGCTGCTCTGGCGCGATATGCAGATTACGGTGCCTTTTCGCGGAAGTGTTTTGAATTATGGCTGGTACCCGCTTGGTCCATGGGCTGGGCGGATACGTGATGGGTTATTACGGGTTAGCGGCGAGGATTTTGTGGAGCTGCCCACCAATATCGATCCGCCGCATGCAATTCATGGCTTTGGCTTTACCTCCTCTTGGCAAGATATCGGTCCAGGGCGTGCGCTATTGCAATTACCAGAGCCATATGGCGGCGCGACGCTAGAACAGCGCATCGAAGTTTTGGATGATGCGATTCGTTGGTCGCTGGAATATGACGAGAATGGTTGCAAGTTACCGGCTTGGCTTGGTTTGCATCCTTGGTTTGCGCGAGAGATTGGCGCAGGTAGCGAATTAGAGTTGCAATTTAATGCAGGTCAAATGTTGCAGCGCGATAAAGATGGACTTCCAACAGGTGAATTAGTGGCGCCAGCAAAGGGCGCTTGGGATGATGCCTTTACTGAGGTGCGCGGGGTGCCAAGTGTTATTTGGGATGGCGTGCTGCAGATTGATATCGAAAGCGATGCGCCATGGTGGGTGGTCTATACCGAGGATTCCGAGGGCATATGTATCGAACCGCAGACCGCGCCACCGGATGCGGCTAATTTAATTAAACCTACCGGTAAATTGGATTTAAATTTAGGTAGCGATAACCACTATGTCGAGGCGCTTTTTACATTTAATCCACTTTAAATTAGATTCCAAGGTATGAATCGCCAGAAGTTAATTGCGGCCACAGAGCGCGAAAGTGCGCGATTCTTAGCCCGCACCCCGAAATCGGGTGAGTTATTTAAAAGCGCCAAATCAGTGATGCCAGGTGGCGTTCCGATGTCTTGGATGTCTAAATGGCCAGGCGCCTATCCCACCTTTGTCGCAACCGCCAGTGGTGCCAGATTTACCGATGTCGATGGCAATGAATATATAGATCTATGTCTTGGCGATACTGGTTCGATGACCGGCCACTCGCCAATAGCAACGGTTGATGCGCTGAAATCCCAACTCGATAAAGGTATGACTGCGATGTTGCCTACCGAGGATTCATTGGTGGTTTCGCAGAGCCTTGCGGCGCGATTTGGGCTACCGCTTTGGCAGTACACAGTTAGCGCAACCGATGCCAATCGCCATGTGATTCGCTATGCCAGATTGATAACTGGGCGTAGCAAAATCATCGTAATTGATCGCTGCTATCACGGATCGGTCGATGAAAGCTTTGCCACTTTAGATAAAGATGGCCAGACCATCTCACGCGAAGGAAATATCGGTGCGCCAGTGGCACTTGATCAGACCACACGGGTGGTGGAATTTAATGATTTAGCTGCGATGGAAAGAGCGCTAGCGCATGGCGATGTTGCTGCGATCTTGATGGAGCCTGCGATGACCAATGTGGGCATCGTGTTACCAGATGATGGCTACCTACACGCAGTCGGTGAGTTGGCCAAGAGATATGGCGCCAAATGGATCATCGATGAGACGCACACAATTAGCGTTGGTTATGGCGGAATGACTGCGCAGCTTGGGCTAAAACCAGATTTCTTGGTGATCGGCAAAGCAATTGGTGGGGGTATCCCCACGGGAACATTCGGTATGACCCACACGATCGCAGATGAGATCGCAGCCAAAGTAGAGCGCGAAGTTATCGATACCGGCGGTATCGGTGGCACCTTGGCAGGTAATGCGCTCTCACTTGCGGCGATGCGTGCCACTTTGACCGAAGTGCTTACCGAAGATAATTTCCAGAAGATGATCGCACTTGGCGATCGTTGGTGTGATGGCGTTGATGCCGCGATTAATGAATTTAAATTACCGTGGCATTGCAATCGCTTAGGCGCTCGCGGTGAATATTTATTTGCGTCAAAGGCGCCGCGGACTGGGCGAGAGGCCGCTAATGCAGGGGATTTCGAACTTGAGCAATATATCCACTTACGATTACTAAATGATGGTTTCTTGCTTACGCCTTTTCATAATATGGCGTTGATTTCGCCAGTCACTACCGAAGCAGATGTCGATGCACATACCAAAGCGTTTAGAGAGATGGCCGCTGAGATCGCTACCTGGTACTGATTCCGATCTTAATTTTTTAGTTATAGCAAAGCGAGCGTGGCGATAGTTGCGTCGTAGCCCTTATCTTCCACTTTGCCACCGGCGCGCGCGTGGGCCTGTTCCAAGGTGTCGCACATCAAGATGCCAAAGCCGATGGGTTTTAGATATTGCAACTGCGCCTGCATGATGCCATCTGTGGCGCCTTGGCAGACATAATCAAAGTGCGCGGTCTCACCACGCAGTACCAGACCAAGCGCGACTGCGCCATCGAATCCGCTATTTAACGCCTTTGCCGCAGCAAGTGGGATCTCAAAACTGCCAGGCACATAAATGAGTTCGTGCTGCACGCCATGTTCTTGGCAGGCTCTAATTGCGCTAGCGATTAATTTATCGCAGAGCTCGGGATGCCAACTTGAAGATACCAGGGCGATTTTCTTGCCTTTGACATCTTTGATATTAAATCTTGGTGCGGCACCTGACATTTTTAACTCCCTATTCCTTAAATGCCCAACTCATGACTCAAACGGCTCTGTTTGGTCTTCAAATAAAATTCATTATTTGCGTTAACCTGACCGAGAATCGCTACTCGTTCGATCTCAAAGCCATAGCTCTGCAATTTGCTGACCTTCTCTGGGTTATTGGTCAGCAATTTAAAGCGTGAGATGCCAAGTTGCTGCAAGATCTCGGCGGCATCCTGCCATTCACGTTGATCGATCTTGTGCCCTAATTTCAAATTGGCATCCACGGTGTCATAACCCGCATCTTGCAAGATATAGGCCTCGATTTTGGCAGCTAGCCCAATGCCGCGCCCTTCATGATCGCGCAGATAGAGAATGTACCCGTGGCCATGCTTTTCGATCTCCTTGAAGGCTTTATCTAATTGATCGCCGCAATCGCAGCGGTTGCTACCTAGCGAATCGCCAGTCAAGCACTCACTATGAAGTCTAAGTAGCGGTTCGACGCCTGGTTGGCCAAACTTCAAAATCGCATGTTCGATTCCGAAATTATTCTTATAGATACCGATCTGCCACTCGGCGCCATTTCGTGGAAAATTCGCCCAGCGAATCTCTTTTTTGCTACCAAAAGTGATACTCGAGAATTCCTTAGCTAACTCCTCAATCGAAATGATCTCGATGTCATGAGCGGTGGCAAATTCACTTAACGCCTTACCGCGCATCATGCTGCCATCGTCATTAACTAGCTCTGATAAAGCGACCACAGGGCTTGCGCCAACTGCGCTTGCCATCACCACCGCCGCTTCGGTATGGCCACGTCGGGCAGATAGACCACCGGAGTTTGCCACCAACGGAAATATGTGGCCCGGACGGACAAAGTCAGCGGCTAGCGCATCGGGCATTGCTAAAAATTTTAAAGTAGTGGCGCGCTCTGCTGCGCTAATGCCGGTGGTCAACCCAGCCTTGGCATCTATAGAAACAGTAAAAGCCGTCTGCTTACTATCTTCATTGCGCTTGACCATAAAGGGCAGATCCAACCCATTAGCAATCTCCTCTGTAATTGCGGCGCAGATGACGCCTGAGGTGTAGCGGACCATGAAGCCCATCTGCTCCACAGTTACATATTCACCCAGAATGAAGAGATCGCCTTCGTTCTCCCTAGATTCATCATCGGTGACGATGACAAACTTTCCGGCTTTGAAATCGGCAAGTGCTTTATTCATCGCTACCTGCCTTCATGATGCGCTCGACATACTTGGCCAAGACATC
>CAZZLH010000020.1:4072-8114 GCA_964654815.1 uncultured Actinomycetes bacterium
TTTATTCATCGCTACCTGCCTTCATGATGCGCTCGACATACTTGGCCAAGACATCAACCTCTAGATTGATTTGCTCGCCTGTGACCAGTTGGCCCAAATTGGTCCGCTTCAAAGTCTCAGGTATCAACCAGACGCTAACTTGGCGCAAAGCATCATCTAATTTTGCAATCGTTAGCGAGACGCCATTTAAAGTAATCGAGCCTTGGGCCTGCATATATTTCAATAGATGCGCAGGAACTTCGACGATCATCTCGTACCAATCCGCGCCTGCTTTGGTCTCCTTTATTGTTGCGATGCCATCTACATGGCCCTGCACGATATGACCGCCTAAGCGATCTGAGACTTTCATAGCTTTCTCTAAATTGACTTCCGCGCCCACTCTTAATTGGCCGATATTGGTAAGTGCCAAGGTCTGCTTCATTACATCCACCGTGAATTGATCAGCGGTGTTGCTGGTGGCAGTCAAGCAGCAACCATTTACGGATATCGAATCACCTAATTTGATATCGCTAAAGAAACCAGGGGCTGCGATGGTCACTTGCGCGCTATCAGCGCCGTTGACGATCTCTATGACTTTGCCTTGCGCTTCGACGATTCCCGTAAACATCAAGCACCTACCTGATATCTAGCAAAGAGATCCGAACCAAATTCTCTGCGCTCAATTAGCGTTAATTCCTGGGCCTGGCTGATTGTGGCAATATCTAAGCTTTCGATGAAATCGCGCCCGCTACCTAATAACTTTGGCGCGGTAAAGAGCGCTAGCTCATCAATCAAACCAGCTTTAAATAGCGCTGTGCCAAGAGTTGGACCAGCTTCTACCAGCACGCTATTTACCTCACGCGCCACTAATTCATTTCCTAGTTGGTTAAGTTGATGGCTCTGGAATTGGTAAAACGGTGCGCGGGTATCTTTAACTTTGGCATTTGCGGGAATTTCGCGCTGCCCTACCACTACTCGAAGCGGGCGGTTATCATAGCCATCAGGGATTAAATTCGGGTCATCGGCTAAAACTGTGCCGGTACCAACCAGAATCGCATCACTCTCAGCGCGCATTTTTGCCACATATGCTCTTGATTCAGAGTTTGTGATCCATTTGCTGCTGCCATCTGCTGCGGCGACTTTGCCATCTAAAGTAGCGGCGATCTTCCAAGTGAAATAAGGGCGTGCTTTCTGGATTTTGGTAAGCCAAGCGCGATTTGCTTGCTCAGCTTCTTTGGCAAGTAACCCTTGGGTTACCTCAATTCCTGCAGTTTGTAACTTTGCTGCGCCACCAGCTGCGATTGCATTGGGATCCTTTACCGCAAAATAAACTGTTTTGATGCCAGATTCGATGATTGCATCTGTGCAAGGTGGAGTCTTGCCATGGTGGTTACATGGCTCAAGTGAGATTGCAATAGCAGCGTCAGATAGATCTCGCGCCTGCTTTAGCGCGCTTTGAATCGCCACCACTTCCGCATGTGGGCCAGATTGATGAAAACCTTCGGCGATCAATCCCTCTTCGTTAAAGATAACCGCGCCGACAATTGGATTACCTTTGGTCTTACCTAAACCAAGTCGGGAGATTTCGATCGCGCGCTGCATCGCAAGCGTTGCGTTCATGGTTACCTCCCCAGTTAAATTCCAAAATGGATCTGGGGTGCGAGAAAATGGTGGCAGAAGTCTGCGCACCAAAAAACATGGCTGTCTCTTCTCATCCGGACTTTAACCGTCGGTCTCAGAATCTCACTGAGTCCACCGATAACTGGATGCCATCGGGTCGCAGACTTTAACTGCCGGTTCGGAATTACACCGACCCCAGAAACAACAGCGTTATTCTCTCATTAAGTGGGGCGAAGGTTCAATTTGCGCGTTAGCGCACGCTGGAGATTGCAGCCAAGACTTGTTGGTTGGTCGGAGTGCCAACTGCGCGACCGACCTCCATGCCATGGCTATTAAAGAAGATCACGGTCGGAGTGCTGCGAATATCGAACTTCTCGATTAGTTGCAGATGATCTTCGGAACTTATCTGTACGTATGAAACATCAGCCATATCTTTGATTAAGTTGGTGATGATCTGTGCTGTGGCTTTGCAAGGACTGCAGAATGAGGATGAGAACTGCACTATGGTCACTCGTTCGCCTAATTCGATACCGATCTCTTGCGCGCTAACAAATTTATGTAGGCCAGAAGTTTGCTTAAGTTTGCCTTGATTTGCGCGCCACCAAAGGCCGAATGCGCCAGCAAGGGCAAGGACCAGAATTGGTAACCAGATATTCACCAGAGTATTCTGCCTCAATGGCTCGCGTGCTATTACTGACCAATTCCAAGGGAGCATCTGCTGATGTGCTTCCTGCACTTGGTTTGCTCTCGCATCAAGTTCGCGTGGCACCAGCCGAAGCATCAGCTTTGATTGATACTCCTGATTTTGAATTGCTCTTTGTCGATGCGCGCCGAGATTTACCAGGTGCCAAGTCATTGATGCGTCTGATCTCAACTACCGGAATCTCATCTCCAATTATTTTGATTGCCACCGAAGGTGGACTATCTGCGATCACAGTTGAGTGGGGCGCAACCGATGTAATCCTCGATACTGCAGGACCTGCTGAGATTGATGCGCGGATTCGCATTGCCATAGGGCGGACGCAAGCAGAGTTCACAAGTTTGGAATCTGAGATTCGAAGCGGTGAGGTGGTAATCGATGAGAACGCCTATACCGCGAAGATCAAAGGTCGCACTTTGGATCTGACCTTCAAGGAGTTTGAGTTACTTAAGTTTTTGGCGCAACATCCCGGACGGGTGTTTACCCGTGCCCAGCTGCTCTCTGAGATCTGGGGCTATGACTACTTTGGCGGAACTCGTACCGTGGATGTTCATATCCGGCGCCTGCGCGCCAAGTTGGGCCCAGAGTTTGAATCGGTTATCGATACCGTCCGTAACGTGGGTTATAAGTTCAATACCTCACAATCAGAGACGCAGGAGTCGGTGCCACATCGCCCGATTTAAGCGGTGGCAATTCGCAAACTCTTAGCAAGAACAAATCTCTAGCGAGAAGTATTTGGCGCTTTTTCCTAATATCCCGCTATGTCTATTACTAATGAATCAACCCCAACCACCACTATCGATGCGCGCGGTCCAAGATTCTCAGCGCTACTTACCACTTTAGTTTTAGCGCTAACACTTGCGACCCACTCACCATTCTTGTTACTAGCCCAGGCATTTGTATTTGCAATCGGAGCTTTTAAAGGTCCGCAGTACACACCATATGCAGAGATCTTCAAGAATTTTGTAAAGCCAAAGTTGAAATCCGAAGCGGTACTTGAAGATGTTCGCCCACCTAAATTCGCCCAGCAGGTTGGTTTTGGCTTCGCGGTAGTGGGTTTGATTGGCGCAGCATTCTCACCGGCGTTATTTCAGATCGCAGTTAGCTTCGCGCTAGCCGCAGCCTTCTTAAATGCTGCCTTTAACTTCTGCCTCGGTTGCGAGATTTACCTACGTATTGCACGTTTGCGCGCTAGTAAGTAAGCAGCAAATCAGCTCGGCTAAGTCGCGGCTATTTAGCAAGTAGACTTTGGCCATGGCCGGCAAACATGAATTACATCAAAAGGGCTTACGCCTTACCCCTCAACGTGAATTGGTGCTTGCTGCGGTCCGCGAATTAGGACACTCAACTCCAGAAGAGATCGCCGAACATGTGCGAAAGACCCATCCCGGAATTAATCTCTCCACGGTCTATCGCAACCTTGAGACGCTAGAGAATGTTGGTTTAGTCCAGCACACCCACCTAGGCCATGGCAGCGCGACCTATCACGCAGCAGAGCAGTTAAATCATCTCCATTTGGTCTGCGAAGATTGTGGCTCGATTGGCGATGCGCCGCTTGAAGTCGCTGCGACTTTCGTGCAATCGCTCTCTGATGATTATGGATTTAAGACCGATGTTTCGCACTTTGCGATAAGTGGTCTATGCGCTAACTGCGCCAACAAATAGTAAAAGTTAGATAGTAAAAGTTAGATTGCGCCCAAATGATGTCGCAGATTAATCAAGAACTAATCAGTTCTGAAGGCA
>CAZZLH010000020.1:8214-15811 GCA_964654815.1 uncultured Actinomycetes bacterium
GATTGCGCCCAAATGATGTCGCAGATTAATCAAGAACTAATCAGTTCTGAAGGCAAGCTTCTGCTTCAGTCAGGGCCAGATCGCGGCGCAGTGCTCCATTTTGGCGATCCGGTAAAGGAGCAACGCGCGCTAGATAATGGCAGCGCTTGGGCAGACCTTTCGCATTTAGAGATCGTCGCAATAAAAGGCCCGGATCGCTTACGTTGGTTACATGATTTAACCACCCAGCATTTGGAGAGCTTTGCCGGTGGCTGGAGTAGCGCGTTGATCCTGGATCACTTGGGTCATATCGAACATCAATTCTTGATCTTTGATGATGGCGATACCGCGTGGTTGATTGTGGATGTAGATCGCGCGGCGCCGCTGATTGAATATCTAAATAAGATGCGATTTACCATGCGGGTAGAGGTGCGCGATGCATCAAGTGAGAAATCTTTATTACGAATTCCTGGCGCAACCGATGATTTAGGTGGGCCATATCAATTGATCAACCGCGGAGAGAAGTTGGAATTTCCGGGCGCTACCCAGGTTGGGGTCTGGGCCTTGGAGGCCAAGCGGGTTGCCGCGCTTAGGCCACGCATCGGTATTGATACTGACCATAAATCTATCCCCAATGAATTGGGGCTACTTAATAAATCAGTGCATTTAAATAAAGGCTGCTATCGCGGCCAAGAGACAGTGGCAAAGGTACATAACCTGGGCCAACCGCCACGCAAATTGGTTCTGCTACATCTAGATGGTAGCGAGATTGATCTACCCGAAGTAGGTTCAGATGTAATGCGTGATGGGATAAAGGTCGGATTCGTCGGATCGGTAGCGCGCCATCATGAGCTCGGAAATATTGCGCTCGCGGTGGTTAAACGAAATGTGGCCGAAGATGCCCCGCTACAAGTAGCCGGAATTGCTGCGCAAATCGATAATAAATAGCATTTTTCTTAATAGGAATTAGGCTGGGGCTATGGAGTATGTAACTTCGCTACTTCTTGGCGCAATCACAATCATCGTAGGCATAGCGCTATTGGCCTTTGGCCTTTTATTAAAACCACGGCAGAGACCGCTACGGAGAATCAAGTAAATGGCCTTTACGATCCCAGAGAATCTGCCGGAGGAGTTATACCCACTTGCTTGGTTGATTGGCACTTGGTCCGGTAAGGGACAAGGTGAGTATGCCGGCGTTGCGCCATTTCAATTCGCCCATGAAGTTACCTTCAATCATGATGGTCGAAATTTCTTGACCTACTTCTCACGCTCCTGGTTGATTGATGACAATAACGAGATCATCAAACAGAGCGCATCAGAGACCGGGTTTTGGAATATCCGTGAAGGCAAGATCCTTGATGTGATGTTGGCGCACTCCAATGGCCACTCCGAAGCGTGGGTTGGTTTAGTCGATGGCCCGCGCATTCAATTGGCCTTCGATGGCGTGATCAATGGCGTTAAGGCCAAACAAGTCTCCGGTGGCCATCGGTTATATGGCTTGGTCGAGGGCGAACTCTTCTTCGCTTATGACATGCAGACTCCCGATAAAGAGTTGCAGCCACATATCTGGTCCACCATGGCACGTGTCCAAAGCTAGTTAGTCGATATCTAATGTCGGAATCAGTATTAGCGGAGTTGGTCCGCGATGGCGTAGTTGAATCAAAACATTTTGGCCATTTGATTGCACTTGATGCAAATGGCGCAGCAGTAATCACCAAAGGAGAGCCCGATGCCCTTATTTACCCTCGTTCTGCGATTAAGTCGATCCAAGCTAGTGCGATGGTTAGGAAAGGTCTTATTTCGCCGGTACGGAGCCTTGCTCTTGTCTGCGGTAGCCACTCGGGTAGCGATGCGCACCAAGAAACTGCCTTCGAAATCCTCAGATCCGCAGGGCTAACTGAATCGGCGCTGCAATGTATTCCAGATAGACCAATCGGTATTGAAGAGAAGAAGGCTTGGGGCGATAAAGAACCCACTCGCCTTGCGATGAATTGCAGCGGCAAACATGCAGGAATGTTGGCCACCTGCGTGGCAAACGATTGGCCGATAGAGAATTACCTAGACCCAGCACATCCACTACAGGTAGCGATACGCGAAGAGTTTGAGATGTTGGCTGAGGAGAAAGTTGCCAAGATTTCTACAGATGGTTGTGGCGCACCATTATTTTTACTATCACTTCGGGGCCTAGCAAGATCTTTTCGTAACTTAGCGAAATCAAATGATCCAGTTCATAAGCAGGTAGTCGCGGCTTGTTTGGCGCATCCAGAGATGGTGGCTGGAATTGGTCGTACCGATACTGAGTTGATGAAACAGGTGCCAGGTCTATTTTTGAAAGTCGGCGCAGAGGGCGTGCAAGTTGGATTCTTGCCAGATGGTCGCACTGTGGCCTTCAAAGTCTCCGATGGTTCCGATCGTGCGCATCTACTGCTGCTACAGAGCGCATTTGCCAAATTAGGTTTTGACTTTGAAGTAAAGCGGCCTGAGATTCTTGGTGGTGGCCGAGTTGTCGGAGAGATTCGGGCTACGCTTTGAAAACACCAAAGTCTCTCGCCAAGTTATTCACTGGTCTCACTACTGCATCGCTAATTGCGATTGGTATTTCGCCAGTCCAAGCGGCGGAGAATCGAATCATCGACGTCGTGGCCATCACCTGGCCAGGCGCAAGCGCGCCAGCAGTAAGCGTCAATGATGTACGTAGCGCAATCACTAATGAAGTTACCTCGCGATGGAGTGCGCTTGCAGTCAATTGGCCAGGTGGTATCAATTTCCAAGTTGGCAATGTGGTAAGTACGCCATTGACGATGACTGTGCCGTTAATTTGTGAAGGCAGCGAATCATCGGTTTATATGCGAGATGCGAGGCGCGCTTTCTACACCCGGTATCCAACCGCTGATTACGCCTCACGTTATTTGGTGCTCTTAAGCCCTGCGCCACGACCTAATTGCGTCTGGGAGGGTAAGTCATTGATTGGCTCTGCCAAGACACCTGGTGGGTTAATGATTCTGAAGAACAATGCTTCACCATTTGTAATTACTCATGAACTGGGCCATACCTTAGGACTAGGACACACCAATCTAATTCGTTGCGCCAATAATGGATCAGATGGCGCATGGAGCAATTGCAACGCCATTGAATATGGTGGTGCAGTTGATGTCATGAGCAACATAGATATTAAAGGTCCGCTCTCGACTTATCACCAGTGGCGGATGGGAATAATTAAAGATGAAGATGTGGCACAGGTCTGGAAGAGCCAGACTATCGATTTGAAATTTACCAATGCGCCATCTGGTACGAGAGCAATATTTGTGCGTGATGGTAAATCAACTTATTGGATGGAGTATCGCAAAGCTTCAGATGGTTACACCCCGGGACTTGCGATCTATCGAACCGATCCGCCACCTGTCTCATCGATTGTCTCGCCAAATGCCTCAGATGCCGTAGAGGCGCCAAAAGATTTGGTGACTAGCGATGTTTGGCTCTTGAATTTAGATAATTTTGTCTATCGCAGCAATGCCACAGTAAGTGGCTCACCGACTCTGCCATTTGGTCGCACCTTCTTGAATCCAAGTGGCAATGTCTCAGTCAGCGCGGTGCAGAAAGATATGGATAGCATCGCGGTCACCATCAATCGAAGAGCCGACACAGTCGCACCGCCCACGCCGGTTTTAACCAACCCGAATTTCTGGAATTCACCAGAGACAGAGTTGATTCAAGCAGGCTATGAGGATGCAGATAGCGTGATTGATAAATTCCAGATCTCTACCAATGAGAAAATCATTGATGTGGTTGGTAGCGAGGCAAGTAGTTGGACTCCGACCTATTTATCGCCTTTAAACCCTTTGAAATCGCTACATGTAAAGGATTTACCTGAGGGCAGTTATGCCCTGAAAGTCCGAGGTATCGACATCTATGGCAATACCAGCGCTTGGTCTCAAAGCGTCAATGTGGTGATCGATCGGGGCGCACCAGTAGTAACAAGTGATTTTCGAATTGCTGCGGTCAACAACACTGGCACCAAATTAACTTGGATTGGCGCAACAGATGCTGGTAGCGGCATCTGTAGCGTGCAGGTAGCAAATAGCGATGGTTTTATCGTGGCGCGCACCGACCGCGCTACTAATGTAAACAGCGCACCAGAGCTGCGCTTTGCTGGTGATGCAGTCGGTAAAGCGCAAGTATTTGATTGTCGCGGTAATGGTGTGGAGGGTGATTTAACTTTAGGACTTACCTTTATCCCTGCGACTTTTGCCAAAACCACCGGAAAGACCAAGGTGAGCGGCACCGATATCAGTTGTACTGGGACTTGTAATTTCTCATTTAGCGTCAGTGGAGATTTAGAGGTAAGAGTTGCTAGAGGTAGCGGCACCGCTTATATAAATGGCGCGCCAGTCGGAACTTTCAAAGCAGGCACTGAGACTTTGAAGTTATCAGTGGGCAAGATCAAGAGAGTAGTCCGGCTATCAGGTAAGGATTTAACAGTTCAAGGCCTGGCACAGGTAGCAGTGCAATGGAAACAGACCGGTAAAGTCCAACGAAAAGTTGCAATAGTCGACCCATCTTTAGAAGATAAAGAGCAGTTGGCTATCGCTAAATATGGTTTCCAGATCTCAGATTTCGATCAAGATTATCAATTACTTCCGATTGCTCGTGGCACGACTTTGTTGGATGCCACATTAGATGTCTGTAGCGGTGATTTCCCATCTGAGAAGACTCGCACTTTGCGCCGCCAAGTTGCAGCTTATAAAGAGGGTAGCCCCTATTCATTCTTATCTACCGAAACCGTGCGTTATAAAGATGCCGCAAGTGCCGCATCCGCTCTCACCGATTTAGATGCAGTAATCGCTAAATGCAAAGTCACTGGTGGCGCTGTGGCAGCACAAGGCGTGATCACTAAATATCAATTCTTAGAAGCGCCAAAATTCATCTTTGCTGATGGTGTAAAGGGTCGAGTGGTATTGACGCAGATTGGAGAAGGAGTGAGCGCCAGGTGGCTGCTTGGCTATTTTCAAATCAAAGGCGACTTAGCAGTCAATACTTACCTGGTCCGTGCGGAGAAATTTAGCGATGCCGATATTAAGCGTTGGTCTGCCGTGGCATCAGAAATCTCAACTCGCCTTAGCGGATATTCACCCTTAAACTTATCAGCGTGAGAAATAAAGTGGCGTTGGTGATGGTGCATACCTCGCCACTAGAACAGGCTGGCACCGGTGATGCCGGTGGCATGAATATCTATGTAATCGAATCTGCCAAGCGCATGGCCGCAATGGGCGTCGATGTAGATATCTACACGCGAAAGATCTCTGACGATCAACCCGAAATCCTTGATTACTCCAAAGGAATTCGCATCATTCATTTGGCGCTACCAATCGGAACCAAGAAGGAAGAGATTCCCTCACTGATTCCAGCGATGGCTGCCGAATTCAAAGCCAAAGTAAAGAATGAGCAGTATCAAGTAATACATACACATTATTGGATTAGTGGCAAAGTTGCGATGTCTGCCGCCAAGGAATATCAAATCCCCTTGGTGCACACCATGCACACCATGGCGCGGGTTAAGAACTTATCGCTAGCTGAAGGCGAGAGCCCAGAGCCGATGATTCGCGTGCAGGGTGAATCTCAGATTGTCCAAGCTGCAAATGCGTTAATTGCCAACACCGAAGCCGAAGCTGCTTCATTAGTAGCGCTTTACGATGCCTGCCCCGATAACGTGTGCGTGGTTATGCCAGGTGTTGATCTATATAGCTTCACCCCAGATCGTAAGAGCGCACGTCAGAACTTGGGCCTTGCCAAGGAGAAGTTGATCGTAACTTTCGTTGGTCGAATCCAACCCCATAAAGGTCCAGAGGTTTTGATTCGCGCCATCAACGAGATGATGTCGCATAACCCTGAGCTGCGTAAGGATTTAACGGTGTTGATCACAGGTGGATCATCAGGTGCAAAGAGCAATGAGGATATCCGGCTTCGCGAATTGGTAAATTGGTTGAAATTAGATGACATCATCAAATTCCTATCGCCAATCTCGCGCGAAAAACTGCCGGATCTATTTCGCGCCTCTGACTTGGTATGCGTACCAAGTTACTCAGAGAGTTTTGGCTTGGTTGCACTTGAAGCACAAGCCTGTGGCACTCCGGTAGTTGCCAGCGCAGTTGGTGGATTACGCACTGCAGTAGCGGATGGTATTTCTGGTGTATTGGTAGATGGTCACAATCCTCGCGCTTGGTCTTCGGTGATCTCCCGTTTATTGATGGAGCCACAGCGCAGAGTGCTACTTTCAATGGGCGCGATCGAACATGCATCGCACTTTGGTTGGGATGCCACTGCTCGGGGCACCTTAGATGTCTATGATCGTCTAATCGCACACTTACCGATGGCGAAGTACGCACCATGAGTCAAGCTAAATTAACGTTGATTCTTTTACGTCATGGCGAATCAGAGTGGAATGCGCTAAATCTTTTTACCGGTTGGGTGGATGTTCGACTCTCCAAGACTGGCGAGGCCGAAGCAAAGCGCGGTGGCGAATTGTTAAAAGAGCGCAATCTGCTACCTGATGTACTGCACACCTCGCTGCTTCGTCGCGCGATTCAAACAGCACAGATCGCGTTGGATGCTTGTGATCGCCACTGGATTCCGGTGCAGCGCTCGTGGCGGCTAAATGAGCGCCATTACGGAGCGTTGCAAGGCAAAGATAAGGCAGCGACTTTGGCCGCTTATGGCGAAGCGCAATTCAAGTTATGGCGCCGGTCTTATGACGTGCCGCCACCGCCCATCGAGTTAAATGATGAATTTAGCCAGGCAAATGATCCGCGCTATGCAAACTTAGGTAGTGCGATGCCACGCACTGAGTGCTTAAAAGATGTGGTCTCTCGGATGTTGCCATACTGGCATGAATCAATCGTGCCGGATTTAGAGACGGGCAAGAACGTATTGGTCACCGCTCACGGAAATTCTCTGCGTGCGTTAGTCAAACATTTAGATGGTATCTCGGATTCAGAGATCGCTGGCTTAAATATCCCAACCGGAATTCCGCTTCTCTATGAATTAAACGCTGATTTAACTCCAGTTAGAAATGGCGGAGAGTATCTAGATCCAATTGCGGCCGAGGCCGCAATTGAAGCGGTAGCAAATCAGGGTAAGAAGTAAGTTAAGAGTTGTATTCGCCGTTGACCATGTAATAGACGCGGCGACCGACTGAAACAGCGTGGTCAGCACAGCGTTCGTAGTAACGGCCAAGCAGTGTCATATCAATCGCAACCTCTGCGCCATGTGGCCAGGATTCATCCATTAATACTTTAAATAGCTGACGATGTAGGCGATCCATCTCATCGTCATCTTTCTCTAATTGAATCGCTAAAGTCGTGTTGCGGGTATCGATGGCCGCTGTGGTCTTTTGAATGATGCTAACTGCTACGCGATCCATCTCCTCGATGATGCCGCGAATCTCATCAGGTACTGCGCAATTGGGATAGCGCATCCGCGCAAGTTTTGCGATGTGATGGGCCATATCTCCCATGCGCTCTAAATCTGCCGACATACGCAAGGAGGTAACCAGGGTTCGGAGGTCTCCGGCAACAGGAGATTGGCGGGCAATCACCAACATGGTCCGATCATCCAATTCATG
>CAZZLH010000020.1:15911-20698 GCA_964654815.1 uncultured Actinomycetes bacterium
AAGATAATGTCGCTGTGGGGCGACTACGAGACTTCTACGATCTGCTTATGTATCGCCGCACCCCAGAATCAGCTGCTCAGTCAGATCAAAGATCAAATTCTGGAAATTTTCAAAAGCTCGATGGCGCTTTAGCTGACACGCTAGAACTAACCGACACCGATTACATCGTGGTAAATGGCGATGATGAAGTCATTACCGCCAGTGAACCGGTACGCAATATTGGTTTGATTCGCGATAATCGAATTACCTCAGAAGTGATTCGCAAACTGGTGCGGAGTGCTCGTAATTCCAAAGAAGTGATTGAGGCAGAGGTGGCAATCCCTCGTGGTTCACTTGCTAGTGGCTATCACGAGCGGCGCGTGCGAATCAGCAAGATTGGTAGCGATGCGATGGTGGCTGTTCTGATCTTTGATGATTCAGAGGCGCAGCGCCTTGATGCGGTGCGGCGCGATTTTGTGGCCAATATTTCGCATGAGTTAAAGACCCCGATTGGCGGCATCTCGATCTTGGCGGAGGCGATTGCCGAAGGTAGCGAGGATCCGGAATTGGTTAAGAATTTCTCAAAGCGGATGTTGATTGAGACCAGCAGGTTGTCGCATTTGGTGCAAGAGATCATTGACCTATCCAGGATTCAAGCGCAGGACACCATGGAGCATGCAGGGATGATCTCGCTAAATAAAGTGATCGAAGAGGCGCTCTACCAAAGCAAGATCCAAGCTGAGAAGCAGAGGATTCAATTGAATTTTGCGGCAGAGGAAGAGATCGAATTCTTCGGTGATCGCAGGCAGTTGGTTATGGCTATCAGCAATTTGATCGATAACGCCATCAACTATTCACCAGAGCAGACCAAGGTAAATGTGGTGCTACGTAAAGTCGCAGATGTGGCAGAGATTGCCATCAGCGATCAAGGTGTGGGAATCGCCGAATCAGATCTAGCACGAATCTTCGAACGTTTCTATCGCGTAGATCCAGCCCGCTCCAGAGATACCGGTGGCACTGGTTTAGGTTTATCCATTGTAAAACATGTGATTGCAAACCATGGCGGCGAGGTACAAGTCTGGAGCGTGCCTGGCACAGGCAGCACCTTCACGGTTCTGTTGCCGCTTCATAATTCATCAGAAGCCAACCGCGAGACATCGAAGCAGAGCTCATGACTCACGTATTGATCGTCGAAGATGAGAAATCATTCTCGGAGCCGCTCTCATTCTTATTGAGTAGAGAGGGTTACCAAGTAACGATTGCCGCAGATGGCAATGAGGCGTTGGCTGCATTGAATAAAGCAACGCCAGATTTGGTCTTATTGGATCTGATGTTGCCAGGCATCCCAGGCACAGAGGTCTGTCGCCAGATACGCGCTACTTCCAATGTGCCGATAATTATGTTGACTGCAAAAGATGATGAGGTAGATAAGGTCGTGGGCCTGGAATTAGGCGCAGATGATTATGTAACCAAGCCTTACTCCAAACGGGAGCTGCTAGCCCGAATCAATGCAGTGCTGCGCCGTAGCGGGCTGATACATGTCGATGAGAGCGCAAAGAACATATTGACAGTTGGCGATATCAAATTAGATGTCGATCGATATCTCGTCACCTATAGGGGTGAACCGATCACCTTGCCGCTTAAAGAGTTTGAGTTGCTCGAGTATCTGATGCGACACGCTGGACGAGTACTTACCCGCGAACAATTGATTGATCGGATCTGGGGCAGTGATTATGTAGGCGACACCAAGACCTTAGATGTGCATATCAAACGGCTGCGTTCGAAAATTGAATCAGACCCAGCAAATCCATCATTAATTCAGACGATCCGTGGCCGTGGCTATAAGCTGGAGCAAATTTAAGCGTTAACTACCAAGACATCCATAGTTACCGCGCCACCAATTCCGAAGAAAAACGAGACCGTAGTATGGGTACCAGCAACTAAATCAGAAGCAAGTAGGACTGCGTTGGCATTTGAAGTTGGGCCGCCAAAGGTGATTGGCCGATTTAAGAGCGCTGGGATTGGCTCGATCTTGATCTCTTTGGCGCCAATTGCAACTGCAATCAAAGCATCCTCAGTATCTTTTTGATTGATGATGGTGCCGATTATCGAAGCATCGCCAGCAGAATTGATCGCAACATGGATATTGCGTAGATAGATTAAATTACCATCTTTATTTATCTCAGCTTCAGAGCCATCGGTGACTTGTTTGATGTTTCGGGTGACTGCATTATTACCAGCGGCACAACCGGTAAGTGAGAGAACTAGGGCTGAAGCGATTGTTGCGATAGCAACTTTCTTAGCAATCTCTTTTGCGCCAGCAGGCATTCGAGCACTCCTTGAGTTTTTGATTTGTCAAGATTTCCTGACGCATTTTATCAGTGTCAATTTGCTAAATTTTCCGAAAATTTACGCAGCAATAACGTGATTTATCAGAGCCAATCCGATGGTGACTGATTCGAGAATTCATGCTAAAATACTCGTCTTATTCGGCTTGATCGAAAGGCGTTAAATGACATTTAAGGTCGGCGAAACCGTTGTTTACCCCCATCACGGAGCAGCTCTAATCGAAGCAATCGAGAAGCGCATCATCAAGGGCGAAGAGAAGACCTACCTGGTCCTCAAGGTCGCCCAAGGTGATCTGACCGTGAGAGTCCCAGCCGATAACGTAGATCTAGTAGGCGTACGCGATGTCGTAGATTCCGCCGGCCTAGATCGAGTCTTCAATGTATTACGCCAGCCATATACCGAGGAACCAACCAACTGGTCTCGCCGCTACAAAGCCAATTTAGAGAAGCTCGCATCTGGTGATGTCATCAAGGTCGCTGAAGTTGTGCGCGATCTATATCGCCGCGATTTAGATCGTGGTCTCTCCGCCGGTGAGAAGCGAATGTTGGCAAAGGCAAAGCAGATTTTGGTCTCCGAACTAGCGCTTGCAGAGCGCACCGACGAGGTAAAGGCAGCGACCATCCTCGACGAAGTTCTTGCCTCTTAAATTATCTGTTGTAGTCACGGTTGGTAGTCCACTCGCGCTCCAGCCGTTAGATGGTTCTAATTTAATCTCAGTCGCGCTAACTGCGGCCCATCAATTCTGCGTCGAAACCAGCCTCTCAAACAAACTCTATGTCGCAACCGATGATGTTGCGGCGCTGCGCGAAGCGACCAACGATCTCTCTTTCGATTTTGCAGAGATTAATTGCAATCCTAGAGAACCATTTGCGCTGGCCAAAGCAGTAGAGCCGTTAGATTTTGAGATCATCGCAGTGCACGATGCCCAGCGACCACTTACCCGCAGCGCACAATTTCACCGCACCTTAGAAGGGCTCTTTGGTTGTGATGCAGTAAGACCAACTATGGCATTTACCGAAACTTTAAAAGCGGTCGATGACGATTCACGCTTAACCCACACCATTGATCGCAGCAAAGTTCGTAGGGTCTCAAGCCCCGAAGTGATTCGCCGAACCCATATTGATTTTGCGGGCAACTCTGTTGGTAGCGCTATTAGCAATTGGTCTTTGCCGCTAACTAGTGATGCAAGGCTCTCAGAGGTCGAAGCCGATCCAGAGTCACTTCGGATCAATCGCCCCGAGGAGATCACTTTGATGGAGGCCTTCATGCACTGGCAGCAGAAGGTGGTTAAGTAATTAGAGCTACTTCTTAAATAAACTCTTTATCTCAGCCCAGAATTTTCCTGGTTGTTTGAGCGCCTTACCGGGAAATTCCGTAACAGTTCTACCGGGATTACGGATAAATCTGCGCCATAACCTAAAGGGTTTGGTCTTGATGCGATGTTCGAGATCTCTTACATATGCCACTCGTAGATCATCAGCGTCGTGGACCACTTTGGTTTTGCATACCATGCAGGTGGTAGAGGCTAGTAAGCGACCGGCGTAGGCCAACTCATGCAGCGTTTCGGCCTTGCAATGTGCACACTCCAAGGTGGCGGTGATCTTCTCTTCCTTCAATCCCGGTACCCCCTTTTCGCTAGAACATGTTCGGCAATTACCAAATCCTGTGGGAAGGTAATTTTTACATTAGTTGGTTCGGCTGTCACGGAATAAGTTTGAATCGAGGGAAAGTAGCGTTCGATGCAAGCCCCGGTATCGGTACCAGTAAAGGAATCATTGGCTGCCATCAGATAGGCGCTGAGTAACTCTTTGGCTTTAAATCCTTGAGGCGTCTGAACTCGCACCACTGGTCCATCGTTTGGCGTACCGAGTTCTGATGGATCCAAAGGAACTGTCGGGATGGCGCCGCCATTTTTGATCGCCGCCTCTGCGATCTCTTTAAATAGCGCAGGGGTAGCAAGTGGCCTTGCGCCATCATGAATTAGCACCACATCTAACTCGCCATTTTCGATGGCACCACGAAGATGCATTAGCGCATTGAATTCAGATCCATGTCGAGTCTCGCCGCCATGGACTATATCTACCTTTAGATTCGGCACTTCGCGAGCCAGCACCTCTTTGGCAATCGCTTGATCGTCGGGGTGAATCACCAGAACGATACGACAATTCTTAAATGATTTAGCGCCATTTGCCAATGACCTGCTGATGATGCGGCGACCACTAAGTGGTAGCCAGACCTTATTTGTCGCTTGGCCAAAGCGGGAGCCAGAACCGGCAGCTAAAACCACCACTGCAATTCGCTCCATGAGTAAATTGTGGCAGACTAATTTGTATGCAAATTCCTAATCTCTTTGGGCTGATTTTGGGTAAATGGCGCAAGAAAGACCCGATTGCAGAGGCAGAGGCCATCAAAGCGAAATTCCAAGCCAAGCGCACGCCGCAGGGAATGTTTACACCGGC
>CAZZLH010000020.1:20798-24949 GCA_964654815.1 uncultured Actinomycetes bacterium
TTAAGCGTAGGTCAAACCAAGCGCATCTTGCTGTCTGCGCAACTTAACAATCAAGGAATCTTCGTTTAACTCCACATGATCGTAGGTCAATAACTCTCCCGCTTTGATGGCTTTCTTGATGGTCGCGCCCTGAATTAAACCAATCGGTACCAAATTATCGCGCTTGGCATCCTTTGCGATATCGGCATAACCACGAACTGAATAGCCGCCAATGCCATCGATCTTCTCACCAGGATTCATATCTTTCTTAGTCATGCAGACCACTTCGGCCTTAAGACTCTCGGCATATAGTGATGATTCGCGATCAATCACCGCGCGTGCCACTGTAAGTGGCGCCTCGACCGAAGCTAAATGGTAAGGACGATATAGCGAGAAGTAAGGTCCAGGTCCCATTGATAGATAAGACATCTCATGTGCCACATATGGCGAGTCGGTACGCACGATGACAAAGACGCCAGGTGCCACATCGCCGGTGCAGTAATCCACTACGCCAGGGCGATCTAAGACGCCGCCATCTTGCTGCAGCGCAAAGGTATCTTGCAAAGTCTTTACTGATGATGCTGGACCGTACATACCGCGCTTAGAGAGTTCTAGCCCAGTGGTATTCGCTAGCGCCACCATCTCAGTCATGGTCTTGGTGCCATCGGTAAATGAGCAGAGCATCTTGGGATTCATCTGTTTGGCAGCTGCACGATCTTTTACGGTATCTGGATTGCTAAATGGTTCGAAGGGATTGTTCTTTCCCTTCCCGGCGCAGACGATCTCAAAGTTCAAATCACGGGCGAAATCGACCAATACCTTGGCTTCTACCGGCTCATCACCATGGCAGACTGCATAAATCGAGTCATTCTCAACCGCTTTCTTATGAAGTAACGGACCAATAGTTACATCCATCTCCACGTTGAGTACTGCAATATCTTTCTTCGCTTCCAGCGCATTGAAAGTGATCTGTGCGCCAATATCAGGCACACCGGTGCATTCCACTATGAAATCGATGGCAGATAGATCGCTTAGAAATTCAGTAGTGGTGGTTCCGCAAGATTTGCCATCCATGAGCGCCAATTCGATCTCTTTGAAATCATTGCTCATAATGACTTCAGTAACGCCAAGATCCTTATAGAGCTGCATGATGCGATTGGTATCGATATCAATCACCAAGCGCACCGATAGGCCATTCATGCGATGAACTTGATTGCCAAATCCCCGCCCCATCTGGCCAGCGCCGACTAACGCGATTCGAACATCATGTCCTAATTGCTTGGCATGCTCTAACAACTTATGACTGTAAGCCAATTTTCTTCCTGTGCTCTCTGCGGATTTTTTGGTTTATTTTGCGATTACTTCTAATTTGTCGCCCACTTTGATCATGGGCAATGGGCGAGCTTCGACATTTACATCGCCCGGAAGCTCTGCCTCGGCTAATCCATTTGCTTTCAGGTCGAGGTGGCCTAAATTCAAAAGATTATCCGAAGCAACCGAACCAACAGCCAGCACATTGAACTCATCAGCGCCTTCGGCTGTTTGAATTCGTATTACATCTCCCACCAAGGGAGCGCGCTGGCTTACTTCAACTTTATGTAACACAGAAAATTCATGGAGCTCAACAGGTGCTCCTTCGCCAAAGAAAACGAGGATTCCTTGGTCACGAAATTCTGAGACTAACTCTCCGACTGCGGTGACGGTAGTTGAATAGACAACCATTACGCCGGCTTGCAGTTTTCTGGCTTAACACCAGAAACAAACAAGTCTTTGGTAATGAACATCGCAAGTGGGCCAGCTGGGCTGGTTGCGTGTACGTCTACGGTTAGGACCTTCTTCATTGGATAAACGCCAACGCGAGCGGTGCCACCACAATCGATCACAGCAACTGCGATCTCATCAAATGGCTTGCTGGACTTAAAACCATCAAATGGCTCTCCGCCAGTGATATCTGCAATTGCCTGTGCCACGGGATGAATTCCGCCACCGGTTACTGAGTAGATGTACTTCTTCTTGTCAGTAGGTTGAATGGTAAGTGGGCCACCCCAACCACCACGACCGGCTTCAACGATGCACTTCTTGTAGTCAGCCATTTGGATTCTCCTAATTCAATCGGCTTCGTCGGCTTAACTATTAAGCCGATTTCCTTTACTAAAACTACCTTTTAAACTTCTTTTATTTCAAATTTTTCTAATAACTTTTTGGTAATTAATTAGGGGCCGAGGCGCTAAGCGCCCCGACCCCTAACTTCAATTACTTGCTTGTGTAGAGACCGAAGCTTGCGAAGTAAGCGATTACCACGCTAAGCGGACCAGTTACCAAGCGGCTAAATAGCACCGCAGGTACGCCGACTTCTACCGTCTCTGGTTCGGCTTCGCCGAGCGCCAGACCAACTGGAATGAAGTCGCAACCAACCTGTGGGTTAATAGCGAATAGCGCTGGAAGTGCGTATTGGGCTGGGATGGTTCCCTTTCCAATTTCCACGCCAAGAAGTGTTCCAACGATCTGTGCAATAACTGCGCCAGGTCCAAGCAATGGAGATAGCACTGGTAGCGCACAGACGATTGAGATTAATAGCAATCCTGGAAGCGAAGATGCGGAACCCTTGATTCCCTTTGCAATCCAGTCACCAACACCGGTGGTAAGAATCAAACCGATGATGAATGAGATAAACGCCATGAAAGGAATGACGTTACGAATTACGGTATCAACTGTGTCACGGCCTGCCTGATAGAGAGTACCGACTACTCCACCAACGCTACGACCGATCTTTGTTAGTACTGCTGCAATTCCACCCATGTGCTTATGCTCCCTTCTTTGCCATCATGCGAGCGGTAATCCACTCAGTCACGATGCCGCGGATAAAGATGACTACAAGACCAACTAATAGGTAACGGACTGCGAGATCGCCAAGTCCTAGACCTAATTGGGTGATACCAGTAGCGATACCGACGTATACGAATAGCTCACCTGGGTTGGCGTGTGGGAATATGCCAAGGATTGGGTGAACGAATGAAACAGCTGAGTCATAGAACGCTGGCTTGTAGCGCTCTGGGAGGAAGCGACCCATTGTGTATGCCATTGGGTTGGTTAGAACGAAAACCGCAACGAATGGCAGGATGATGTAGCGAACTGGGTACCACTGGATACCTGGACGCGCAGCTGCCTTACCTAGGTTTTCGATCTTCTCTGGTCCGATGATTCGAACGAGAGCATTTACTGCTGTCAGCAACACAACAAGGGTTGGAAGGATTCCGCCCATAAGTGAGAGCAGAACTTTTCCACCTTCGTTGAAGACCTTAATGAAGTCTTCAGCTGCTGTTGCCAAGGCGCCGAGCACGCCCGTTGGCTTATCAACGGTTACCTCCGCTAGGCGGTAACCAACTGATAGTAGGTTCAATGCACACCTCCTAAGTGTGTCGTGGGTCAATTGACCTTATTGCAAGTAAACGTCCGTACGGGAAACGCTTACTATTCCACCGCCTTTGACTCTGACTTTGGGTCAGATTTGCGATCTAGATAAGCCTTGATGTGTTCGGCTGCCATCTTGGCAGCTGCGATCACCTTTGGCTTTCTATTCGCAGCAACTCGGTCTCCCGAGATGATGTCATCGATGTGGAATCCTGTGTAATCAGTGAAGGGCTTACCTTTTGCCAACACTGTGAATCCGGTCAGTAGTAATCCGGATTTAATTATGCCGCTGGCATCAGTTGATAAAGCGACGAAGGCGCGACCGCCACGGTAACGGCGACCGCCAACACCAACCGCGACCGCACCATTACTTCCTGACTCTTTACGAAGCGAACCAAGTTGCTTCTGGAATTTAAGCGCTTGGCGCCAAGCAAAAAATAATTGCACCGCCCAGGCTGCGCCCAAGACCATGAAAAGCGTAAAGAGATTGTTCACGCGCTACGAGCCTCCGAGCCTGATAGGTACTTCAAAACCGCGTTGGCGCAGGCTAAATCGATGATTAAGTGATCTACCAACTTGCTGCGCGCTGCGCCGACCACGCCAAGCACCTTGTCTGCGCCAGTTGCTACTCCAATTACTTTGGGAAGTTTTCTAATCTCTTCAAGCGATAGTCCAATAACGCGGCTATCAAGCGCCGAGGAGAGAATCTTTCCCTGCGCGTTGTAGAAGCGGGCGGCGATATCTCCGGCCCAATTCTTGAA
>CAZZLH010000021.1:0-15132 GCA_964654815.1 uncultured Actinomycetes bacterium
AATGCTTTGCTGAAGGTCGTAGAAGAACCACCACCACATGTAATTTTTATCTTTGCCACAACCGAACCAGATAAATTAATCGCAACCATCCGGTCGCGTACCCATCATTATCCTTTCCGCTTAGTCCCACCTGGTGTGCTTGGCGCACATTTGGAGAAAGTTTGCGAAGCCGAAGGCGTTAAGGTCGCTAAAGGAGTAATTCCATTGGTGGTTCGTGCTTCTGGTGGCTCGGTGCGTGATGCGCTCTCGATTTTGGGGCAGTTATTGGCAGGTGCTGGCAAAGATGGGGTCTCCTATGAAATCGCCATCCAACTACTTGGCTTTACCGACACTGCGCTACTTGATGATGCGATTGATGCATTGGCAGCTAGAGATGGCGCAACATTATTCTCCACCGTTGATCGAGTCATAGAGAGTGGACATGACCCACGTAGATTCGCATCCGATTTTCTGGAGCGCTTACGTGATTTGATGATTGTTGATGCGCTAGGAGAAACAAATCCAGCTGCGATCTTGCGTGAAGTTCCCGATGATCAGTTAGCAAGAATGCGTTCGCAAGCCCAACATATTGGTACTGCGGCTCTCTCGCGAGCGGCCGACATCGCAGCAGAGGGATTAACCCAAATGCGTGGCGCGACAGCACCACGAATGATGTTGGAGTTGATCTGTGCTCGCATGCTGCTTCCGGTCGGCGATACATCAGAATCAGGCATGTTGGCGCGTATTGAGCGGTTAGAGCGAGCCGAATCTATTTCTGTTCCCGTAAGTCGAAGCGCAGAAAGCGCCACTACCGCGCCAAAAGCGGTTAAAGCCGAGCCCCGAACCTCTGAAGCTTCCGCAAAGCCGGCTGCAAAGAAATCAGCCGAGGCTCCAACAAAAGCTCCGGTCACCTCAACTCATGCCATCGATATGGCAGGTTTAAGACGTTTATGGCCAGAGGTCATTGAAGATGTAAAAAAGAAACGTCGCCTTACCTGGTCGCTGCTAAGCACAAGCGCTCAAATAATCGCGGCAGATGAGAAAGTAATAACTATAGGCATCGTAAATGGTGGCGCAAGAGATTCTTTCCTACGCTCAAATTCTGATGAGATTTTGCGTCAATCCTTCATAGATATTGTGGGAATAGATCGGAAGATCGAAGCGATCCTTGACCCCTCGGTAGATACATCAGCAAATGCATCGGCGAATAACAAGAGCGTTCCGACCAAAGGCGAATCATTGGATGACCCAGATGGACTTTCAGGCGCAGCGCTTCTTGCGAAAGAACTTGGCGCACAAATAATCAAAGTTGAAGAGCACGAATGATGTACGAAGGTGCAATCCAAGATTTAATCGATGCGCTTGGTCGCTTGCCAGGAATTGGTCCTAAGAGTGCACAGCGCATCGCATTTCACATCCTGCAAACCGATTCGGAGATCGCCTCAGCTTTGGTCGATGCAATTCGCACTGTGCGAGAACGCGTCAAATTCTGCGATGAGTGCGGAAATGTCTCCGAGGATGTTAAATGCAAAATTTGCATGGACCCAAGGCGCGATGGTTCACATATCTGTGTAGTTGAAGAGCCAAAAGATGTAATTGCCATCGAACGAACCCGAGAGTTCCGCGGTAAGTACCATGTATTAGGTGGCGCGATTTCGCCGATCGATGGAATCGGCCCCGAACAACTTCGCGTTCGCGAATTAATGGCCCGTTTATCTGATTCAAATATCCAAGAGGTAATCCTTGCCACCGATCCCAATTTAGAAGGCGAAGCAACCGCTACATATTTGGCCCGTTTGATTAAACCGATGGGCATCAAAGTCAGCCGTTTAGCCTCGGGGCTACCAGTGGGCGGCGATCTTGAGTATGCCGATGAGGTGACCTTGGGTCGCGCCTTTGAGGGGCGCCGCTCTATCGATTAACGATTCATCTCATAATTTGATACGCACATTCGTATCAATATTTGAGATTTTCCGAGGGCAAGTCGCTACCTCCTTAATCAAGCAGGGAAACTACCGCTTATGGGTGGCAGATGGGTCTAATCGTTCAGAAATATGGCGGCTCCTCCGTAGCTGATGCGGAGGCGATGAAACGCGTCGCAAGTCGCATCGTCGCTACCAAAAAAGCGGGCCATCAAGTTGTGGTGGTGGTTTCAGCGATGGGTGATACCACCGATGAATTAATCGATCTGGCAAATCAGATCACGCCAATTCCAGAAGGGCGCGAATTGGATATGTTGCTAACCGCAGGTGAGCGAATCTCTATGGCGCTACTTGCAATGGCAATTAAGAATCTGGGACATGAAGCGCTCTCATTCACCGGTTCACAAGCCGGTGTCATCACAACCAGCGCTCACGGCCGCGCTCGAATTATCGATGTCACACCATCGCGAATTAGCGAAGCGATCGAAAGTGGCGCGATTGCAATCGTGGCAGGTTTCCAAGGAATCAGCCAGGACACCAAAGATGTAACGACTTTGGGACGCGGTGGTTCGGATACCACTGCGGTCGCACTTGCGGCGGCGCTTGAGGCAGATGTCTGTGAAATCTATACCGATGTAGATGGCGTCTTCTCAGCTGACCCACGGGTTGTGCCTAGCGCTCGCAAGTTAAAGACGGTCACTTACGAAGAGATGCTAGAACTTGCGGCAGCTGGAGCGAAAGTTCTACATCTACGTTGCGTCGAGTATGCAAGACGTTTTGATTTACCAATACATGTACGTTCAAGTTTTTCGAGCAATGAAGGAACTTGGGTGGTTAAGGATCATCCTGAAGGAGAAGACATGGAGCAAGCAATCATCTCTGGCATCGCGCACGATAAGAGCGAAGCAAAGATTACGGTCGTTGGAGTGCCAGATCGCACCGGTGTCGCAGCGCGCATCTTCCAAGCAGTTGCCGATGCTGATATCAATATCGACATGATTGTGCAGAACGTCTCCGCAGCTGCAACTGGTTTGACCGACATCTCATTCACATTGCCAAAGACCGATGGCCAGAAAGCCACGGGAATTTTGCAGAAACTCCAAGGCGAGATCGGATTTCAAGCGATTCAATTCGATGATCAAATCGGTAAATTGTCATTGATTGGCGCAGGAATGCGCTCCCACCCAGGCGTCACCGCCACCTTCTTCGCTGCAATGGCTGATGCCGGCGTGAATATCGAGATGATCTCTACCTCAGAGATTCGCATCTCGATTGTCTGTCGAGTCAATGATCTAGATAAAGCAGTGCGCGCAGCACATACCGCTTTTGAGTTGGATTCAGATTCCAATGAGGCCGTGGTTTATGGAGGTACTGGTCGATGACCAAAGCTTCCGCAAAGCTGCCTTCACTTGCCGTGGTGGGCGCAACCGGCGCAGTCGGAACCGTGATGCTAGATATCCTCTCGACCCGAAAGAATGTTTATGGCGAGATCAGATTAATTGCATCAGCAAGATCAGCGGGTAAGAAGTTGAAATGCCGCGGAGAAGAGTTAACTGTTGTGGCTCTATCACCAGAAGCCTTTGATGGAATCGATATCGCCATGTTCGATGTGCCAGATGAAGTTTCGGCAGAGTGGGCGCCGATAGCTGCATCACGTGGCGCAACAGTGGTGGATAACTCGGGAGCTTTTCGAATGGATAAGAATGTTCCATTGGTGGTTCCTGAAGTAAATCCCAAAGATGCTAAGAAGCGACCAAAGGGAATCATCTCCAATCCAAATTGCACTACCTTGTCGATGATCGTGGCGATGGGTGCGTTAAATAAGAAATTTGGTCTGAAGCAATTAGTTGTATCTTCATATCAAGCTGCATCTGGTGCAGGACAACCTGGCCTTGATACGTTACAAGAGCAAATTAGCCAAGTAGCAGGAAAGAATCTCGGTTCAGTTGCAGGCGACGTGCGAAAGGCAATCAAAGATCTAGGCCCATTCCCAGCGCCACTTGCTATGAATGTAATTCCTTGGGCTGGTTCATTAAAGGAAGATGGCTACTCCTCAGAAGAGTTGAAGGTGCGTAATGAATCTCGCAAGATTCTCGGCATGCCTAAATTAAAGGTGGCAGCAACCTGCGTACGTGTTCCGGTATTAACCACCCATTCATTAACAGTGCATGCCACATTTAAAAAGAAGATAACTCGCAAAGCGGCTCAAGCGGTGCTTAAAAAGGCCGAAGGCGTTGAGCTCTTGGATGACCCAGCGCAGAAGTTATTTCCGACCCCTGCAGATGTGGTCGGTACCGACCCAACTTGGGTGGGACGCGTGCGCCAATCACTTGATGATCCATATTCGATTGAGCTCTTTGTCTGTGGCGATAACCTACGCAAAGGTGCTGCGCTCAACACCGCACAGATCGCAGAGTTATTAGCAAAGGAATTCACCAAATGAGTCTTAAAGCCAAGCTACAGGGCGATCTAAATGAGGCGATCAAGTCGCGCGATACCGTGGTTGCCGAGACGGTCCGCATGATCCTTGCCGCGATCACCAATGAAGAGGTGGCAGGGAAAGAGAAGAAAGAGCTCTCTGACGCCGAGGTAATCACGGTGTTAACTCGAGAAGCCAAGAAGCGACGTGAAGCAGCAGAAGCTTTCGAACAAGGTGGCAGAGCGGATCGCGCTGCAGCCGAACGTGCTGAGGGCGAAGTGATCGCAAGATATCTGCCAGAGCAATTATCTGAAGCAGAGCTAAATAAATTGATTGCAGAGACTATCGCTGCAGTTGGCGCCGCAGGCCCGAGCGATATGGGCAAGGTCATGGGCGCATTGAAGGCAAAAGTTGCTGGTAAAGCTGATGGCGCAACAGTTTCCAATCTAGTAAAGGCGGCACTCTCCAAATGAGCGATTTGAAAAAGTATGAATATGTAACCGTTCCATTGTTAACCCATGCCACAAAGCAGATCCTTGATACTTGGGGATCGGAAGGTTGGGAGTTGGTCCAAGTGGTACCTGCGCCTGGCGGTGGCGATTCTTTGGTTGCATACATGAAACGAGAGATCAAATGACCGATGTTCGGGCAAAACTTGCGGAAAAAGGGCTCACACTTCCAGTTGCCGCGAAGCCTTTAGCAGCTTATGTTCCGGCAGTTAGAACTGGAAACATAGTTTTCACAGCAGGCCAATTACCACTGGTAAATGGCGAGATGGCCAAGACCGGAAAAGTTGGCGCAGATGTAACTGTTGAAGAGGCGAAAACTTTGGCGGAGATTTGCGCACTAAATGCACTTGCGGCAATCGAATTAGTAGCGCCAGTCGATTCAATTGTGCAAGCGGTACGAATTGTTTGTTATGTAAACGGTGCACCTGGATTCACCTCTCATCCGGCAGTTGCCAACGGTGCTTCCGAGTTATTCATGCATATATTCGGCGAGCAGGGGATCGCCGCACGTAGCGCGATAGGCGTGGCAGAGCTGCCGCTTAATTCGCCGGTTGAAGTGGAATTAACTGTAGAAGTCCATAACTAATTTCTAAGTAATTTATTTACGAGGAACCCCGCACAAATCTAGAAATCGTCTGGTTCGGATATCACTTGCTGCGTTTGATTAAGCGCTCTAAGTCGGTAATCAAAACTGCTCGGCCATCAAGCTTTAACCAACCGCGTCCAGCAAAGTCAGCCAGCGCCTTATTTACGGTCTCGCGAGAAGCTCCGACCAATTGGGCCAACTCTTCTTGAGTTAAATCGTGGTGCACATATAAACCCTCATCGGTCTTTTTGCCGAAGCGCTCGCCTAGATCAAGGAGCGCTTTAGCAACGCGACCTGGGACATCTGAGAAGACCAAATCACCAACTGCTTCATTGGTACGGCGTAAACGCTGCGCCAAGCGACCGAGTAATTGCAGAGCGACATCTGGATACTCCTTGAGCCAAGGAATCAATTTGTCGTGTCCAAGCGAAAGTAATTTGGCATCAGTAACTGCAGTTGCAGTGGAGGTGCGTGGTCCAGGATCGAATAAAGAAAGTTCGCCGAACATTTCGCCAGGCCCAAGGATTGCTAAGAGATTCTCTCGACCATCACCTGATGAAGTTCCGAGTTTTAATTTGCCTTCGAGGACTACATAAACCTGGTCTCCGGCATCACCTTCGGCAAAAAGAACTGAACCTTTGGTGATCTTTACTGGTGTCATTGCGCTGCGCAGTGAAGCAGCCGAGGCAGCATCAAGAGCAGTAAAGAGTGGCGCTTTACGAACTACATCTTCTTCAATGCTCATAACCTAAATCTTAACTGGTTAGGTGCTTAAGGCAAAAATCGGCGATAGCGTAGGCATATGGCAGGGGATGCAAGAGCAATTTATAAGATCCTCACCAAGACCTATCCAAACGTAACCTGTGAATTGAATTTTAAGAATCCATTGCAATTACTGGTCGCCACGGTCCTTTCAGCTCAATGTACAGATAAGAGAGTTAATCAGGTAACGCCAGCGTTATTTAAAAGATATAAAACTGCCAAAGATTTCGCTAATGCCGATGTGCACGAAATTGAGGAATTGATCCGCTCTACCGGATTCTTTCGCTCGAAGGCCAAAAGCATCAAGGGTTTGGCGCAAGTAATCGATGCGCAATTCAAAGGAAAAGTACCGCCGATTCAAGATGAATTGGTGAAGTTGCCCGGTGTTGGAAGAAAGACAGCCAACGTAGTTCTTGGCCATGCCTTCGACATTCCAGGTATCACGGTTGATACCCACTTTGGTCGCTTAGCTCGCAGGTTTGGTTGGACCAAGTCAATGGATCCGGTAAAGGTCGAACATGAAGTGGGCGCGCTGATTCCGAGAAAAGAGTGGACCAATCTCTCTCAACGAATGATCTGGCATGGGCGAAGAATCTGTCACTCGCGTAAACCTGCCTGTGGCGCTTGTCCACTGGCAAAACTATGTCCATCATTTGGTATCGGCGAGATGGATCCTGTGAAAGCGAAGAAGATGGTGAAAAGTGATAAAGATTTTAAGTAGCGCACTAATTGCGCTACTAACACTCACAGGTTGCGCCAACAAATACGCAAATGCTCTGCCTAATGATGGATTAATCAAAGATTGCGCTGACATCAAAGTTTCCCAGAGCGTGACCAAAGGAATCTCACTCTGGTGCGTGGATCGAAGCAAAGCTGATGTCATTCAAGAATCATTGCGTGGGCCAATGTTGGTAAATGTTTACGGCTCTTGGTGTGCTCCTTGCCGAGATGAGATGCCCTTCTTTCGGGAGTTTTATGACAGATATCAGCAGCAGGTTCAGTTAGTTGGTATTGCGGTAGAAGAGGCGAAACCAGAGGATGCACAGAATTTCATAAAAGAGATTGGAATCAAATGGCCATCGCTTTATGACCCAGATGGTCGTACTCGCCTAAATATTGGAATGGGAGTGCCAGTCACAATATTTATTGATGCTGATGGAAAGGTGGCAGGGAAGATCGTTGGTGTAGTAAAAGATTTTCAAACCTTAGTTGATAAAAGTAACGAGTACTTAGGACTTAATCTTCAGAGGTAGTTGCAGTCAATCCCGCTTTGATTAGATTCATGACATTTGGATCAGCCAAAGTCGTGGAATCTCCAACCTGGCGATTCTCCGCCACATCTCGCAGTAATCGGCGCATGATTTTGCCACTTCTGGTCTTAGGTAATTCGTTTACTACCAAGATTTGACGTGGCCGAGCTATCGCGCCAATTTCCTTAACCACATGTGCCTTCAAGGAATTTATTAGCGCTTCACCCATAGTGTGATCGATACCGCCGCGCAGAATTACGAAAGCCACAATCGCCTGTCCGGTGGTTGGATCATTGGCGCCAACTACCGCAGCTTCAGCCACTTGTTCGTGTGAAACTAAAGCTGATTCCACCTCAGTGGTGGAGATTCGATGTCCCGAAACATTCATCACATCATCTACACGTCCAAGTAACCAGATGGCACCATCCTTATCTAACTTGGCGCCATCACCGGCAAAGTAGATATTTTCATATTTTGACCAATAAGTTTCTTTATAACGCTCAGGTTCTCCCCAAACGCCACGAAGCATCGAAGGCCATGGTTTATCGAGAATCAAATAACCGCCGTGGCCATTTCCAACTTCATGTGCAGAATCATCAACTACCTTCGCACTAATACCAGGAAGTGGTCGCATGGCAGATCCAGGTTTAGTTGCAGTGACTCCAGGTAATGGCGAGATCATGATCGCGCCAGTCTCGGTCTGCCACCAGGTATCGACGATCGGACAGCGATTACCTCCAATAACTTCGCGGTACCACATCCAGGCCTCAGGATTGATTGGTTCGCCGACCGAACCAAGTAATCGAAGCGAAGTTAAATCATGTCGATTTGGAAACTCATCGCCCCATTTCATCCAAGTGCGAATAAGAGTTGGCGCGGTGTAGAGAATGGTGACTCGGTATTTCTGGATAATTTCGAAGATTCGACCTTTGTGAGGCGTATCAGGTGTGCCTTCATACATAACTTGTGTTGCGCCATTAATCAAAGGTCCATACACCACATATGAATGTCCGGTAATCCAGCCAACATCTGCAGTGCACCAATAGATATCGTCTGGTTTTAGATCAAATACTGCGCGATGGGTATAGGAGGCCTGAGTTAGGTAGCCACCAGTGGTATGAAATATCCCTTTTGGCTTTGCGGTAGTGCCGCTGGTGTAGAGAATGAAGAGCGGATGCTCTGAGTCGAAGGCCTCGGCATGATGTTCGGCAGGTTGTGATTCGACAATCTCATGCCACCATACATCGCGCTCGCTCCAAGCAACTTCTTGACCAGTTCTTTTGACTACCAATACCTTTTTAACATTATTCTCACCACGAAGCGCCTCATCGACTGCTGGCTTTAAGGCAAATGCCGCGCCCTTTCGATAACCACCATCTGCAGTAATTACCAATTTGGCATCGGCATCTTGGATTCGCGAGATTAAAGCTTCGGCGCTAAAACCTCCAAATACCACGGAGTGCGCTGCGCCAATTCGTGCACAGGCAAGCATCGCAACTGCAGCTTCGGGAATCATGGGCATATAGATTGCGACGCGATCTCCAGCGCTGATTCCTAATTCAATCAGTGCGTTAGCACATTTCTTCACCTCAGTGAGTAGTTGTGAATAAGTGATGGTCTTGGTATCGCCTGGCTCGCCTTCGAAATAAAAGGCCACACGATCGCCTCGTCCTTCATCCACATGTCTGTCAAGGCAATTCACCGAGGCATTTAACTGCCCGCCCACAAACCATTTAGCAAATGGAACTTGCCAATCTAAAACGGTATGCCAGCGCTTTTCCCATTTTAGGTATTCAGCTTTCTCTTCCCAAAAGGCGATTCGATCAGTATCGGCTTTTGCATACTCTTCTGCTTTTACATTTGCCTGCGCTGCAAACTCTGCTGAAGGTGGGAAAGCGCGCTCTTCGTTTAAGAGATTCTCTAATTGCTCCTGTGCCATGAGAAGTGAGATTACTGGTTGTGGCTATCCACAGCAATGGTTAATGAAAAGAATCCATTAGAAATTTAGTCAAGAATTCCTCAATTAAAGCCCAGAGCTTCGATTGGGTAAAAGAAATGGAATATAGAGAGCTACAGAATAAAGAAAGGAGTAAAGATGCTCAGTGCCTTACTGACCGCGCTGATTAAATTATTGGATACCCCATCCAACATTCAGGCGATAGTCTCGTTACTAACCAAGATATTGAAGATGATCGGCTAGCCAATATCCTGATAAATCGCCCACCCTCGGTTAAATGGCCGGCCCAGGGTGCGGCGATTTTTAATTGCCGGTTTGAAATGGTTGGATTAGCCGTAAGCCCGGCTCAACGGCGCGCCCTAGGTTTACATAGAAGTTTTTTTCAAAAATCAAATCTTTACCAGCTAAACCAGGAGCAGAGAATGCCAATTGCATCGCCGGAAATTTATGCCGAAATGTTAGATCGCGCCAAGAAGGGCGCGTTTGCCTATCCCGCAATCAACGTCTCTTCATCGCAGACTTTGATTGCCGCACTGCGTGGTTTTGCAGAGGCAGAGTCAGATGGCATCATTCAATTCTCTTGGGGCGGCGCTGAGTACGCATCCGGTTCGACTGTTAAGAATGCAGTTGATGGCGCAGTAGCGCTCGCTGAATTCGCACATGTAGTAGCAAAGAATTATTCGGTAAATATTGCGCTACATACCGACCACTGCCCGGTAGAGAAGCTAGATACCTTCATGCGACCTTTGCTTGAGATTGGCGCAGCGCGAATCAAGTCGGGTCAGCAACCGCTCTTTAACTCCCACATGTGGGATGGCTCTGCTGTAGATATGAATGAGAATATGAAGATCGCTGACGAATTAATCGATAAGTGTGTCGCAGCAAAGACAATTCTGGAGATTGAAATCGGTGTAGTTGGTGGCGAGGAAGATGGCGTAGAGGCAAAGCACGATGCCAAGCTCTACTCAACACCAGAAGATGCGCTGCACACCGTTAAGACTCTAGGTTCTGGCGAACGAGGCCGTTATATGGTTGCGGCAACTTTTGGAAATGTACATGGTGTCTACAAACCAGGAAATGTGGTTTTGCAGCCAAAGATTTTGCAGACGCTACAAGCAGCGGTGGCAAAAGAATTGGGCCTTTCACCCGATGCAAAACCTATGGATTTGGTCTTCCACGGCGGATCTGGCTCGCTTCTTTCAGAAATTCGTGAGGCGCTTGATTATGGTGTGATTAAGATGAATATCGACACTGATACGCAATATGCATTTACTCGTCCAGTAGCAGATCACATGATGAAGAATTATGACGGCGTATTGAAGATTGATGGCGAAGTGGGAAATAAGAAGACATATGATCCGCGTGCGTGGGGCAAGATGGCTGAAGCTGGAATGGCCAAGCGCGTTGTGGTGGCATGTGAGGATCTTCGCTCTATCGGAACTTCGCTTTTAAAGTAGCCAACCAGAAAGATTAAGGAAGCCAGATGCCAGCTTTAGTACTCCTGGGTGCGCAATGGGGCGACGAAGGAAAGGGCAAGGCCACCGACCTTCTAGGCGATCGCGTTGATTATGTAGTGCGTTATCAAGGTGGTAACAACGCTGGCCATACCGTAGTTATCGGTGACCAGAAATATGCGCTTCATTTATTGCCCTCTGGAATCCTTACGCCAAATTGTGTTCCAGTAATTGGAAATGGTGTGGTTATCGATCCTGCGGTATTGCTGGAGGAGATCAAAGGATTAAATGAGCGCGGTATAGATACCTCTAAATTATTGATCTCACTAAATGCACATTTAATTACACCATACCATCGCACAATAGATAAAGTAACTGAGCGTTTCCTTGGCAAAGCAAAGATCGGTACTACTGGCCGTGGAATTGGTCCAGCATATGCAGACAAGATAAATCGCATTGGAATTCGAGTACAGGATTTATTTGACCCATCAATCTTGCGCCAGAAATTAGAGGCTGCCCTTCGAGATAAAAACCAAGTACTTATCAAAGTCTTCAATCGTAAGAACATTGAAGTGGATGAGGTACTTAATGAGTATCTGGGTTACGCTGAAATCCTCCGTCCATATGTGGCAGATACTGCACTGCTTTTAAATAAGGCTTTGGAGTCGGGGAAAATCGTCTTACTCGAAGGTTCGCAAGGAACTTTGCTTGATGTCGATCACGGAACTTATCCCTTTGTTACCTCTTCTAATCCAACGGCAGGTGGTGCATGCACTGGATCTGGAATCGGTCCAACCAAGATTGATCGAGTGATTGGAATTCTCAAGGCCTACACAACTCGCGTAGGAAGTGGTCCATTCCCAACCGAACTATTTGATGAGGATGGCGAAGCGTTGCGTCGAATTGGTGGCGAGGTCGGAACTACCACCGGCAGAAATCGTAGATGTGGCTGGTTCGATGGCCCGATTGCTCGCTATGCCACGAGAATTAATGGTTTGACTGATTTCTTCCTTACTAAATTAGATGTATTGACTGGTTGGGAGAAGATCCCAGTCTGTGTGGCATACGAAATTGATGGCAAACGAATTGAAGAAGTTCCGGCCTCTCAGACAGATTTCCATCACGCCAAGCCAATCTATGAGTATTTGGATGGCTGGAAAGAGGACATCACAAACTGCAAGCGATTTGAAGAGCTACCAATCAATGCCCAGAAGTATGTGCAATTTCTAGAGCAGATAAGCGGTGCGCCTATGTCGGCCATTGGTGTTGGTCCGGGGCGCGATCAGACTATCGTCGTTAAGGAATTTATCTAACGATGAAGGTACTGCTAGTCGGTAGCGGAGGGCGCGAACACGCACTCGCTATGGGGCTAGCAGCAGATGAATCAGTTACAGAATTACATGCCGCACCTGGCAATCCAGGGATAGCCACTCTCGCCAAGATTCACCACATTGCTGTTACAGAAAATCTAGCGCTAGTCGAATTGGCAAAATCATTAGCGATTGATTTAGTGGTAATTGGCCCAGAAATCCCTCTGGTAAATGGATTGGCCGATGATTTACGGGCCATAGGCATCGCAGTCTTTGGCCCGTCAAAAGCGGCGGCGCAATTAGAAGGCTCTAAAGATTTTGCTAAGTCAGTGATGCGCGATGCGGGCGTCCCAACTGCTAGATCACTAACCTGCCAGAGCCAGCAGGAGATCGAGAGAGCGTTAGATGAATTTGGCGCGCCTTATGTGGTTAAAGATGACGGGTTAGCGGCAGGTAAGGGCGTTGTCGTTACAGAGGATCGCGCAATTGCTTTAGCGCACGCGCTCTCGTGCAAGAAAGTCGTAATCGAAGAGTTTTTAAAAGGACCGGAGATTTCACTATTTGGCATTTCAGATGGCAAGGTGATTCTTCCGATGCAGCCAGCGCAAGATTTCAAACGCGCTTTTGATGGCGATCAAGGAATGAATACCGGCGGCATGGGCGCATACTCCCCTCTGCCTTGGGCGCCTTCTGACATCGTGGAAGATACATACCAAAAAGTTTTGGCGCCAATGATCGCTGAAATGTCGGCGCGTGGTACTGCCTTTGTTGGCCTCTTGTATGCCGGGCTAGCAGTTACAGATCACGGCATTAAAGTAATTGAATTTAATGCCCGCTTCGGTGATCCAGAGACTCAGGTGCTAATTCCGAGACTTAAGAATCCATTGGCCCAATTACTTTACAAAGCCGCTACTGGAGATTTAGCTAACGAGAAATTGGAGTGGCGTGAGGATTCAGCAGTAACTGTTGTGCTAGCGGCAAAAGGTTATCCCGGAGAAGTTGCAACTGGCGATGAAATTACTAATCTGCATGCTGCACCAAATGTGATGATTTTCCATGCCGGAACCAAGTTAGATGCGACAGGCAAATTAATCTCATCCGGAGGCCGGGTATTGGCAAGCACTGGCCTTGGTGGCGATTTAACCGAGGCGCGAGATCGGGCCTATCGGAGCATTTCACAGATCCAATTAGCAGGTTCTTTCTATCGCAATGACATCGCACTCAACGCGTCAATTGCGGAGAAGGGTAATTAATAAGGGAGAATGAACCAGTGAGCGTCCTAGCTAATCGATATGCATCATTGGCAATGCGCCAAATCTTCTCACCCGAATCGAAAATCGTGGCAGAGCGCGAACTATGGTTGGCGGTCGCAAGAGCCCAGAAGAAGTTGGGACATCCAATAACCGATGAGCAGTTATCTGCTTATGAGAAGGTCAAATCTTCCGTTGATTTAACTTCAATTGACGAGCGCGAAAAGGTAACGCGCCACGATGTGAAGGCGCGAATCGAAGAGTTCAATGCGCTCGCCGGTCACGAGGTAATTCATACCGGGATGACTAGCCGAGATTTAACCGAGAATGTTGAGGCGTTGCAGATTCGGCTCGGTCTGGAATTGGTACATGACAAAGTAGTGGCCTTACTTGCTCGATTGGGCGAGAAGGCAACTCAATACAGTACGCAACCAATTGCAGGCAGATCACATAATGTTCCGGCTCAGGTAACCACCCTTGGCAAACGCTTCGCATCCAGCGCTGAAGAATTGTTGTTTGCTTACGAGCGATTAGTATCTTTGATGGATCGCTACCCAATGCGTGGCATCAAAGGTCCAGTCGGCACCGCACAAGATTCGATTGATCTACTTGGCAGCTATGAGAAACATAGCAATTTAGAGAATGAGATTGCCTCTCATCTTGGTTTCAATCGAGTTCTAGAATCAACGGGCCAGGTCTATCCGCGCTCATTGGATTATGAAGTCGTAACTACCTTGGTCCAACTTGCTGCGTCACCATCCTCGCTCGCTACAACAATTCGTTTGATGGCAGGTGCGGAGTTAGTTACTGAGGGATTCAAAGCAGGCCAAGTTGGCTCCTCAGCCATGCCACATAAGATGAACACCAGATCCTGCGAGAGAGTAAATGGCTTAGCGGTGGTGCTTCGTGGTTACAGCGCCATGGTTGGTGAATTGTCAGGAGATCAATGGAATGAAGGCGACGTTTCTTGTTCGGTCGTAAGAAGGGTCGCAATTTCTGAGTCTTTCTATGCAATTGATGGACTACTCGAGACGATGCTTACGGTATTGAAGGAGTTTGGCGCATTTCCTGCAGTGATTGCGGCGGAGCTAGAGCGATACCTACCATTCCTAGCCACCTCAAAGATTTTAATGGCGGCAGTAAAACAAGGCGTAGGGCGCGAGACGGCACATGAATTAATCAAGGAGCATGCCACCAAAGCCGCGCTTTCTATGCGGGAAGGCGAGCGGAATTCATTGATTGATGCCATTGCAAGCGATACTCGAATTCCTTTAAATCGCGAGGAGTTAAATGCCCTAATTAGCGACCCGATTGAGTTCACTGGAGCAGCGCAAGAGCAAGTTTCAAGAGTGGTTAAGCGCATTGAAGCGATTACTACCAAACATAAAGATGCTGCAAAGTATCAACCTGACTCGATTCGATGAGTGGCTTTGGTTTAAAGGGTGCGCCTAAAGCGCAAGAAATTTCAGGATGGAGCCATCTGCGAACTGGCAAAGTCCGAGATATTTATCAAAACCAAAATGGCGAACTGCTATTAGTTGCCTCCGATCGGATTAGCGCATTTGACTGGGTACTGCCGACTGAGATTCCAAATAAAGGTCAGATACTGACGCAATTATCACTTTTCTGGTTTGAACTCTTCTCAGATGTGGTGCCAAATCATGTCATCTCGACTGAAGTACCAGAGAGCGTCAAGGGCCGGGCCATTATCTGTAAGCCTCTAAAAATGTTTGA
>CAZZLH010000021.1:15232-24184 GCA_964654815.1 uncultured Actinomycetes bacterium
GAGCTCTACCACCGCGCTAGTGAGTATGCAGCAACTCGTGACATGATCTTGGTTGATACAAAATTTGAGTTTGGTGAGGATTCAAGCGGGGTTATTACTTTGGGCGATGAAGCGCTCACCCCAGATTCATCCAGATTCTGGGATCAAGCCCATAACTCTTTCGATAAGCAGTTTGTCCGTGATTATCTGCTTCGAGTGTGGGATAGGAAGAGCGAACCACCAGCTCTGCCAAGCGATGTGGTGGAGAAGACTGCGGCGCGATATCTCAGCGCCTTTGAAAGACTGACCGGCAAGAAGTTTCAAGGATAAGTTCTGCAAAGGGGAGAAGATGGCCAAAATAATCGTAGAAGTAATGCTTAAGCCAGAGATTTTAGATCCGCAAGGACAAGCGGTGGCATCTGCCCTACCCAGGCTGGGCTTTAACTTCGCTAAATCGGTTCGGCAAGGAAAGAGATTTGAGATAGAGATTGAAGGCGAACCTAATCTGGCCGAAATAAATAAAGCAGCCGAAGTTTTGTTATCCAATCCAGTAATTGAGAATTACACGGTACGAATCGAAGCATGATGCGCATTGGTGTCGTTACATTTCCAGGCTCTCTGGACGATCGAGATGCACAACGTGCCGTGCGTGCTGCAGGTGGCGAGGCAATTTCGCTGTGGCATAGCGATGCCTCAATTCACCATGTAGATGCCGTAATTCTGCCAGGTGGTTTTTCCTATGGTGATTATCTGCGTTGCGGTGCGATCTCCCGATTTGCACCGGTAATGACCACGATCATCGAAGAGGCTAAGAAGGGATTGCCAGTTTTAGGGATCTGTAATGGCTTTCAAATACTTTGCGAATCACACTTATTGCCAGGTGCGCTGACGAGGAATAAAGACCTCCACTTTATCTGCAAAGATCAAGAGATAGAGATTGTGAATAATCAAACTACTTGGACCCAAGATTTCTCCAGAGGTCAACACATCGTGATTCCGTTAAAGAATGGCGAGGGTTCATTCCAATGTGATGATGAAACTTTAAAGGAGTTGGAAGATCAAGGTCGCATCGTGGCACGCTACGTCGGCGAAAATCCAAATGGCTCACGTAATTTGATCGCTGGAATCACGAATCCACGGGGCAACGTAGTTGGTTTAATGCCACATCCCGAACATGCGATTGAAGCGCTATGCGGTCCAAGTACTGATGGTTTGCCATTCTTCACTTCGGTATTGAAAGCAGTGGTCTCAAACTGATGTTAGATACCGTAAAGCAGGCGGAAAAGAGCCCCGATCAGCCGCAGCCATTTGCGGAACTTGGGCTAAAGGCAGATGAGTATCAGCGAATCCGCGACATATTAAAGCGCCGTCCAACTTCTTCGGAGTTAGCGATGTATTCCGTCATGTGGTCTGAGCATTGTTCTTATAAGTCATCCAAAGTTCATCTAAAGCAATTTGGCGAGAAGGCACCAAAGTCAGATGCGCTACTCGTTGGAATTGGTGAGAATGCTGGAGTTGTCGATGTCGGACAAGGTTATGCGGTTACTTTTAAAATCGAGTCGCACAACCATCCGTCTTTCATAGAACCATATCAAGGTGCCGCAACCGGAGTCGGTGGCATTGTGCGCGATATTTTGACCATGGGCGCTAGGCCGATCGCAGTAATGGATCCGCTTAGATTTGGTCCAGCTGATGCAGCTGATACCAGAAGAGTTTTGCCAGGTGTGGTGGCAGGTATTGGTGGATACGGAAATTGTTTGGGATTACCAAATATCGGTGGTGAAGTAGTTTTCGATGAGACCTATCTTGGTAATCCATTAGTTAATGCGCTCTGCGTTGGCGTAATGCGTCATGATCAAATCAAATTAGCCAAAGCATCGGGTGCCGGAAACCTGGTGGTGCTGTACGGAGCAAAGACTGGAGGCGACGGTATCGGCGGAGTTTCAGTACTGGCCTCCGAAACTTTTGGCGCTACTGGTCCAGCAAAGCGACCCTCGGTACAGGTAGGAGATCCATTTGCCGAGAAGGTCTTAATTGAATGTTCTTTGGAGATCTTCGCGGCAGATTTAGTAGTGGGAATTCAAGACCTAGGAGGAGCTGGCCTCTCTTGCGCCACATCTGAATTAGCTTCTGCCGGAACAGGTGGCATGAAGGTGGCGCTAGACCGAGTACCACTTCGCGATCCATCACTATCTCCTGAAGAGATTTTGATGAGCGAATCCCAAGAGCGAATGTGCGCCATTGTTGAGCCGAAAAATATCGAAAAATTCCTAGAAATCTGCGGTAAATGGGATGTTACGGCAACGGTCATCGGAGAGGTCACAGAGGGCGATCGGTTGATCATCACTTGGCGCGATGAGGTGATTGTTGATGTGCCACCTAGAACCGTGGCACATGAAGGCCCGGTTTATCAAAGACCATTCGCTAAACCGGCTTATATCGACGAAGCAGCAAGCACCAAATTAGAGCTTCCGATGCCGAATTCTGCGGCAGAGATAAAGGCAGCGATATTAAAACTTTTGGCATCTCCAAATATCGCTGATAAATCTTGGATCACTAATCAATATGATCGATATGTACTGGGAAATACCGTGCAGGCACAGCCAGAAGATTCTGGCATGGTGCGCATTGATGAAACCACCCACTTGGGTGTTGCGGTTTCTACCGATGCCAATGCCAATTGGTCTTATTTAAATCCTTACGAAGGAGCCAAGCTAGCGCTGCTGGAATCCTGTCGAAATGTGGCAACCGCTGGTGCGATGCCATTAGCGGTCACTAATTGTTTAAATTTCGGATCACCAGAAGATCCTGGAGTAATGTGGCAATTTGCTGAGACGGTAAGAGGACTTGCTGATGCATGTCTCGAACTTGGATTACCGGTAACGGGCGGAAATGTCTCTTTCTACAATCAAACAGGAGAGGTTGCGATCTTGCCGACGCCAATCATCGGCGTTCTTGGTGTGATTGACGATGTTCGTACCCGCACCCCAATGTCGTACAAAGAGTCAGATTTAGAACTTTATTTGATTGGTGTGACCAAGGAAGATTTCGCTGGTAGCGAGTGGGCATATCTTCATAAAGTGCGAGGTGGCGTAGCACCAACTGCAGATTTAGCTAGCGCGAAGCGATTACATCAATTCTTGGTAGCGGGGCGGACCGAGCGAGTATTTGAAGCGGCGCATGATTTATCTCAGGGCGGCCTAGCGGTCGGAATCGCCGAAATGGCCCTTAAAAACGGGGTTGGCGCTCAACTTCAGTTGGCAAACCCGGCGATGGAGCTATTAAGTGAGACGCCAGGCCGAGTTATTGTGGCGGTTAAAGACGGTGCAGCACTTAAGAGTTTGGCAGATAAATATCAGATTCAAATTACCAAAATTGGCAGGACGGGTGGCAATGATTTGGTGATTAATGATGCGGTTATCTCACTTGCAGAATTGAAGCAGGCATATACCGAAACTTTGCCGAAGCTTTTTGGTTAGATGGAATTTGATTTAAGAGCGGATGAATTCAAATGGAGCGAAACGTAGAGGTGATGCAAGAAGTGAAAGCTACTTTGGCAGAGCTGGTTAAGCGCGCTCCTGGCAAAGCTATTGAGGTGAGAATTCCACCTTATGCGGCGGTGCAATGTGGCGAAGGCCCATCACACACCAGAGGCACGCCACCAAATGTGGTTGAGATGAGTGCGCAAACTTGGTTGGCGCTAGCAAAAGGTGAAATGACCTGGCTTGATGCCATGTCCGAAGGAGTGATTAGCGCATCAGGCGCGCGGGCTGATCTATCTAAATACCTGCCACTAAATCAACCCGTTAATAAATCATCTAGGATGACGCAATGAGACGCCCGGATGGCAAGTTAACTCATAATCTCTTTGATGAGGATAAGGGTCCGCAAGATGCTTGTGGCATCTTTGGAGTCTGGGCGCCTGGTGAAGAGGTAGCAAAGTTAACTTTTTATGGTCTTTACGCGCTGCAACATCGCGGCCAAGAATCTGCCGGTATCGCATCATCAGATGGCGAACGAATCCTGGTTTATAAAGATATGGGATTGGTCTCTCAAGTTTTCACCGAAACAGATTTAGCTGGATTAAAAGGTGGCTTAGCAATTGGCCACACTCGTTACTCCACCACTGGATCGTCTAATTGGAACAACGCCCAACCCACCCTTCGCCCAACTAAATACGGGACGTTAGCCCTTGCTCATAATGGCAACCTCACAAATATCGGTGATTTACTGCAGGAATTGGCGAAGCATGGTGATTCTGGGGTCAATGTTCATACCGATACCGAAGTCATGTCATCTCTAATTGCTCTTCGCGATGAGAAGAATCTTGAGGCAAGCGCTGTTGCGGTATTACCTTTGTTGGAAGGCGCATTTTCTTTGGTATTTATGGATGAGCACACGTTATATGCCGCTCGCGATCGACACGGAGTTCGCCCGCTAGTACTTGGAAAATTAGAGCGAGGTTGGGTGGTCGCGTCAGAGACTGCAGCCTTAGATATTGTGGGCGCATCTTTTGTACGAGAGATTGAACCTGGAGAGTTTGTCGCAATTGATGAGAATGGCATCCGAACCTTCTGTTGGCATAAACCCGAACCAAAGGGTTGTCTCTTTGAATATGTTTACCTGGCCAGACCAGATACTCAAATAGCTGGACGTGGAGTTCATGCTACTCGCGTTGCAATTGGCGAGAGATTGGCAAGTGAATGTCCAGCTGATGCAGATTTGGTTATTCCGGTACCTGAATCAGGAACTCCTGCTGCGATTGGTTATGCCAAAGCTTCCAAGATTCCTTACGGCTCAGGTCTAGTTAAAAATTCCTATGTTGGTCGTACCTTTATCCAACCTTCACAGACTATCCGCCAACTTGGTATCAGATTGAAATTGAATCCACTTCGTGAAATTGTCGAAGGCAAGAGAATTGTGGTGGTGGACGACTCGATTGTCCGAGGCAATACCCAACGTGCGATCGTACGAATGTTACGTGAAGCAGGCGCACGCGAAGTTCATGTGCGCATCTCTTCACCTCCGGTTAAATGGCCCTGCTATTACGGAATTGATTTCGCAACGCGCGCTGAATTGATTGCCAATGGATTGGAGGTAGATGAGATTCGACGATCAATTGGCGCCGATTCTCTGGGCTATGTATCGATTGAAGGTTTGATCGAAGCGACCACCGTGGCGGAAAACTCATTGTGTACCGCTTGTTTCACCGGGGTATATCCCACCCAAATCCCCGAAGACCTTTCAGAAGGAAAACTACGTTTGGAGTTGATCAACGAGGAATCCAATGGCTGAGGCCTACAAAGTTGCAGGCGTTGATATCGATGCCGGCGAACGCGCAGTCGAATTAATGAAGGCCTCAATCGCTAAGACCAAACGCAAAGAAGTCATGAGCGAACTTGGTGGGTTTGCTGGATTGTTTGATGCATCTGCGTTAAAAAACATGACCAAACCGTTACTTGCTACCTCTACTGATGGCGTCGGAACCAAAACCGAGATTGCGAGGCAACTGGGTAAGTACGACACCATTGGCGAGGATCTTGTTGCAATGGTGGTGGATGATCTAGTTGTTTGTGGTGCTGAACCATTGTTTATGACTGACTACATTGCAGTAGGCAAAGTATTCCCAGAGCGAATCGCCGAGATAGTGGCAGGTATCGCACGTGGTTGTGAAAAAGCCGGAACTGCTCTAGTAGGTGGTGAGACTGCAGAACATCCAGGGGTAATGGCAGAAGATGAATTTGATATTGCAGGTGCCGCAACCGGAGTAGTAGATCAACCAAATTTATTGGGTGAGCATCGAATTAAAGAGGGTGATGCCTTGATAGCTATGCCCGCAAGTGGTTTTCATGCCAATGGTTTCTCTTTGGTCCGTCACATTATTAAAGAAGCAAAGTTGGATTTAAATTTTGTAGTCACTGAATACAACAAAACCGCAGGCGAAGTATTCTTAACACCGACCGAAATTTATGCTCTGGATTGTTTAGCGTTAATTCGCGGCATGAAAGATAAATTGCATGGCTTTAGCCATATCACCGGTGGTGGAATTGCCGAGAACACTTTACGTGTGATGCCTGCAGGTCTGACCGCGGTCTACGACCGAAGCACCTGGTCGCTACCGGTTGAGATGGAGTTTTTGGCGTCGATGGGCAGACTAGAACGAACTGATATGGAGCGGGCCTGGAACTGCGGCATCGGAATGGTTGCGATCGTGGATAGCCAGAGCGCGGATCTGGCCATTCGCTCGCTCGCTGCGCGGGGAATGCAGGCGTGGGTCTGTGGCGTTGTACGGAAGCGCGAAGAGGGCCAACCAGGCTCAATTTTGTTGGGCGAGTACGCCAAGCGATAACCTACGCGCCTGATTAGAAAAACGTTAAGGGGCTGAAACATGGGCCGTGGCCGTGCAAAGGCGAAGCAGACAAAAGTCGCTCGTGACCTCAAATACGATTCACAAGAGATTGATCTACAGAAATTAGCTGCCGAACTTCACGGCGAAGTTGATCGTCAAGATAATTCCGATGATGACGATCCTTTCGCTGAGGGAAATTACATTCGCAGAGCTTAACTGCGGATGAACTCAAACCTCCCGGGTTACCCCACACCTTACGTAGCATCACTTCGAGTCTACGAACCTCTATCTGCCTTCGAAGCAGCGGATCGACTTCGGTGGGGCGCGATTGAAGTAGATGAAACTCCGCAAGATGCCAATTCAAAGTTTCTCGAGCAACGAGATTCCTTAGAGCGGGTTGCGACATTACGACTACCTAATACTCGGCCTGACGGAGTTCACATTTTGGATCTTGATGCAGTCAGGTATGTCTGTCCTTGGTCTACTTCAGTCAGAACATGGGCCGCGCTTACCGATTTCAAATCCACAATGCCATCGACCGTTGCGCCATTTTTTCTCTCGAATTCATTTGAAGAGGCGCTGCAGGACAGTATTGATTTTGCAATTAGCAAAGTGCCACACATTATTTCGCAAACCTGGATCATCCCACCACGTTGGTTTGCGCTTTTCGAAACTCATGAGCGAAAAAGAGGCCATGACGTTAATGGCGCCTATGTAATTTGTCGGACCGAAATTGCCAAAGCAATCGGCCGTGGCAAAACCACACACAATGCAGTTAAAAGCGCATTCGGCGAAGGGCCGGTCGAACAGGAAGTTTTGGATTTAGTTGATTGGTTGGAGATGTTCCATCCAAAATCGATAGTCGAACTTGATTACGGAGGGTTGGCAAGCTACTTGGAGTTGGCGCTCGCTGAAGATGGGGGGCTTGAGGCAGATTCCTCGATAGAAGACATTCAATCTTCTATCGCAGGGCTCGCAGTTGGCGATGGCGCGCTTGCTGGTCGAGGCTACGAACGATTGGTCACTAGATGGCGAAAAGTGGCAGCTTTTGAGGGCGCTTCTTAAGATTTACGCGTAAATAGACCAATATTCAGCGCAATTTTCTTTTGCTTTCTATTGCCAAACTCTCACCTATAGCAGTAACTTCACTCCTACCCAAAGCACACATTTCGGACAAAGTTGTTGTAGCTATCAGTCAGGAGTTCGGTATGAATGGATATACCTCCGAAGTTCTGCTGACGCCATCCGAAGTCGCCGCCCTATTTAGGGTTGATCCAAAGACTGTGACTCGTTGGGCAAAGGCGGGCAAGTTAACTTCTATTCGCACTTTAGGTGGCCATCGGCGCTACCGCGAATCTGAAGTAAAGGCGCTACTGGAGACACATTTAAAGAGTAAGCCTTAAAGGAAATTCTTTCTTGCAGTATCAGCTCTCGCAATATCTTTACTTAGCGCTTGCCACCTTTCTGGTGGTCGGCGCACTAACGCCAATTATGAGAAAAATTGCGCTACAGATTGGCGCGGTAGATGCCCCAAATATGGCGCGTAAATCCCAGAGCGAACCAGTTCCATATCTTGGTGGGGTTGCGATAGTTATCGGGGTTTTCCTTGCGACCTATACGACGGTTTTTGTGAAAGATAAGAACATCGGCCTCGCCTCGACTGTCTTAATCCCAGCCCTCGCCATGGCAATCATGGGGTTGATTGATGATCTTCGCGGTCTACCACCTTGGCCCCGACTTATCGCTCAGTCGGTAGTTGGGGTTGGGGTTGCAGCGTTGTTGATTGCAACTAACACACTAGGTACCCCTTCGGGAATCTTCGTAATGGACGCGGTCATTACAACGCTCTGGATCGTAGGTGTATGTAACAGCATAAATTTCTTCGATAACTTAGATGGTGGAGCAGCCGGCACAGTCGTGGTGATTTCGCTCTTCACCTTCTTTATTGCATTTGATCAGGGCCAGTTAATGATCTCCGCGCTCTCCATTGTGACTGCGGGCGCGACTGCAGGATTCTTGCTATGGAATCGCCCGCCAGCCAGAATTTATATGGGGGATGCGGGTGCGTTATTTCTTGGCATCATCATCGCAGTGTTAACTATCCGGTTAGATCCAAATATAAAACCAATCTGGAAGTCGCTCTCTATTCCGTTACTTCTAATGGCAGTGCCCTTGCTAGATACCAGCGTTGCTGTCATCTCTAGATTAGCTAGAGGAATCAGCCCATTTACCGGTGGCCGAGATCATTTATCGCATCGATTGATGCGCCGAGGACTTCATCGCCGTACTGCCGCAATTTCGCTATGGGCGCTCGCAGGAATCTATGGCGCTATGGCATATCTGACATATCTTTATCAATTTAGCTGGCTGATAATTCTCTCGGCTCTCGCTTGGGTCGCACTTTTTATATTTTTCAGCAAGATTCCACATAGCGACTGACCGGATTACAATACGAACATGGCTGATGAGAAGAACAATGATGCAAAGGCAAAGATGCTTGCCGCTCTTGAGGCGAAGAAGAATCGTCAGGGTGGCCCCTCGAATAAAGGCGTCTCAGGAGGTTCAAAGATTCAAGGCGGCCAGCGCTCTGGTGGCGCGCCACAGGTTCAACGTAAAGCGGGACC
>CAZZLH010000022.1:0-5055 GCA_964654815.1 uncultured Actinomycetes bacterium
CCCTAGGCTGAAGGAGTTTTGAGTTATAAACTTCAGACCGAGCCTCGTTTGTTGGCCTGGTTCGAAAGCAATTACAGGTTGGGCGGTGGAATAGATGGCAACTCGCAAGAAACCGGAGTTGGATCACCATAATCACCATGAGCTGACCCACCATGCTTATTGGATAACGGATTACTACACCAAGAGCATCGAGAGCATCCGGACCGGTGCGGCCACGCTTATAGGTTTAATTGGAGTCGAGATTGGTTTTTTAGCGACATGGAAATTCGAGAATATTTCGGCATCAAGTAGGGGCGAGATTAGCTGGCTCATCAAGATCGCCATCGTCTCGCTGTTTATTGCAATCTGCGGGTTTGCCCTCTGCCTAGCACCAAGAACTGTGCTCCACCCAAATTTGCAACAAATCGAATGGGCTCTAGAAAAGATGCCTGCTGAGGAGTTGCATTCGCTTCCCCTACGTTCGTTGCTTCATAAGAATGACGATGAAGGACGGAATATCTTCGAATATTTAGCGAAGTGGAAGGGCCAAGTCTTCATCATATTTAATGTCGCCCTAGTCTTCTGCTTATTGGCTCAAAGTGCTTTGCTTTTTTCCATCTATCAACTTTGGTTTTAAGGGGGTGTTGAGGTGAGAGTATTTGCGATTGTTACAAATGGTGGCGATGATTTTCCAAAAGGAACCAGACGTCCAAAACCAGCTAAGTAATACAAGATCAAATTTGAAGTAGAGAGATCTGCCTCTATGGGCATGCCATAGAACTTCCCCACATCTAGGGGTAGTCGATTCACGGTGCCCATTACTGATGTGGTGAGCTTTGTGCTTGTGCGCGTTGTGTGGTTGGCGTTGCCTGGCTCGTATCGCTTACTGCAATCTCTTTGAGTCGTATAGACTCCGAATACTTTAGTCAGAAGAATGCAAAGGGCCTGGGTGACTAATCCAGGCCCTTTGACTTATCCGCGACTGGGGGGATTCGAACCCACGACCTTTTCTTTAGTCAGAAGAATGCTCTATCCGCTGAGCTACAGCCGCAGGTGGCAGAAATTAGCCAATTAGCGAAGTAGTCGTTTTATTTATCCACAGAAGTTAAAATTTTATATTAATAGCTTTTCAACAATTTATGTACTTTGGCCCTTGTGCGCCGAGCTTGAAAAGATGCTTTACGCTCTTGTTTTTAAAGGCAGATTTCTCAGGTGCTACCTGCCCAGCAAATCCCCACCTTGGCTTTGAATTTGGTGTCCAGTCTCGATCTCCCCTACGTCTTTGTCTCCATGAGTCAATCTTGTAGATCTCTCTGATAACTCCATTACTCACTGCAACGGCATACTCAGCCTTGTTTCTACGTTCACCTAAGACCCACCAACCGTGAGTTGATTCAAACAATTCTTCTGCAGTCATAGTTGGCGTCCAACGCTTGGGGATTCGAAATAGGATGCAAGAAAAATCTATTGGCTGACATTTTGGCGCTTCATATAAGGAAATCACTACATCGGCATTCATAGCGCCTACACTTTCCGAGCCATGACCCAATACTAAATTAGTCAGTTCATCTAACTTGTGATTGCCTTCCAGCAAAGTTACAAAATCAATCAATGAGCTTTCAATATCAAATGCAGCTTTTTCACTTGAAATACCGTGTCGAATGATGATGATCTCAGTTTCAAGGCCCGCTTTGGAAATCTCTTCAATTCTTGCGATTTTTAGAGAAGCACGCGCTTCTGCATTCTTTGGCTTCTCCTTTAAATGATGGAAGGCTCGATTTCCTTTGCCTTTTCCGATATAGAAGATGCTGTTATCACGTGGATCGGAAAGTGCATACACGTACCAACCCAGCTGTTGGCTCACGTGTGCACTAAAATTCTTCATCGCTTTCTCGCATTCTCATCTTCTACATCGTGCATGACAGACCACACTTTATTGAGCGGATGGGCGAATTCATAGCCCCTGGTATGGGCGACCTCGCTCTTGAAATTTGGGTAGTCGAGTGAGTTGATTTGATTGGTCAGCCAATTTGTGAATTGCTCCTTGTCGGTGATTAATCGATAGGGATAGTCCGCAAGAGGCGTGTGTACGATTTCCGTACGTGTTTCTTGTGCAAGGGATTCAAGCGACTGGCGGTCCCGAGCACGGACCACCAGCCCTCCATCTTTGTTAACAGCGCTGATAAAGCCAGTTGTTGTAAATAACCACATCTCTACAGCCCTCCTTAATTTAAGTAATCATCGATATCGGTGATCGATGGGTCGACTGGTTGGTTGCGTAATTTGCGAGCGCGGGAGTTGCGGGTGAGCGATTCCGTGCCGCGCTTCATCGCATAGTTGGCATCTTCCACTTCGGAGTAAGTAGCAAGCTTCTCGATTTCATCGGCCTCGGAGCGGATGATTTGAAGTGACTCTGCGCTACGTTCGTCGGTAACTGGGATTTCAGATGCGCGACGGCGGAGTTGTTCTGCAGTGCCGCGAAGGCGTTTGGTGGCATCTTTTGCTTTACCATTTTGTAGTTCATCAATGGCGGCTCGCTTCTCCGCTTGTGCAGTTAGGACCAGACGTTCTGCCGCAACGATCGGATCGATTACGCGACCCTTTGCGACATCCTCTGGGACCACATTTACCTGTACCGGCATCGTGACGCTAACTTCGGTCATCTGCTCTAGGTCCAGATATTCCAAGGCGATATCTGCGATCTTGCATAGGCCAAGCGCCGCCATTCCGGGAACTTCGAAGTCGATAAGGAATCTACGATTTTCACCGGCGAAGAGATCGCCAAGTTGGACGACGTAGGTCTCGTTATCTTTCCAGTAAGGCAAGTTCTGCAGGATTTCAATTCGTGGCGATGCAAGGCCGGCAACCGGAGTCACGCGAAGCACTGCATTGACTGCCGATTTTTCCAGCAAATCATTTACCTCGGCTGCGATCGCACCGACTGCTTCATCGATTGTGTAAGCGAAGCGATGCTGTCCCCCACCACCGCGAGCGATTGCTTCCAGGATCTTCTCGTCGTAACCATCGCCGATTCCGATTGTGGAGGTGGTGATTTTGGTGGTGGCAGATTTGGTCGCCACATCATGTAATTCGGCGGGATTCTTAACTCCCGCGTTGGCGTGGCCATCAGAGATTAGAAGTAGCGTCGCGCCGTTATTGGTGTTGGCGCGGGCTAATTCGCGAAGGCCAAGGAAATATCCGGCAGATAAATCGGTGGAACCGCCGGTGGACATTTCGCGGATGACTTTCTTAAGTGATGCCAGGTCGTGATCTGCCATAGGGCGAATTGGGGCCATTACTAGGGCTTGATCATCAAATGCGACTAGGCCAAAAGAATCCTGTGGTGCGAGGCGATCTAGCAGCTTCAGGATCGATTGCTTGGCAGAGCGGAGGCGATCGCCGGACATGCTGCCGGAGCGATCGAGTACGACTTGGACCGCTTGGCCGGGGCGAGTCTTTTGGGCATCGCCGATTGGAGCGGTGAGATCAACCATCAGGCTGATGCGGTCGGTGGTTTCTACAGCGACCATATCCACATCTAGGTGGGCTTTTACGTGCATTGGGCTTCCTTTTTTAGTTTGTTAGTTTTGAAAGTTGTTGGTAGTTGTTGCTAGTTGTTGGTAGTTGTTTTTGGGTGCGCGGGATTAAGGCGCGAGAAATACGCGGTCGTTATGCGTATGGATCAGCTATGGCAGCGAATAGCGCCAGTAGAGCTGGGTGTTATGCGTTGGGAAAAGTCTTGCGGTGAGGCTTGGTGTGGCAGCCTCGCGTGTAACGGGCTAGAAGGCCTGAACAGGGGCGAAATTAGCGCGTTTTACGATCACTTTAGGCCTCCTGTCTCTCATCAATAACGTAATTATAGCATACCGCTCCGACAAGATTCCTTGTCGGTATTAGCAGTTAAGTTATCCGTATGAATTTAGCCAGAATTCGACATACCCAGAGCAAGCTGGTCATTTTCGGATTGATTGCGCTGGTCTACTTCACCCAATTCTTCGGTGTCTGGCGTTTTGCATTTCGCTTTGTGGATCTGCCGCATCCTTACGATGTTTATTTTGCGCGCAGTGTGAATATCGCAATCTCAATATTCTTTATCTGGCTGGTGGCGCCGCATGTGTTGCAGCGATTGCGCTTTAGATTTAGGCCGCGCATTCTCCCGATTGCGATTATTTTTACCCTGGTTGCGGGGCTGCCCAATATTTTTTACTTCGGAGTGGATTATGTGGATCTCTGGCACCTGGCCAATGGCGTGATTTTCGCCCTTGCCATCGGTCTGGATGAGGAGATTAATGATCGCGGTTTTATCTTCGGGGCGCTTGAGCGATTTGGCACTGAATTCGCCCTTGCGGTCGCTGCGGTGATTTTCGGGTTAGCCCACTTCCCCAATTATTTGTATGGCGATGAGAGCTTCAACTACGTGCTAGGCCATATGGTCGAGGTGGCGAGCTTTGGCTATTTGATGGCGGCCTTTATGTTGCTAACTGGCAATATCTGGCTACCGATATTGGTCCATGGTTTGATCGATCTGCCGTGGGTGATGATGTCGCAGGAAGAGAATCTTTCAATCGTAAGTGGCACGACTGATTGGCTAAATACCTTAGGAGTTGTGGTGGTCAATCTACTGGTCGCGCGGGTGATGCTGATTTATCTCCGTGGTGATTTCAAGATCCCGCCTAAGTTCGAGCGAGCCGCCAGATTCTTGGGGCTGATTGAGTAGATGTTAAAAAGGTAACCTCAGGTAACCTTTAGTTGCTATGCTTCTTCCTCGAACCAAGGAGCGGCAAATGGGTAAGGTTGTAAAGTTAAATGAGGAGTTTGTGGCCAAAGTAGCCAAAGAGGCTAAAGCCAATCGTCGCTCAATTCCAAAACAGATTGAGTTCTATTACTCCCTAGCCGCTGCTTCGCTTGATAATCCAGATCTACCCGTTACTTGGGTGCGTGACCTGTTGATAAGCAAAGAGCAAGGATCCGCAAAACGGGTTAAATGGATTGATGATGCTTTGGTACGAATCGCAGCCGAGAAGGGTGCTCAAAAAGCTCCCCGAAAATCGAAGAAGGCTAGTACTCGAAGCGCTA
>CAZZLH010000022.1:5155-23497 GCA_964654815.1 uncultured Actinomycetes bacterium
CGCGAGAATTTCTATCGTGACTTATAAGTCAGAAAATAAAATCAGCGATTTAGTACGCTCGACGCGTGAAGCGCTACTGGATATTCGGTTTCGTTCTGGTGCTTCTTGCCGCAGGCAAATTCGGTTATGACTACTTCTACTTCGATGCCAAAGAGCGCGACCGCCTAGTCCGCGAAATCACCAAACCCAGCGCACCTATTGTCACGTTAGCCCAAACGCTTGAATTGCCACGACCAGTCCCTGCAGCGCCGACCGGGCAAGAGATACAACAAGCACTTGCTGATCTTGGTATCCCAATCGGCGAAGTAGATGGCAAGTGGGGAGCCAGAACCAGACAAGCGCTCTGCATCTGGCGCGAGCTAACCGGTCGTCAAGTCAATCGAAATCTTCCCATTGAACTTGAGCAATATGCCATCGTGGAATTTGCCCGAAATTGGCAAGGTACCAAAGCGAACCAAGGATTTAAATTGCCAAATGGCTTTGTAGTTGGACTAAATATCAATCGCACTTGTCAGAGCGCCATCTGGGTTAAAGATAAAGCAAGTAAAGAGATCCGCACGATGATTGCTTCGACTGGAATGCCAGGCTTTGAGACCGATGCCGGAAACTTCAAAGTCGGTTGGAAGGTCAATCGTTGGTATCTATCGATTATCTATCCCGACGGATGGATGTATCGCCCGCTTTTTTTCAATGGCGGTCAAGCGGTGCATGGCTCCCAATACGACAGCTATGTGCACTGGTTTCCAGCTTCGCATGGTTGTGTACGAATGTTAGGAAAAGATATAGATGCGCTCTGGGCGGGTGGCTTTGGAAATGGCAGCGCGGTGCGGGTATATGGTGATTGGAATCCATATACGCAAGATCCAGTTAAATAAACTTATTGAAGTTTTTTACTCAAGAGCCAATTTAGAATTTGATTCGCGAAATTAAGATCAAGTACTGGGCTGTGAGCGCCATTTTCTATGGTCCAAAGTTCAATACTCTTTTTTGGGCAGTTATATATGGTTGGGGTGGTTTCAGCTCCCGGCATGCTGGCTAAAAGATCAAATGGTGCGCCTTTGGTTGGTTCTTTACCGCAATCGGCCAACTTGGCCCAGCGGTTAACGCTTGACATTGCTGAGGTATATTGGTTGCCAAAGATGGCACCACCTTCGTAACTAATTACCTGATCAGCATTGCCATGGATATGTAATAAATTGACCGGTTTAACGGCACCGCAGACTTTCTCATCGATATCTAACGCGCCAGCTAAGCCTGCAATGCCCGCAACCATATCGGGGTTCTGACAAGCAAATCTATAACTCATGAAGTGGCCGTTTGAATGACCGAAAAAATAGATGCGTTTGGCATCTACGGCTACCTTCGCTTCGATTTGCTCAATGACCATTTTCAAGTAGGCCGAATCATCCGTGGCAATGCCATTGAAATTGCAACATGCGGTCGAGGCGTTCCAGAATCGATTATTCTGGTTATCTTTTAGACCGTCGGGAGCGGCATATATAACATCTTTGCTAGCGGCCGCTTCCTTTAGAAAGTCATAACTTATTTGGCTTGCGCTATCTCCACTATAACCATGTAGATCAATAAGCAGGGGCAAGCTCTGTCCAGATTCATATCCAGCTGGCAGGTAGACCGAAACAGGTCGCTCGCCGCCAACTACGAAAGTCAAACCATCTACCTGCTCTGTCGATTTAAAAGTGGCGCTCACGGGGCTAGTAAAGAAGATAAATCCCGCACATACTGCCAATGCTAAAGCCACGAAAGTGGAACTTCGTCTACCTATGCGTTGCGGCAAGCCACGAATTTCTGAGGCGCGGTCTTCTTGCAGATCCTTTAAGACATTTACAAAATGAAACGCAACTCCCAACAAGGCGCCAACTGCCATAACCCAAAGCGGCGGATTTCGATCTGTAGCCAAGAAGATGCTTGCAGGTAACGCACCACACGCAAGCGCGTACGGCAGAGGCGAGGCCCAAGAGAATTTAAAGTAGAGGTTATAAGCGATACCACAAGCCACTCCAAATAGATAAACCGCGCCACCTTTAATACCTAGTGGACCAATCAGGTTCGCGATGATTGCAATAGGCGCCAGAATCAAAGTGGCTCGCTTTAACTCTGTTGCGGTAATAGCGCCAGCTACCAGCGGTTTATTTTGGCGTTGATGTTTTAGATCATCTGCATAATCAATCAGGTCATTACTCCAACCGATAATCAATTGACCAAGGAAGACCGTGAAAGCGATTACATATGCCGGACCTGGCCACCATAAAATGCTTGAGAGAGTAAAAGAGATTGCTGTAATTAAGAGCGTGGGACCGAAGTGCGCCGCCTTTAGATAGCCACGAAACTTCCCTATCTTGGGCATAGCGCTAATTTATTTGAAGAGCCTAAAGACTCTTACCATCAGGGTTATTCGGATCCTGTGGGTTATCGATGACGCTCTTTTTGAACATCAAATAGATGCTATAGAACGGCACCAAAATCCACCAGCCCGATTTTCCAACATCGTGGCTACGCCTAATCTGACAGGCCACAAGTGGCACCAAGAGGATAATCAAAATCAAGCTATTTAGCGTGGTCGCACGTGGATTTACCAAACTCGTGAAGACATCGACCACGATGAAGAAAATGAAGAAGGAGTTGTATTGAAAGCGGGTGCTACGTCCCTTAAAGTCCCGGAAACGGCGAAGCCCGTCATTAATCGCTTCTAGCATTTAGCTCTCCTCCCGTGCTGATTTATGAGAATCACTTGGAATATTAGAAAAGGGTGCGATCTAGCAGATCTAAAGATTGGCGCTTGATGCTCTCTGGCGTCAATGGCGCAAGCGCTTGGCCAATCAACCATAGAAATGCAATCGGCGCCGCATCTCCTAAGCGATGCTTCAAAACCTCGCCAACTTGACGCCAGATCTGACCTGCTACCCCTTCGCTACTTGGCATGAAGATAGTCGGGAGCAGCTCTTTGTCGTATTTACGTAGCGCACCGATGACTTCACTCTGGGAGATAGCGGTGGCAAAGTTGATGAGGAAATCTGCCGGGGTACCTAGATATGAGAGCGCGCCTTCGACCTCATATTGCGCTAACGCGATGCCGATCGCTTCCTTATCCCGAAAGTGGTTGTAGAGCGTTGCTCTGGAAACTTGCGCCTCTGCCGCCAACTCGATCATGTTCATGGCGCGAAAGCCTTGAAGCGAGATTAACTTCTTGGCCGCGTGGATGATTGATTCGTGGGTATTGCGATACGTCGCATGCTGCCGTGCGTAAGACTCTTCGGACATTAAATTTAATTAAGCAGCGTCGGAAATCTCAGAGACGCTCTTGATAGCAGGCTTAACAACCTTGAGCGCAGCCTTCTCACTCTTTGCCACTTGATTAGTAACGTCATTTAGCAATGAAGAGAGGTTGATATTTAACGCGGTGCAGATTGATGCCAATAGTTCTGAGGAAGCTTCCTTTTGACCACGTTCGACTTCAGAGAGATAACCAAGTGATACACGTGCGCCGCGAGCGACATCACGTAAGGTGCGTGACTGAGATACGCGGGCAGCGCGAAGTTGCTGACCTACCGCATCGCGAAGTAGCACGATTGACTCCTTTAAGTGGCTATGCTCGTCAAAAGCCTAACTGGTACGAAACTTAAGTATACGGGCAAAGGTTCCGATGGCGGTGGAGATTGTGCCGTTGCGAATCTGCTCGCGGCTACCTTCTAGGTGTAACTGGATAGCCTGATTGATAGGGCCACGGATTGCGATCCAGACCGAGCCAGGTTCATGCCCCTCAAGCGGCGCGGGACCCGCTGCGCCGGTGGTCGCTATCGCCCAAGTAGAACCGAAAGTTTTATTGGCGCCATCTGCCATCGCATTTGCCACCGCTTCAGATACCACAGTATTTGCTTCAATAATCTTTGGATCAACGCCCAACATATGTTGTTTAAATTCATTTCGGTATGCAGTGATTCCACCTAAGAAAACTGAAGAGCTTCCTGGTGTGCTAGTTAAAGTATTGGCAAGTCCACCTGCAGTTAATGACTCTGCCACAGATATGGTTTCGCCTTTGGCAGATAAATATTCGATGATCTGTTCGACCTGTTGTTTGGTGGTGGTCATTTTTCCAAAATTTCTCTCGCCCAAGCTTCAGCCTCTGCAGCAGATGATGCCGCAACTGCGCGCTGTGCGGCAGCTTGGCAGGTCGCAAGATCTATCGTGGATAGAAAACCACGTACCTCTGCGATCGCCGAAGGCGCCATTGAAAGAGAATTCACGCCCAAACCTAACAAGACTGCGGCAAGATGTGGATTGGCTGCAGCCTCACCGCAAACTCCAATCGGCTTGATCAATTGCCCAGCTGATTGTGCAGCGATCTGAATCACGCGAAGTACTGCGGGATGCCAGGTGCTAGTCATATCTGAGAGCCTGGAATCCAAGCGATCTGATGCCATCACATATTGTGTTAAATCATTGGTGCCAAATGAACCAAAATCCACTTCGGCGAGCACCTTGTCGGCATGTATCGCCGCCGCTGGCGTCTCGACCATCACTCCCACATGTTTGATGCCAAGCGCACGCGCGCGCTGCGCAAAATCTGCCGCCTCTGCTGGAGTATTGATCATCGGCGCCATGACCCAAAGTTCTACATCGACCTCTTTTGCAGCTTCAGCGATCGCCTGTAATTGGCGATTTAATACGCCATCGCTGGTACGAGTTAAGCGCCAGCCGCGCACTCCAAGCGCGGGGTTCTCTTCTTCAATGGCATTTATATATGGCACTGGTTTATCGCTACCTGCATCAAGTGTTCTAACCACGACGCGCTTGCCGGCCATCGGGGTAAATACCGTGCGATACATCTGAATCTGCTCTTCCACCGTTGGTTCGGTGGTTGAATCTAGAAAGAGTAATTCGGTGCGAAATAATCCGATGCCTTCGGCACCGGCAGCTGCGGCGGCAACAGAACCTTCGCCATCGCCACAATTACCCAATAATTTAACGGGCGTGCCATCTGCAAGTCTTCCAGGTCCAGTGACACTTGCTGCGCGAGCACGTAGCGCCTCTTCACGAATCTGTTTCTCTTCGATTGTGCTCTCAGTTGGATAGGCGATCACCTCACCTGCACGACCATCTGCTAAGACTTGGGTGCCGTCCTCCAATTGCATAACGCCGCTACAACCAACAATCGCCGGGATTCCCAAACCACGCGCCACAATTGCCGTATGCGAGGTCGGACCACCTTTTTCGACGACTAATGCAAGAGCAAATTTAAGGTTAAGTGCGGCGGTATCTGCAGGCGTTAAATCCTCTGCGACGATGATAGTTGGCGAATCAAGCACCAAGCCCTCGGATTCAGTGCCAGATAACTTTGCCAATAAGCGATTACAAATTTCATCAAGATCAGCGGCGCGCTCTGCGAAGTAACCGCCAATTGCAAGTAAAGCCTCTTTAAATCCAGCGAAGGCTGCTTCGATATCTGCTCTGGTATCGGGATAGATAATGTCTTGATCTAACCTCGCACCAATTGCCTCAACTAATGCAGGATCTTGCGCAATCATCGATTGTGCCGATAGCACTTCACGCGCTACCTCTAGCTCTACGGTTGCCGCTGCGCGCTCTAGATCTTCGCCGACTTTATTTAGCGCCTCAAAAATCTGGCGCGGAGATGCCGGAACCGCATCTCGATTAATCTCATTTATCACCTTGCGAATCGGCCCTACCGCAACGCCAGGAGATACTCCAATGCCGGTTAAGTTCGCAGTTGAACTTCCGGGTGAGTTGCTTTGGGTGTGTGATGCGCTCATCGTGCGCAATTCTATTTGCCTGATATCGCTACGCCAATTAGAGAGTAGTTCACGCTTAACATGAACATTTGTGCGCGATTAAGGCTTTGCGCTGCGCCCCTTTATCCAGGAGTGGAGATACCAATAGCCAGTTAGGTAGGTGACGAAGATTGCGACATACAACCATCCGTATTTAAACCAATCCAACCAGATTGGCAGTGGTAGTACGAACCAACCGATACCAAGATTCTGAAGCAGCGTCTTCAACTTGCCACCGCGATTAGCAGGGATCACGCCAGAGCGAATCACTGCGCCTCTAAATAAAGTTATCCCGATCTCTCTAAATAGCAGTGCAAACGTCGCCCACCAAGGAAAGCGATCTTGAATTGATAAAGGGATCATGGCCGCAGCAATCATCAACTTATCTGCAATTGGATCTAAAAATGTGCCAAGCGGGGTGATCTGCCCTCTGGATCTAGCTAAGTTGCCATCGATTACATCGCTCATGGCTAAAGTAAAGAAAATCGCATAACTGATCAACTGCCAGATCACTCCGGGTTGGAATAAAGTCCAGACGCCAATCGGTAGCGCGACGATTCGGGCAATAGTTATCTGATTTGGTGAGATCTTCATATCGGTCGACCTATCAAATCAGCGCCAGCTGCATCGGTGATCACCGCGCGAACCCATTGGCCTAATCTAAAGTCTGAATCGATAAATCCCACGGTGCCATCTACCTCAGGGCCTTGGAAGGCGGCACGACCTTCTTGCAACTCGGGATCATCAATCAAAACTTCCACTGTTTCACCGATTCGAGCTGCCGCCCGCTCAGAGACTGCGTTATCTGCGATAGTAGAAAGAAGCGCAACTCGTTCGGCGATTACCTCGGGTGCCAACTTCTGATCCATGTTGAGCGCCTCGGTCCCATCTTCATCTGAATAACCAAAGACACCGACCGCATCTAATTTGGCATCCTCAATGAAATTACAGAGCGTTTGAAAATCGCTCTCACTCTCACCTGGAAAGCCGACGATAAAGTTACTGCGAATTCCGGCCTCAGGTGATAGCGCCCTAATCTGCGAGATCAAATGTAAGAATCGCTCGCTATCGCCAAAGCGCCGCATCGCGCGCAATATTGTTGCAGAGCTATGTTGGAATGAGAGATCAAAATAAGGCGCCACTTTCTCATTCTCGATCATCGCTTGAATCAAAGTAGGGCGCATCTCAGCAGGCTGAAGATAAGAGAGGCGGATTCGATTGATGCCATCGATCTTTGCAAGCTCTGGCAACAACTTCTCCATCGCTTTTAAATCTCCCAGATCTTTCCCATAACTAGTGGTGTTCTCGGAGACTAGGAAAATTTCGCTAACTCCGTTCTCGCCCAGCCATCTCGCCTCTTCAAGAATCTCCAGTGGCTGGCGCGATACGAACGCACCTCTAAATTGTGGAATCGCACAGAAGGAACAGCGGCGATCACAACCAGAGGCGATCTTTAGCGGCGCCCAAGGTTGATCGTTAAGTCGTTCGCGAATGAACTCTGATTTGCGGGAGCGCTCAGCCGGTGCGATTGGAAGTAGTTTGCGTCGATCCTGCGGTTGATGTGGCGTTGGTTTGTGGCCCGAGAGGATCTGACCTAAACGATTAGAGATATCTTGGTAATCATCAAAGGAGAGGATGCCATCGGCCTCTGGTAGTGCGGTGGCTAATTCATTGCCATAGCGCTCTGCCATGCAACCAACTGCTACCACTGCTTTGGTGATGCCATTACCTTTTAAAGAATTTGCTTCAAGGAGCGTATTAATTGAATCCTGCTTGGCGCTTTCGATGAAGCCACAGGTATTTATTACGGCAACTTCTGCCTGCGATGCATCATCGACTAATTTCCAGCCATCTGCTGCTAATCGGCCAGCCAACTCTTCCGAGTCCACATCATTTCGAGCGCAGCCCAAAGTAATCAAGGCCACGGTCTTGGTCATGGCTAAGAATTTACCCCATAACTGACATTAACCACTTCACCACTTGCCCCGAGTGGCGGAACTTCTTTGCCATTTACTATGAGTTTTACCGCACCGGCATTACCAATTCTTAAATTTACCTCTTCGGTACTTGAAAAAATTAATTCTTGACCCTCAAATGCTCGCCCCGAAAATAAGGTGACATTTGCTTTATCAGTCACAAATAACCAACTAGAGCCATTTATTGCGGATAACTTAACCTCTACCCCGCTACCTGATGAATATGTGTTGGGAGTAGTTGATGGCGTTGGAGTGGCGCTGGCGGTTGGAGTAGTCGATGCTTTGGGCGAAGCAACTACCTTCGGCTCGTTGGCGCTCTGTCTTAAGTTGCTTACTGCGAAAGATACGAAGAAGAGCGTCACTAATCCGATGATTGATGCGGTTAAGAGTTGTTTGTAAGTGATCTTGCTCTTCTCTGAGATGGCACCGGTGACATTGTTTTCAACTAATTGATCATGAATCGGGCGTTTTGCCTGTGCGTGCTCGCTGTCATATGCACTTAGTAACTCCTCGGCTGGAGTACCTGTAATCCTTGCGATGCTACGCAGGTGGCCTCTGGCGTAGGTATCACCGCCAGCGTTACGGAAATTATTATCTTCAAATTCACTTAGTAACGATGCGCGGATATTTGTTCGGGTGGAGAGTTGGTCAAGGGTCAGACCCGCGGCTTTACGCGCATCCTTTAATAGCTGACCCAGGCTCATAAGACCCCTTAAAACTTGCGCGAAGCGCGCGAATTTACTGAGAGAAGTCTAAGGCGGGTGAGGCGCTATCGCCTAGTGACAATCACTAATCACCCTGTAAGCCACCCCAGTAAAGGCATCAATCGCGGATGGTTTCGAGCACATCCTCTAATTCATCAGGTTTAACTAAAACTGCACGCGCCTTAGAACCTTCAGAGGGACCGACAATCCCACGTGATTCCATCAGATCCATCAATCGACCAGCTTTGGCAAAGCCAATTCGAAGTTTCCGTTGCAACATAGATGTTGAACCGATCTGAGTTGTCACTACCAAATTGACTGCTTGCAACAATAAATCTAAATCATCACCAATCTCATTAACTGCAGAGTTTGAGACTTTCTGTACTTTCAGTACATCCTCACGGAATCTCGGCGCTAATTGCTTTCTTACATGTGTTACAACCTCTGAAATCTCCCGCTCTGAGACATATGCGCCTTGAATTCGAATTGGACGCGAGGAACCCATAGGTATAAATAAAGCGTCTCCTTGGCCAATTAACTTCTCTGCACCCGGGGCATCCAAAATGACGCGGCTATCGGCAAGCGAAGAGGTGGCAAATGAGAGTCGAGATGGCACATTGGCTTTGATCAAGCCGGTAACCACATCTACCGATGGGCGCTGTGTGGCAAGGACCAGATGGATACCGGCAGAGCGCGCTAATTGGGTAATACGAACTACGCACTCCTCCACATCCTTTGCCGCAACCATCATCAAATCTGCCAGCTCATCGATGATCACCAGCAGATATGGATATGGTTCCAAAATACGATCGCTACCAGGTGGCGTGGCGATCTTTCCCGCGCGCACCGCTTTATTGAAATCATCAATATGGCGATAGCCAAAGTTAGCTAGATCCTCGTATCGCAACTCCATCTCGCGCACCACCCATTGCAGCGCATCGGCAGCCTTCTTTGGATTGGTGATAATCGGAGTTATTAGATGCGGAATGTTTTCGTAGGCATTTAGCTCCACGCGCTTTGGATCAATCAATACCAAGCGCACCTCATCTGGTGTAGCCCGCATCAAAATAGAGGTGATCATCGCATTGATCATCGATGATTTACCTGCACCGGTGGCGCCAGCTACAAGTAAATGCGGCATCTTCGCCAAGTTAGCGCAGATGAAGTTACCTTCTACATCTTTGCCCAGCGCCGCCAACATCGGATGCATATCTTGACCTGCCACATTGGAGCGCAATACATCTCCCAACGCGACGATTTCGCGGTCGCTATTTGGAATCTCAATTCCGACCGCTGATTTGCCTGGGATTGGCGAGAGAATCCGAACTTCACTAGAGGCAACCGCGTATGCGATATTTCTTGATAGCGCGGTGATTCGTTCGACCTTCACCGCATTTCCTAATTCAACTTCATATCGAGTGACGGTTGGGCCACGCATAAAACCAGTTACTTCCGCATCGATTTCAAATTCAACAAAGAGTTCGGTTAACGCACTTACCACCGCGTCATTTGCTTTGCTCTTACCTTTTGTTACCGGCGCTGCTTTGAGTAGATCTACTGGCGGCAATACATATTTACTATCCGGGGTTAAGAGCAGTTGCTGAGGTCGTTTTGCCCGGGCCGCATCTGGATGCTCCTTGGGAATCTCAACCGTGAACTCGTCATCGAATTCATCCTCTTCCGGAGCTTCATAATCTTCATCCTCATACTCCATGCCGTCATCGTCGTCATCATGCTGTTGTTGGCTTGCAATTATGGGCGATTCAAATGGTTCGCTCTCATAAACTTCGTCATCGATCTCGCGACGTCTTGGGGCCTTGGATTTGAACCAGAGGAATGTGGATTTGATGCGGATCGCAACTTGGGAGAATGGCGTTGCGGTTACCACCAAGAGACCAAAACCAAAGATCAGTAGCAGTACCGGATAGGTAAGCACAGGCGTCAGAACTGCATTGAGTGGAGTTGAGACGGCATATCCGATCCAGCCACCGCCATGGCGCATCGCAGTCGCACCAGTTCCTTCTGAGCCATTTATTAAATGTGCCAAACCAGTGGCTGATAAAACTAGCGCGATGGTTCCGACTGTGATTCTCGCCGTCTCACGCTTTTGTTCTGGGGTGCGAAATAATCTAATCGCAAAGTAAAAGAGCAGTAAGGGTGCTACTACGCCAATTCGGCCGAAACCACCGTAGAAGAATGAATAAAGTGCGTGGCCCACTACCGATTGCGAGTGCATCCAAGTTCCGGCTACGGCTGCAAGTCCCAGAAAGACTAGAAATAAACCTGCGCCATCTCTTTGATGTTCGGTATCTAAATCTCTTGCAGCGCGCGTGATAAATCGAATTACATTACCCAAGCCCTTTGCAAAGGCGCTCCATAAAGAACCCAAGATAGAGCCAAGCGCACCGATAACCGATGACTTACCCTTGCTGCTCTTACTGGTTTTCTTACTCGCGGCCACGGCGTGAAGCCTATTAATTAGCACAATTCGGACAGCGTAGGCGCGCCGACCTTAGCTCAAACCTCTATTACTACCGGAACAATCATCGGCTTACGACGGTGCTCTTGCCCTACCCAATTACCAATTGTTTTTCGCACAACTTGCGAGAGCTGATGAGTTCCGTTGGTGCCTTGCGAAACTGCAACTGCTAGCGCTTTTTCGATTCGACTTTTAACTTCATCGAACATTGCAGGATCTTCATGGAAACCACGGGCATGGATATCAGGGCCTGCCACTATCGCGCCCTTTTGTGAATCAATCACCACGACCACTGAGATAAATCCCTCTTCGCCCAGAATTCTTCGATCTTTCAAAGTGCTTTCGGTTATCTCACCAATTGATTGGCTATCTACGTAAACAAAGCCACACGCAACCGCACCTGCCACCTGTGCTCTACCTTCAATCAAATCCACAACTATGCCATTCTCTACCACCACCGCGTTATTTCTATGAACTCCAGTTGAGATAGCCAGTTCGGCATTTGCTTTCATGTGACGCCACTCGCCATGAATTGGCATCACATTCTTTGGTTTGACTAAGTTATAGCAATAGAGCAACTCGCCTGCAGCAGCGTGACCGGATACATGCACCAAAGCATTTCCCTTATGAACTACTTTGGCGCCTAGACGACTTAGTTCGTTAATCACGCGATAGACCGGTGACTCATTACCTGGTATCAAAGATGAGGCCAGAACCACGGTATCGCCAGGTCCAACCACAATTGAATGTTCGCCGTAGGCCATACGAGATAGCGCCGCAAGTGGTTCGCCTTGCGAGCCAGTGCAGATTAAGACCACATTGTCGCCATACTTTTCAAGTTCATCTTTCTCAATCAACACAAATGGTGGGATATTCAAATATCCCATTCGTGAAGCAATCTCCATGTTGCGAACCATCGATCGACCGATGAAACAAACTTTTCGATTGTGCATGGTGGCAATATCGATCACCTGTTGCACGCGGTGCACGTGTGAAGCAAATGAAGCCACAATCACGCGTCGTCTAGTGTTGGCAATAATCCGATCCAATGTCGGCATGATCTCGCGCTCTGAAGGTGTAAAGCCCGGAATATCGGCATTGGTGGAATCAACCAAGAATAAATCCACACCTGACTCGCCAAGAGAGGCAAAGCGACGTAGATCGGTAATGCGATTATCCAATGGCAATTGATCCATTTTGAAATCACCGGTGTGCAATACAGTGCCAGCGCTGGTTTTGATGGCAATGGCTAGCGCATCAGGAATTGAGTGATTAACCGCAATGGCTTCGATTTCGAAGTTTCCGATTTTTACGCTCTGCCCATCGCGAATCTCGCGCATCATGCCACCGATGCGATGCTCTCTTAATTTTGCCTCGGTTAGCGCCAAGGTAAGCGGCGAACCATAAACTGGAATATCTTCTCGTTCGCGAAGCAGGTAAGGAACTGCGCCAATATGGTCCTCATGTCCGTGGGTCAACACGATGCCAACTACGCTAGATAAACGCTCTCGGATGTATGAGAAATCTGGAAGGATCAAATCGATTCCAGGCTGACTCTCCTCTGGAAATAGCACCCCCACATCAACGACCAAAAGCTCGCCATCGAATTCATAGACCATCATGTTGCGGCCGATTTCACCGAGGCCACCAAGTGCGACTAAGCGTAAGCCGCCTTTAGTTAATTTAGCTGGTTCGCCGAGATGGGGATGAGGATGGCTACTCATTAAACATTTACACCGCCCGCACGGAGATCTAGCTTTAGTTGTTCGATCTGTGCGGCAGTGGCATCGACTAAAGGTAAACGGGTATGGCCGCCAGGTAGTCCCATCAAGTTAAGTGCGGCTTTGGTGAGGATTGCACCTTGAGTGCGGAAGGTTCCGGTAAATACCGGGAGCAATTGCTGATGAATCTCAAGCGCGCGAAGCGTATTGCCAGCAAACCAAGCATCTAACATCTGACGCAATTGTGCACCGACAGTATGGCCACATACGCTGACAAAACCAACTGCCCCGACCGAAAGAAGTGGCAAATTCAAGATGTCATCACCAGAATAAACTGGAATTCCTGAGCGCTTGATTACCCAAGAGGTAGATGCGACATTTCCTTTGGCATCTTTTAACGCCACTATGTTCTTATGCTCCGATAATTTAACGATTGTATCTGGTTCGATCTCTACTCCGGTGCGACCTGGAATGTCATACATCATTACCGGTAGATCAACTGCATCTGCGATTGCGCGAAAATGCGCCTCGATTCCCGCTTGTGGTGGCTTGTTGTAATAAGGAGTAACCACTAATAATCCATCTGCACCTACAGCTTGGGCATGGATTGCCTGTTCGACCGAGTGTGGGGTTTCGTTATTTCCTGCGCCCGCGATTACTTTGGCCTTGCCGGCAACCGCTGCTTTAACAACGCGAATCAATTCATCTTTCTCATCATCATTGGTTGTTGGCGCCTCGCCAGTGGTTCCAGAAACCACAATCGCATCATGGCCGGTTGAGACTAAATGCTTAGCGAGAGTCTCTACGCCGGCCCAATCAACCGAGAGATCTTTCTTAAATGGCGTCACCATCGCCGTGATCAACCGACCAAAGGGTGCGGGATAGGGCGCTTGAAATGGAATTGGGCTTGCCATGAGTTAAGCCTACTTATTACTAAGGGGCAACGCGACCAGATTTATTAAATGCAGCGTAGACCAGGGGCATCTTCTCCGCGAAGAAGCCTTCCATCTTCTCAGCAACCATCTCGATCTCGCGCTGCGGATAGCTGGGAAAGTGCGATCCTTCGCGAGAGGTGCGAAGTGATAAGAAATTCATCAAAGCGCGAGCATTCATCGTTACATACATCGAAGAGTAGGTAGCCACCGGCAGAACTGCGCGCGCAACTTCACGGGCAATGCCTGCCTCTAACATCTTTTGGTATGCATCGTACGCAGCGAGGTATGCCTGCTTCATCTCTTTAACCATAAGATCGAATTGCTCTTGAGTACCAGGTTCGAAGGTGTAATGGCCGGTCTTACCAACTTGGATCAAATTACGCGCCTGATTTGGGATGTAAAAGACTGGTTTAAGTTCGCGATAACGACCCGATTCTTCATTGTAGGAAGCGATGCGATGGCGCATAAATTCACGGAAGACAAATATCGGCGCGCTGATGAAGAAAGTGAAAGAGGTGTGCTCAAAAGGTGAGCCATGGCGTTCGCGAGCCAGATAATTAATAAGTCCGGCGCTTCGCTCTGGGTCTTCATGAATCGATTCGATGGATTGTTCTCCAGCGGTAGAAACTCTCGCCGCCCAAATAACATCGGCATCACTAGCGCTGCTCTTAACCAATTCGACGGTTACATCGTCGCGAAAAACTACTTCCGCGGGAGTATTTTTATCTTCGTTATGCGAACCGCTATTAGACACAGGGTGACCTTATAGACTCAACCCCGTGTCTTCCATTAACCGCGCCACGTTAAGCAAATCACTTAGCGTAAGTTTCGCGGTCGGCGCATACGGAACCGCCTTCGGAGCGGCGGCGGTAGCAGCAGGCTTCTCGGTACTTCAAGCCTGTCTATTGAGCCTATTAACTTTCACGGGCGCTTCCCAATTTGCGGTGATTGGCGTGATAGGCGCAGGTGGCTCTGCCCTAACCGGAATCGCCACCGCATCTTTACTTGGCTTTCGAAATGCCATCTACTCCATGATCATGAAACCAATCCTTGAAGTAAGTGGCCTAAAGAAGTTGCTTGCAACGCAAATAACCATCGATGAATCGGTTGCAGTCTCAACCGCAGAAGAGGTGCGCGGCGTTGCAGCGATGCGCCAAGGATTTTGGTTGACTGGTGGCGGCGTATTTGTACTTTGGAATATATTCACATTACTTGGCGCAATTGGTGCGCAGGCGATTGGTGATCCTTCGGCATGGGGCTTAGATGCGGCGGTCCCTGCAGCATTTCTCGGCCTAGTCTGGCCTAGGTTAAAAAATCGCGATGATTATGTGTTGGCGATCAGCGCCGCAATTTTGGCGATTGCGCTTACCCCAGTTGTCCCTGCTGGGCTACCAATCATTGCCACTGCGCTATTAGCAGTTGCATTCGCGAGGTTTAAGCCATGAACCAATTCTGGATTGCGGTAATCGGCACTTCTTTACTCGCCTTCTTAATCAAATATAGCGGCACCCTAATTCCCGCCAAATTATTGGAAAGTCCAATCATCAAACGGATCAATGCGCTACTACCAATTGCGATGTTAAGTGCGCTAGTTGCGGTCCAAACCTTGGCAGAGAAGAGAGAGTTAACCATTGATCATCGTGCCGCTGGACTTGCTGTTGCGGCTATCGCGCTAAGACTAAAGGCCGGCTTCCCCGTAGTGGTAGGAAGCGCGGCCTTAGTTAGCGCACTTATTGTGCGATTAAATTAACTTTAACTCTTCTAGTTTCTTCTTCAGATCTGGATCTGAGGGCTCGGTCAAATGTGTGCCATCTGCAAAGACAATCACTGGAATTGATCTGGCGCCACCATTGATCTCAATGACCTTATCTGATGCAGCTGGATCTGCCTCTACATCGATCAGGTTATATGGAACTTTTAGTTCGTCGAGTAAGCGCTTGGAACGGCGGCAATCGCCACACCAATCTGCACCATAGAAAGTTATGCTCATAAGAATTTCTCCAATCCGATTGTTAAACCTGGTCTCTTAACTATCTCGCGACAGCCGAGTAATACTCCTGGCATAAATCCTGCCCTATCCAAGGAATCATGGCGAATCGAGAGGGTCTCACCTAGACCGCCAAAGAGCACTTCCTGATGTGCAACTAATCCGCGTAAGCGAACGGAGTGCACCGGAACATCACCGATCTTGGCACCACGGGCGCCGGGTAGTCCGGTATTGGTCGCATCTGGTTGTTGCTGCATCTTGCTACGCGCCTCATTAATCAACTCCGCGGTACGCGCTGCGGTACCTGAAGGAGCATCTACTTTGTTTGGATGATGTAGTTCGATGATCTCAACTGATTCAAAGAATGGCGCAGCCTGTTTGGCGAATTCCATCATTAAAACTGCGCCGATTGCGAAATTCGGTGCGATAAAGACTCCGACCTTGGGGTGCGAAGCGAGCCACCCTTCAATTTTTGCTAATTTACCGGCATCAAAACCAGTCGTACCAACTACTGCATTGATCTCATTTGAGATCAGAAATTCCAGATTCTGCATCACGCCCTCTGGGTTGGTGAAATCAACTACAACATCAGCGCCTTTAAGCGAATCAAGTGAATCGCCAAGATCAAGCGCAGCGTGTAATTGCAGATCGCTGGCAGTGCTGATTGCTTTGACCACTTCAGAGCCCATACGGCCTTTTGCGCCCAACACACCGACTTTGATCACGACAAGATCCTCTCAAAATCCCCAACTTCGGTACCAACTGGACCGGCAAGGCCAAGGGTAAGCGGTCTAGTGAAGAATTCGCGGGCAATTTCATCGACTTGCGCCTTGGTCACGCTATTTAATTCCTGCATCATCTCATCAGGGGTCTTCGCATAACCATCCCATATTTCAGTGCTGCCTATGCGATCCATGCGAGAAGCGGAATTCTCGCCGCTCAACAAGATGGCGGCGCGCACGGCATTCTTGCCGCGCTGAAACTCTTCATCTGTAATTCCATTGGCTGCGACATCATGCAGAATCTCGCGTGAGATTTTTACTACTTCAAGTGCTTTATCTGGCGCGCAACCGGCATAGATCGCAAAATATCCACTGCCGACAAATCGACGGTTCAAGCCATCTACTGAATAAACCAAGCCCCGCTTCTCGCGAATCTCCTGGAATAATCGGGAAGACATACCACTTCCAATAGCAATTGTTAGGACTTTAAGCGCGGTCGAACGTGGATCATTTCGACCCACCCCCTCTAAGCCAAAAACCAAATTGGTCTGCTCGAATTGCCCGTTATGTACTTTGACTCTAGCGCTAGGTTTCGGGGTAAATGCTGAGTAATCGCGGGTTTTTGGCGGGTTATTCCCAACTAAAAAATTATCTCTTTCGAGATTGGTTTTAACCAGTTGCACAAATTGCTCGTGGTTTATATTTCCGGCCGCGGATACCACCATCGCCTCTGGTTTGTAATAGCGCTTGTAGTAATTGAAAATCTGATCGCGGGTAATCGCGTTCATGGATTCCTTGGTGCCCAGGACAGATATACCAAGCGGGTGATCGCCCCAGAATGCGCTACCAAAGGTCTCTTCGGCACAATCCTGTGGATCATCATCACGCATCGCCATCTCCTGGAAGACGACATTACGTTCGGTCTCAAATTCCTCGGTAGAGACTACTGCGCTGGTGATTACATCGCTCAATACATCAACTGCAAGCGGTAGATCTTCATCTACCACTCTGGCGAAGAAGCTAGTGAATTCATTGGTGGTGTAGGCGTTGATGCCGCCACCCAAATTTTCAATTGAAGAGGAGATCTCGGTTGCGGTGCGACGTGTGGTGCCTTTGAAGAGTACATGCTCTAAAAAATGCGAGGCGCCAGATTCTGCTGGCGCCTCGTCACGTGAACCGATATTTACAAAGTAACCTACCGAAGCACTTCGGACCGTGGGATCGACATCAGAGATGATCCTTAAGCCACAATCTAAAGTGGTTCGTTGAATCATTCGCTTGTTGAACCCTCTCCGGAATTACCAGAGCCTTCTAGTACTGGAACTAACGACAATTTGCCCTTCGGGTCAATCTCTGCGATCTCTACTTGGACCTTGTCGCCGACCTTCATGACATCTTCGACATTCTCAATGCGCTTGCCACCATGCATCTTGCGAATCTGGGATACATGTAGCAGGCCATCTTTTCCAGGAAGTAGTGAGATGAAGGCACCGAACTGCGCCAACTTAACTACAGTTCCAAGGTAACGCTCTCCTACCTCTGGCATCTGCGGATTGGCAATCGCATTTATCTGCGCCTTCGCGGCATCTGCTGATGTGCCATCGGTAGCGCCGATGTAGATCGTTCCATCATCTTCGATTGAGATCTCTGCACCAGTCTCTTCTTGGATCTGATTGATTACCTTGCCCTTAGGGCCGATAACTGCACCAATCTGATCTACTGGAATCTTGATTGAGATGATGCGTGGAGCAAGTGGTGACATCTCATCTGGAGTATCGATCGCTTCAGCCATCACATCTAGAATCGCAAGGCGCGCTTCCTTCGCTTGATGTAGCGCACCAGCTAGGACCGATGCCGGAATTCCATCTAACTTGGTATCAAGTTGTAGCGCGGTAACAAAATCTTTGGTTCCGGCTACTTTGAAATCCATATCGCCAAAGGCATCCTCTGCTCCCAAGATGTCAGTAAGCGGAACATATTCGGTCTCGCCATCTGCCTCATCGGAGATCAG
>CAZZLH010000023.1:0-2931 GCA_964654815.1 uncultured Actinomycetes bacterium
GGTTTACTTCTTGTTTTGCGCAGCGATTGCAGCGTTGATTGCAGCTTTCAAACGTTTCTGTGCTTTTCCAAAAGCATCCCAATCCAATTTTGCAGCTGCTTTCTCCGCATCTGAGATTGCTTGCTTAGCGCTATTTAGCGCTGCAGCTAGTGATGCTGATGAAGAGCCAGTAGTTGTAGAACCGCCACCTCCGGTTGAAGTACCAGTTGCAGAGGTTCCGGAATTACCACCAAATACTTGATCAAGTGCGCCCTTTAAGGTGTCATCAAATCCGATTTGATCACCAAAGGAGACCAGAACTTTCTGAAGCAATGGATATGCCGCAGCATTTGCCGTTGCACGAACATAAACTGGTTGCACATACAACAAACCGCCACCGACTGGCAGAGTTAGCAAATTACCTAACACCACATCAGATCCACCTTGGCGAAGCAATGACAAGGTTGTAGCAACCTCTGGCTTGGCTTCAAAGTTAGATGCCACCTGGGTTGGGCCAGCGATATTGGTGCTTCGCGGCAACTGGAGCACGGTGATCTTTCCGTAATCCTTGCCTGGCGAGGCATTCACGGCAGCAAAGGCAGATAAGTTCTCGCGACCACCTCTAGGTACAAATGGTGTGGTCAACATGAAGTTCTCTCTAGCTTCACCAGGTAATTGCATAGTGGTGTAGTAAGGAGGCTGGTTAGCTACATTGCCACCGAAAGTTGATGGGTCACGTGGTACGCGCCAGAAATCTTGTCCGCCATAGAAGGCATTAGCGCTCTTAACGTGATACGCCGACAAGATGTCGCGCTGCACTTTGAAGAGATCCTCTGGATAGCGCAGGTGCGACATCAAATTCTCAGAGATCTGGCTCTTTGGCTTGACCACTCCTGGGTAGGCCTTGCTCCAGGTCTTTAGTACCGGATCGCTCACATCCCATTGATAGACATTGACGGTGCCATCGTAAGCATCAACAGTGGCCTTGACTGAGTTACGGATGTAATTGACCGTCTTATCGGCTTGTGCCACCACCGCATTAGAGCGGGTAGTCAGAGCATCTGTAGTTGCGTTGGAGAGCGTGGTCTTGAAGGAATATGGGTAACCGGCTGAAGTTGTGTAGCCATCAATAATCCATTGGATCTTGCCATCGATAACCGCAGGATATGGATCTCCATCAAGAGTCAGCCAAGGAGCGACCTTCTGTACTCGCTCGCGTGGATTGCGATTGAAGAGAATCTTTGATTCAGAGTTGATCAAGTTAGATAGCAGAATTCGCTGCTCTTGATACTTGATCGCAAAAACTAAACGATTGAAGAGGCTTCCGGCAGGTACGCCACCTTTTCCAGTGTATGTCGTGTTCTTCTGGCCGTTTGGTGAGGTGTCATCTGGGTAATCAAATTCCACCGGGGTCTCTGACTTACCGCCAATGATTGAATAATCCGGCACATTCTCACCGAAATAAATACGAGGTTCGAATTTGCCAAGACCTGAAGTCGGAGGCAGATCGCCAACTAGGAAGTTGGGCTTGCCATCAGCATCAACGGTATTTCCATAAGCCGCCACAAAGCCAAATCCATGGGTATAAACCAAGTGATCATTGATCCAGTTACGGACTGGGTTGCCTTCGATATTTAATTCACGAACTGCCACGACCATGTCGCGCTGAGTCTTACTTACCTGATAACGATCAATATCAAGTGAATCTGGGAAGCTGTAATACGGCTTGATCTGCTGTAACTGGCGGAAGGTCGCCGAAAGCACATTTGGATCCATCAAGCGGATGTTGGCGATGGTATTTGCATCGTTAGCCAACTGACCTGCAGTGGCTTTTACGGTTGCGTCGTAATCTCTAATTACTACGCCATCTAGACCATATGCTGATCGCGTAGCATCAATGTTCCGCTGGATGTATGGCGCCTCTTTGACTGATTCGCTTGGCTTTACTTGGAACTGCTGGATTGCCGCTGGGTAGATAGTTTGGATGATCAAAGAAGAGGCAAGCAGTAATCCGATACCAAGCACCGGTAGCGACCATGATTTGCGCGCAATATTGGCGAAGAAGAGCGCGGCACAAACTAATGCGATACCAGAGAGGATTGCTTTAGCCGGAAGCAAAGCATTTACATCGGTATAGGTAAGACCGGTAATCAAACGGCTCTGCTTAAGCGATAGCGCGTAGCGATCGAACCAGTATGCCCCGGCCTTTGCCAGCACAATCAAACCAAGCAAGATAGATAGTTGGACTCGCGCAGCGACTGTGGTGTTATTGATGAATTTCTGGCCAGGTAGCGGCAAGCGAATGCCCGCATACAAATAATGAACCGCGAGCGCTCCGATTAATGAGAGCACCAAAGTTGTGGTGGCCCAGCCGATTGCGGCTTGGTAGACCGGTAACTTAAATGCGAAGAATGAAACATCTAGATTAAATTGCGGATCTTTCACGCCAAATTCGGTGGCATTTCTAAATTGCAACCATTGCGACCAGAAAGGTGCAGCGGCAGAACCTGCCATATAGAAGATCACCGCGAAGATTCCAAGAACAAATAGTCGACGCTTAGGTTCGATCTGGGAGCGATAGCGCTCTAAGTTGTCAGCTTCGACTGCCATCGGTGCATAGACTGGACGGCCACGATAAGCAATGACGATATTGGCGACTACGACAAGTGCGGTAAGTAGCCCCACCAAGATAAAGAGCCAAGTCTTTGTAAAGAGCGTTGTGGTCCAGACTGATGAATAACCAACCGATCTGAACCAGAGTAGATCGGCATAGAAAGAGCTGATGGCCACCAAGATCGTGGCAGCCAAGAAGAGGATGATGACTGTGATTGCAAGTGGGCTGCGGCGAAGCTTCTGTGCCTCTCTACCGAAATTGCCTCCGAAGTTACCCCCGAAATTACCTCCGAATGAATTTCCGAAGTTACTGGACATCTCTGGCTCCTACCTTGCTCT
>CAZZLH010000023.1:3031-8657 GCA_964654815.1 uncultured Actinomycetes bacterium
AATTTCCGAAGTTACTGGACATCTCTGGCTCCTACCTTGCTCTGGACTTGCTCTTGACTTGCTCTTTAATTGCTCTTTAATTGCTCTTTAATTGCTCTTTACTAAATATCTTTTGAGTTATTACAGATGCATTAACGATTCAACAAATTTCTCGCGCTGCTTCTTCCAGTTAGCTCTGCTCTCGGGGTTTGGCCTCTCGGGGTTTGGCTTTGTTACTTCGGTTACTTGCGGAAGGAGTCTTGGAACTTCTTGAAATTCGCAGTTGAGCGGGAGGTCTTATTCTCGAATCTGCTCTTGAATTTTGAGACCCAGACCGCATAGCCCAGCGCGCCAATCAAACCCACTGCAGGGACGACCCACCAGATGAGAGCGGAGGCGGCTTGGGACATGGCCAAATCCTAGGCGATTCTGTGAGCTTTCTTAGCAGGGGAATAGCCGATGGCCCGAGAGGGTTACCCTTGTTACTGATTCGTTATTAGTTCCGGTATCTATTGAAATCTCGATGCAGGAAAGTAGCGCAGGAAAGTAGCGCAGGAAGGAGAGGGCTATGTCACCTTTTGGCTTTGGGCCACCAAGTGACGATAACGCGGATAAAAATCCGGATGATTTCGATCTCAATGAAATCATGCGCCGGATGCAATCTGAACTTGAGAAATTCACACCCTTCCTAAATCAGCAACTAAATCAAGTCGAAGGCGCGCAGGCTTTTGGTTTTAATCTCGCAGGACTTTTCAATCCGGCATTTACCTCACCCAATCAAGGTTCGCTTCCTAAGGAAGTCATCCGTGAGGTTGCCAAGAAATTTATCCAAGCACATGGCAGCCAACCTGTCGGTGCAAATGATGAAGCAAAATGCCAAGAAGCGCTCTCTATTGCTGACACTTGGTTGGATCAAGCCACAACTTTTCCAGCAGTAACAACAGATCGCCCCGCAATCAGTCCGATGGATTGGTTAAACATCACCATCGAAGGTTGGCACTCCACCTTTGAGCCACTTGCAATTGGACTTACCGATGCCGTCACCAAATTAATCGAAGAGGCGACGAGCGCGATGCAGTCCCAGGAAGAGACCCCACCCCAACTCGGTGCAATGGCTCAGATCCTGCGCACCTTCATCGGCAGCATGTTGGCAACTCAGATGGGACAGACCATCGGAGCCCTAGCTAGCGCCTCAAAGGGCATTCACGATGCCGCACTTCCTATCTCTGGCAACGCCAGTGAAGGCGCAAAACCATCGCTACTGCCCCAATCGCTACGTAAGTTTGGTGAAGAGCTACAAATCCCCGAAACTGAGATCGCCATCTTCTTCGCGCTTCGCGAAGCTGCGATGGTCAGGTTATTTGAGAGTAATCCATGGTTAGTTTCATATATGAAAGCTGCCATCACCGAATATGGCAGAGGAATCCATATTGATTTAGATGCGATTCAAAGACAAGCCGAAGAGACCATGCGCGGCATGGAGGAATCGGGAGCGCAGATTGATTTTCAAAATCCCGAAAGCTTCACTATCGCGCTAAATAATGGCCTCTTTACACCTGAAGAATCACCACAACAGACCGCTGCGCTGGAGAAGTTAGAGACTGCGCTGGCATTAATTGATGGTTGGGTAGATGAAGTTATTACTCTGGCGGCCGAGAATCGACTTCCTTCGATTGTGGCGCTAAGTGAATTACTACGACGCGAGCGCGTATCCAACTCACCCATTCAGCAATTATTTAAGGCGCTCTTTAATCTAGAAGTTTCACCTAAGCGTATCCGCGAGGCTGCAAATTTCTGGTCAGAGATTCGAAAGAGTAGCGATGTAGTAGCTCGCGACAAGATTTGGTCCGGACTATTACCGACCGAGAAGGAGCTAAGCGATCCCCTTGGCTTTATCGCAAGCTCTCAAGTGCCTGATGATCTCTCCGGGTTGCTCTAACTCTTCAAGCCAATAAAAAGGCAAGACCCCCGGGTCCATGATCTATAACTGCCTTCCCCTTGCAGCTATCAATCAAGTTATCCGAGGATCTTGCTGGGGCAAAACTTAGACTCTAACGCTCATGGGTGCAAATAAATCCTCGGCGATTTTCACAGATATTAATCGAGCAAAATCACCGAGATTTATATTTTTAAGTGTAAGAATAAAGTCGTGGTTGATACTTTTCATATCAAGACTGAAGAGCGCGCGCGAGAAATAGAACAGACCCTGCCCGGTATCGATGAGGGTGAGATTGTGGTAGTGCGTTCTAAGAAGCGAAAGCGGAGTATCTCGGCCTTTAGACAGGGCGGCAAGATCATCATCTCTATCCCCGCCCGAATGAGCAAAGCGGAAGAGCGCGAAGTGGTCCCAGAGATGATCGCCAAGATTCGCGCCAAAGAGGTCGCACCTGGTGAGAGCGAATTATTAGCGCTAGCCGATCTCTTATTAACTAAATATGCCCCTGAAATAACCATCCGACCGATTTCCATCGCATGGCGCAATATGAATGAGCGATGGGGATCCTGCACCTCGGTGGATCGGACCATCCGCCTTGCTACCAAATTACAACGAGTACCGGAGTATGTCTTGGAGTTTGTGCTCTATCACGAATCAATCCACCTACAACATGCCGATCACGGTGAGGAGTTCTACCAATTCCTACATCGCCACCCGCGCCATCTCGAGGCGGAGGCATTTCTTGCTGGTTATGAATTAGCCGATCGCAATTGATGAAAATTAAAAACGCGCTGAAGTGCGAGCTTCCCGCAGACGGCGTAAGCGCTTAACCAGAATCGGTGCCGCAGCCAAGGCATCATCTCGATCAATTAGATCATTTAATATCTGATAGTAACGAGCTGGAGTTAACTCAAAGAGCTCCTTGATTGCGCTCTCTTTGGCACCGGCATAGCGCCACCAAGATCTCTCAAAATCCAAAATTCGCACCTCGAGATCGCTTAGCGAGGTGCGCGAATCTTCGGGAGAATTTAATGGTTCTAGCGCAGACATATGTCTGACCTTACTAGCAGATGGGTAGAAAAGCCCTGATTTAAAGGGTTTGCTGCGCTACAAAGTTTCTAGGATTTTCTCGATGTCATCCACGTTGGTCCATGGATTCACTATGGCAAAGCGCAATATCGGCTTGCCATCATGTGAGGATGGCGTTACAAATCCGATTTGATCATGCAATAACTTCTCAGACCACGCTTGATAATCAGCCTTATTCCAACCTTTTCTGGTGAAAGCCACAATTGATAGCTCTGGCTCTAGTAACAACTCTAGATTTGGATGAGCCTTAATCAACTCCACGGTCTTCTTAGCAATCATCATCGTGTATTCCATGGCATCGGTATAAGCCTCTGTGCCATTTGCTGCCAAACTAAACCAGAATGGCAAACCTCGAGTTCTTCGAGTTAAATGAATTGCATAATCAGAAGGGTTCCATTCATCACTCTCATGTAATGGATCCAAGTAGCTGGCATGTTGAGCGAGCGCCTCTTTGGCAATCTGGGGATCGCGATAAATCAAGGCGCAGGCATCAAAGGGCGCAAATAGCCATTTATGTGGATCTACGATGAAGGAATCGGCATATTCGATACCATCAAACTTCGCCCGCACCGAGGGAGCGCAAAGTGCTGCCAAACCATATGCGCCATCAACATGGAACCAGATATCCCGTTGGACCGCTACATCATCGATTGAATCGAGATGATCAATAATCCCTAAATTGGTAGTGCCGGCAGTTGCGACAATGCAGAATACTTTTCCACCTGCTGCTTCATACTCATCAATTGCTCTCGCTATTGCATCTCCATAGATCTTGCCATCGCTACTTCGCGCCGCTTTGACGATATCGACATCCATAACTTTGGCCGCACTTTCAATTGAGGAGTGCGATTGATCTCCACATACCACTGCCCACTTACCTGTATGAGTTGGATGATTTCGTCTGGCATCCTCTCTGGCCACCACCAAGGCGGAGAGATTTCCGATAGTTCCGCCAGAGACAAATACGCCACCTGCTTCGGGTGGGAAGCCCGCTAAATCTGCCAACCATCTAAGCGCTTGATTCTCGGCAAATACTGCGCCCGCCCCCTCTTGCCAGGAACCACCATAGATTGAAGCCGCAGAGACCACGAGATCAAATAACGATGAGTATTCAGATGGCGCGGTGGGGATGAAGGCTAAATAGCGTTCATGATCCGTTGAGATACAGGCCTTTGCTAAAACATTTTTAAAAATCTCTAAAGTTGGCAAGCCGCCCAAACCCTTTTCGGTGATGGTATTTCCGACCTTCTCGTAGAGCTCTTGTGCAGTTAATGGCCCATCAAGTGGCGGCTCGATTCGTAAGCGCTCCAACGCATAGGCGAGAATCTCATCTGCTACCTCTTGGACTTCGGCATTGAATCTATGCACCCGTAGATTCTGCCATGTGTTAGAACGGGTAGACACAGGTAAGTTTGCGCCATGAACTTTGGCGAAAGGTTTCAGCGCCAGTATCTCCAACTACGTGGCGCCAAGATCTGGTCCTCTACCTACAAACCGCTCTTTAAAAAGAGTGAGGTTCCGGTGCTCTTACTGCATGGTGGGATGTCGCAAACTGAGGGGATAGATAAACGTATGGCCCCGGCGTTTAAAGGCTTCCAAATCTTTGCCTACGATCGCGCCGGTCATGGCCGCTCTCCAGATGTCGAGGGAAGCTTTCACTTTGAGTTCCAGTATCGGGAGACCATCGCTTATTTAGAGGATGTGGTTAAAGCTCCAGCGCATTTGGTTGGTTTTTCTGATGGCGGCATCATCGCATTACTTGTTGCAATTCATCGTCCGGATTTGGTCAAGACCATCACGGCAATAGGCGCTAACTACAACGCCAGCGACGATGTCACACCTCCCGATGAGTGGCAACCGGATGATCGTGAGATTGAAAAGTATGCCAACTTCTCACCAGACCCGCCAGAGACCTTATTCACTAAGATAAAAAAGATGGTTCAGATTTGGAAGACCGAACCAAATATGAAGCTAGAGCAATTGCAATCCATCAAATGTCCCGCTCTGATAATTGTGGGAGATGATGATGTGATGTCGCTAGCGCACACCAATGAGATTTATGAAAATATCCCGAATTCGCGCCTGGCTGTGATACCGGGCGCCTCACATTTAATCGATAAAGAACAACCAGAAATATTGCACTTGGTCGTCAGAAAATTCCTAGCTGACCCATCGGAGCCAGTTACTTTGCAGCCCTTGCGACGCAAGCCGCGTGAAGTTTTGTGAATACTGCATCGCTCTCGCTCTCAAGTGTCGCCAACTCCCCTAACTTACGACTCAATAAATAATCGGCAAGTCTTGGATTGCGCACCAAGGCAGGTCCATGCATATATGTGGCGATGATTTGGTCGGTGACTGCGCCATCTGACGATTCATTTGCGTGATTACCGATTCCCTGTTTGACGATCCCAAGTGGTTGCAACTTATCTAGGAATCGAGTTTGACCGCTATGGTTTTCAAATCCGGTAAGCAGACCGATTTCAAATGATTTGGATTGAATGGTTGCGCTAGCCAATAACTCGCCAACGCTTCGGGGCGCTGCGCTCTCAGTGATTATTGGCAGCAACCCCAGCCCTTCGATGGTCCTACCACCTGAGGCTGGAAAGCTCTCACCCAATAATT
>CAZZLH010000023.1:8757-21973 GCA_964654815.1 uncultured Actinomycetes bacterium
CCCAGCCCTTCGATGGTCCTACCACCTGAGGCTGGAAAGCTCTCACCCAATAATTGAAATCCGGCACAGACTGCAAAGATTTGCGCGCCATTGTTTAGCGCATTTACCAAGGTATTTTGGCTACGTAAAAGTTCCACAGCAGCAACCTGGGCATCATCCTCACCGCCACCTAAAAAATAGAAATCCCCATCATTAGGCAACTTCTCATGTGCCGAGGCGTGGATCACCTCATTTGCGATACCGCGCTTATGTAATCGCCAAGATAGCACCGCGACATTTCCTTGGTCACCATATGTACCAAGTAGCTCTGGCAAGAGATTTACGATTTTTATCGTCATTGGTTGGCCAACCTATGAAATGCCGTATACGAAGCGATTAAGTCTGCATCTACCGCGCCAAATCTTTGCGCGGCAACTGATTCATCATCGACGATTTCATGGACGATTCCATCGACTGTAAGTCTTGCAGATACATCAACTCGACGATCTCCAGTTACCAAAACTCTTCTACCGGTTAGTGGTTTGAAATCTACATCCCATAGCCATGAGGTGTCTTTGCCATCTTGGGTATTTGCATTGACAGATAGCAAAACGGAGTTTGGACCGCTAGCGCTAGTTGCCAGAGTTTCCCGCCACGATGCCGGATTCTTTGAGAGCAATAGGCGAAAGTTGGTCTCACCAATCTTCTTATTGGCGAATCTGCCATCTACTGCATCTATTCGGCTAATTGCTTGATTGGCCTCTTCGAGATCCACACCTAGATACCGCGCCACTATCAATGCGCGCGCCGCATTTTGTAGCGCCGCACGCCCGGGAATAGCGCTCTTTACCAAAGTTTGAGTTGGGTTATGGTTGATTGCGCTATCAATCGAATTTAAGGAATTGCCTTCCAGGATCCACTGCGCCTCAGGTTTAGCAAATCCACAATTGCACCAATAATTTGTGCCACCCTCACTCCAATGCAAGAGCGCACCACACTTGGGACAAGTTGCCGCATCTAAATGTCCCTTATCTGATGCGCTAAACCAGATTATTTTCTGGGCAGCGCTTGCGGCAAAAACCACGAAAGGGTCATCGGTTGAGGCCAATACCTTGAGATCCTCTCCCGGAATAGATTCCAAGGCGCTGCGCCACTTATTCGCCACAATACGTACTTCGGCCAAACGATCTAATTGATCACGGCCTAGATTGAGCAGCACCAATATCTCTGGTTTGGTCCGTTGCATCGCCCATGGCAGGACCATTTCATCAACCTCTAGTACTGCGACGTCTGCATCGGGAGCTGCACCAAGCGCTGCCACCACGCCGGCAAACAAATTAGCTCCGGTGTGATTATGTGCCACCGAGTATTTACTCTTTAGCGCTTCGGCTATCAGTTTTGCGGTTGTGGACTTACCGTTGGTACCAGAAATTAAGACCACTCGTTTACCGAAAGAAAGTTCCACCACTGCATTCGGCGCCAGCTTCATGATCACTCTGCCTGCGACCATCACACCATTACCCTGTTTTAGCGCTCTCGATAGAGAGCCAGCTAACTTCGCTAGTAGAAGTACCAGTTTTAGATACATATTTTTATCTGCGGTATTTAACAATCTACCGGCGTAATTGAACCGTTTGCCACATCATAAATCGCACCCGCAATTGATACACCCTTTTGCATCAATGGGTAGGAGCGCAAGCGCTGTACATCTACCTGTAGCGCGGCTTCTAAGTCAGTAACAGTGCGAAACTCAAGCGATCTAGTGTCAACTCCAAATTGATCTTGGATGGTTTGGTGAATCTCCGATTCTTCGCTCTTTGCCATCCGGCAATCCGTGTGCGGCATCACGAGAATTCGATTTACCCCTAATAAGTATGTGGCCAGAACCAAGGTACGCAACACATCCTCCGTGACGCGCGCACCTGCATTGCGCAAGATCTTGGCATCGCCGCTTCGCATACCGACCACAGAGAGGGGATTTATTCGAGAATCCATACAGGTGACGATTGCCAACCCTTTAGCGGCTTGCCCCGTTAGCTCAGAGTATTTAAAAGTTTTCTGGTATTCCGCATTGGCTGCTAGCAAGTCATCGAACTTCTCGTGCGGAAAATTTGGCATTAGCTACTTTCGGCGCAATCTATTTAAATCCCGCCTCAATTGGCGCTGTTTATCCTTGAACTCCTTATGGCTCTTTGAGGTGAATGCCCATTTGAGGATTGGCACGAAGATCAGGGCAATGACCAAGAAGCCGCCAAGGCTCTGAAGGAATAGGTCGTAATTATTGCCACCATGCATTTGGCCATTTTACTGCCAAGATTTCGCCATGGAGCGTGCCATCTATGTGCCATTCGACAACCTACATCGAGGTTTTGGCGCGCTTAAAACCGCGGATCCAAAGCGAGATCTAATCATCTTTGTTGAGAGTCAGCGAATGCTGGCTAGTAGAAGTTGGCATCTACAGCGACTTTGGTTCATGATCTCTGCAGCGCGCCATTTTGCAGATGAATTGAGCAAAGCCGGCTTCGTGGTTAGTTATCAAAAAGCGGAGAGCACCGCTGAAGGTATCAAGGCAGCAATTGCCGAAGCCGGTGCAACTGGCCTAAAGATCAATACAGTTATCGCGACTGCCCCGAATTCATTTCGATTGACCCAAGAACTCACTGGATTGGTGGAGTTTGAGCCAAATGATTTCTTCTTAACCGATCGACAAGATTTTATAGATTGGGCAAGTAGCCAGAAGAGTCTCTTGATGGAGAACTTCTATCGCAACCAACGTAAACGCTTATCTATTCTGATGGATGGCGATAAGCCAGTCGGAGGGGCATGGAACTTCGATAAAGAGAATCGCCTTAGCCCGCCGAAGAGCTATGACTATCCACCTTACTTAAATCATCCACTCGACCAATTGGATAAAGAGGTGCTGCAAGAATTACTCGATTCAAATCTCAAATTATGGGGCGATGAACCAGAGCATACTTGGGGCACCACAAGACGCGCAGCCCTTAAACAACTTGATTATTTCCTGACCCACCACTTTGCCAACTTCGGTCCATATGAAGATGCGATGGTCAAAGAGAATTGGGCTTTCCATCACTCGCTACTTAGTCCGTACTTGAATATTGGATTGATCCATGCCTCTGAGGTGATTGATGCGGTGCGTAAGCGTTATCAAAAGGGAGATATCCCGCTTGCTTCATGTGAAGGATTCATTCGACAGGTGATTGGCTGGCGCGAATATATAAATGGGGTTTACTGGTTCTTTGGCGATGAGTATCGAAATCAAAATAAATTTGAGATGAATAGACCATTGCTCCCGCTATTTCATGATGCGAAAAAAACTAAAATGGCCTGTGTTTCAACGCAAATCTCCGACCTTCAAGCCCGAGCTTGGGTCCACCACATTCCACGCTTGATGGTCTTGAGTAATTTAGCGCTGCTAACGGGAATCAAGCCGCTGGAATTCCTCAATTGGATGCGAGAGGTCTTCATTGATGCCGCCGATTGGGTGATGGTGCCCAATGTAATTGGAATGGGTGTTCATGCAGATGGTGGTCAGATGATGACCAAGCCATATATCTCAGGCGGCTCCTACATCTCGCGCATGAGTAATTACTGCAAAGGTTGTCCTTACGATCCTAAGTTGCGAACTGGGGAGAACGCCTGCCCCTTCACTAATCTGTATTGGAATTTTCTAGCAGAGCATGAGGCGGAATTCACAAAGAACCATAGAATGTTTCAGCAGATTAATGGGTTAAAAAGACTTAAGGATTTGAAAGAGGTAAGAGCTGAGAGCCAGAGAATTCTGGAGGGACTTTCACGAGGTGAGATTTGAGTAATTTGAATCTTAAGCGTTACGGCAATGGCAGCGAACAACTAGTGGCAATCCATGGCCTTGGTTCTGCAAGTACTGCCTGGGATTTGGTACGTCCAGAGTTAGCCAATCGATATGAATTTATCACCATAGACCTTCCAGGACATGGCAAGGCTGCGATGCGCGCTACTTTAGATATGAATCCAGTGCGTTTGGCGGAGATCATAAAAGATGAACTCTTGTCACATGGCATCGAGCAATTTCATCTCATGGGAAATTCATTAGGCGGTTGGATTGGTTTTGAGATGGCTGCGCGTTATCCAGAGCAGATCAAATCCTTCACTGGCGTGGCACCTGCCGGACTCTGGTTTGTCCCGAAGACACATCGAAATGGCGAGTTAGCGATTAGCCGTTACATGGCGCGTGCGACTTATAGATTCGCTTATCCAATCGCTAAATTGAAATTCGCCCGAGCGATCGGATTTAAATTGGTCAGCCCACAATGGGAGAAATTCTCACCCGAGTTATGCGCCAAAGCTGCGATTGCTATGGGTTCGGCCACCGGTTATTACACGCTCTGGGATGCCTTTCTGGGCAACCGCTTTGATAAGCCCATCTCGCCCGAGCTACCGGTGACGGTCATCTTCGGGGATGCCGATTACACGCTGCCTGCAGCTAATTCTCAGGAGAAATCGCTGGCACCCACACATGCCAAATGGATCAATTTAAGCGAATGTGGACATGCTCCGATGTGGGATCAAGCAGAAGCGGTAATTGAGGCGGTCAATGCGACCATTCGATCGGCATGATCAATTCATTATGTCGGAGAATTCCCGGCTTCCAAGGCGGATCAAAGCGAGCAACTCTAGGCTTTCCAGTAATTGCAATCTTATTCTCGGCCAAAACATCTTTTAATTGAGTTTCGATCTTTGCAATTTTATTAGCTGATGTACTGCCATTAAATCTAACCACCGCGCAGATCTCTTCGTGCCCCGCGCGTAGTTTCACATTCTGCGCTGGCTCTGGCATCTCAGATAACTTCGAACCGGCTGGCATCACAAAACTAACCTGCCAAGCATCCTTATCTTTCTCTTCTACCAAAACTGGCGCGGTCATCGCGATGTTATTGCTAAAGATGTAATTCGCTAACGGGCGAAATCCAGAGTTGCCCGCACTCTCATAATCACCTTTTACGACTACATCTGCTGCTACATATGGCAGATAGCGCCGAATCTCAACTGAGCCAATCATCCCAATGACTTCATATTTCTGCCGTTCAGTCATTAGATGCTCTCACGTTCGGCGCTCTTACAAATATTCTTTAACATGGTCGGAAAGAGCAAGGTATGAAATGGTGAGATAGCCCGCCAATAGAGCTGACCGCCGAGTCCGCGGGGTTGGAAAGTCGCAGTCTGAGTAACAGTCACAACTCCATTTAACTCTTCCAAGCTAAATTCCAGCCAAGCTTTGCCTGGCAGAATCATCTCGGCATAGAGTCGTAACTTCTCCCCCTCAACATAATCCTCTACTCGCCAAAAATCTAAACTGTCTCCAACTCGTAGATGAATTGGATCTCTGCGACCGCGCCGAAGCCCAACTCCGCCTACTAAACGATCGATTAAGCCGCGTAAATACCAGAGCCAATCTGAGCCATACCAGCCGTTATCGCCACCAATTCGCTCAATACAGTGCCAAACTGCTGATTTCTTCGCCCTCGTGCTGCGCACTCTGACATCTTTATATTCCGCCTCACCGGCCCAGGCGGGATCGCTCTGCGCCTTCTGCCAGGGCGCTGTTGGAGATGTGGCATCAGACCATCTGGTTTCGATCTGATTATTTGTCACGCGCTCCAGCGCTAATTCAATGGCATTGTTTAATGAGGTAAGTCCAGCATCCGGTGGAGCGATGATCTTGTCTATGGATTTCTCTTTATCCACCACTACTTCACTGATAAGCGATTCGACTAAGGGTCGAGCTAAAGTGGTGGGAACTGGAGTTACAAATCCAATCCATAGACTTGATAACGATGGCGTCAAAACTGGAACTTTGACAATGATACGTTTTCTAAGCCCTGCAATTCGCGCAAAGGTCTGCATCATCTTTTCGTAAGTAACCACCTCTGGACCACCAATATCAAAAATCCCTGAGACAGGATGAGCTAATTGCAGAGTTTGGCTTAGGTAGTAGAGCACATCTCGAATTGCAATTGGTTGAGTGCGATTCTTGACCCACTTGGGTGTGGTCATGATTGGTAAGCGATGAGTTAAATGGCGCAACATCTCAAATGAAGCTGAACCCGAACCGATGATTATTCCCGCGCGAAGTTCGAGTACTGGCACACCGTACCTCGCTAATTCAACTCCGGTATCGGTGCGGGACTTTAGGTGGCGACTTGTCTTCTCATCATTTGCAATTCCACCCAAATAGACAATCTGTTTGATCTTGGCATCAGCTGCAGCTTTGCCAAAGGTAGCCGCCATCTCCTTCTCGATTTGATCAAACTTGGTGGAACTATTTATGGAGTGCAATAGATAGAAGGCGGTATCGACGCCTTGCAGAGCGCGTAACGTGGCGTGGTGATCCGTGACATTTCCAATCACTTTCTCGACCGAGCCGGCCCAGGCATACTGCGCGACCTTCTTCTCATCGCGCACAAAGACGCGGACCTGATAACCCTGCTCTAATAAGGTACGCACCAACCTGCCACCTACATACCCGGTGGCTCCTGTGACTAAAACTCGCTTCATATAGGTAATTAAGTTACTTCAAATAGTTGATACTTTCTATGTGGAGTTCAAGACCCTCTCGACCATTATCGGCATCGGTTTAGTGCTGATTTATGCCATTGGTTCGGGTATCTGGGTCAGCAATTCACCAGGTTGGTACTCATCATTGGTGCGACCACCTTGGCAACCTCCTGATTTCGTCTTTGGATTGATCTGGCCTTACAACTTTGCGATGTTGGGATTTGCGGCATTTAAAATCTCTCAGAATTTGAGTAAGCCAGAAGTACTGCTCTGGTTGAGTTGTTTTGCAGTCTCGGTAGCTACCGCGCTGTTATGGGCGTATCACTTCTATGTACCACATAACTTAGGGCTCTCTGCGATTTTTCTTGGTATCACCGCAACATTAACTATCCCGATGCTGATACTCACATACAGAGCCTCAACTCTAGTTGGTGCGCTGTTGACCCCTTATCAACTCTGGGTAATTGTGGCCACCACTCTGGCTTGGGGTTACGCAGTTCGCAATTAGCCATTCTTAGCTAGCGAGTTTTTGGCGTCTGATTGGCAACTTTGATTGTTAGATAAAGTCCTGGAATTGCAAGTGCCGCCAAGAAAGAGATCTTGGTGATAGATGGGAATTTAACAAACGGGTGGCCCAATGCATCAAAGATAGAGAGATGCACAATCCAATCTGGCCAATTTAGATACGGTGCCATAAAGACCACTAACCATGCGGCGGCAATGTAGACCGTGGCAGCTTGGGTTGTGGTCCGTTCTCGCATTAGGATTACCAAGAACTCTGTGATGACAGTCAGCGCAAGTCCAAAGAGCAGAATCATCAGAGTAAATCGTGCTACATCTGGCAGATACAACTTTGAGCCTTGCAGAAAGCTTCCAATCAAGATGGTGCCAATCGCTCCGGCACTGATAATCGCAACTGCCACCATATTTGCCAGCACTCGATTGATGATCAATCTGCTCCATGAGATTGGCGCTGATAGAAAGAGGGCTAATCTGCCTTGCACCAGATCCTGGGTCCGATTGGAGGATTGGAAGATGATGTAGCCGGCCAAGAATGGCGGCACCACCTCATAAACCAGCGCCAAATACTGCTCTGCCGGGGTATTTCCATAACCAGCTGCCGCAAACTGCTGCAAGAAGGCGAACTCCTTCCACACATCGATCACGCCATTCATCAAAGAGATAAATAGTCCAATAAAAGCCATGGTGGCTAATGTCCAGGCAAGTAATCCATATCTCTGGCGCCAGAGTAAATCTCCGGTAATGCTCTTTGGCACATATTCTCTCTTAGGTATAGCGCCGCTTAACTTATCCTCACGCTGCATTGACCGCATCGCAGGTTTGATAACCACGCTTTCAATATCGCGAACTGCAAATAACCGGCCAGACCAAATGACCAAGATTATCCCTACAGCCAACATCGCAAACCAAGACCAATAGTTAGTACCAAATCCAGGGATCAATGGTCTAGATAAATTTGCATAGTAAAAGGGTGATAGATATTTAAACCAGGCTAACCAACTATATTTATCTGAGATGTTTCCGATGGCGTATATAAAAGTCACCACTATTGCAGTGATTCCCGAGGCGCTTCGGGAATTGCCGACAAATTGCGAGATCAAAATGGCTAGACCAAAGAATGGCGAGACGCAGATCCCGCCGGCTAACAAGGTTATTATCGATCCAGCGGTAGCGGGCTCATCTGATGCCCACATCGCAAGGGCGGTGGCAACTCCCGTTCCTAGGGAAATAACCACCATGGATAGGTAGAAGGCGATTGCCCGCAAAATAAGAAATCTAACTCTTGAGATTCCGGTTGCTAAAAATAACTCAATCATGCGAGTTTGTTCTAGATTTCTTATCAATCTTGCGCCTTGTACTGCGGCAAAGATGGCGAAGAAATAATTAAATAGCACCACATTGTGATAGGCCAGATAACCACCCAAAGTATCTAATCGATCTGCTGGCCATCTGATTAAACGCATGCCCTCAATGGTTGGGTAAATTGATTTTGCTAGAGCCGCGCCACCACCGGGAAAATCTCTCAATTCAACTGCGATCGCAATCGCCTCGAAGTACATAGCAAGCGCGCCACCTATCAACCAGACGATTAGCGTTACCCGCTTCTCATATAAGGCCGCAAGAATTACCGCAAAATCGCGCCCTCTAGCTCTGTATTTCATGAAAGAAGACCTCTTCCAGGGATAGTTCGCGGCTACTTAGCTCTGCGACATCCTGCTTAGCTAAATAATCCAACAAACTTTTAAGTGAGCCTTCTACCTCGAAATCTAGGCTCTTGGTGTTCTTATGAATCTGGGAGACTCCCGGTATGCGCAATGTGCCTACTTCTGGCATTCCATCAGCAAAAGTAGCGGTGACTTTATGTTTATGCGCAGCGCGTAATTCATCTAGTTTACCGACTTTGATTACGCGGCCATTATTTATCAATCCAATCCGGGTACAGATAGATTCAACTTCGCTCAAGACGTGAGATGAGAGAATCACGGTATTTCCGGCTGCCACAAAATCTTGCATCAGAACTTTGAACTCTCTTTGAATTATGGGATCCAGCCCAAGAGTTGGCTCGTCCAAAATCAGTAGCTTGGGTCGGTGCATTAAGGCTTGAACCAAAGCTACTTTCTGTTTATTGCCGTGGGATAGTTCTTGGAACTTGCGAGATAAATCGAGATCCAATCGCTTGGCTAATTCATCAATGTATGTAAAGTCCGTTGCGCCTCGCAGATTCATTAGCAAATTTAGAATGTAACGTGAGGTAACACTTGGAAATTGCATCAGCTCACCTGGCTGATAACCAATAACCCGTTTTAATGCCAATGAATTAACTCTGGAATCCAAACCAAAGATCTTGGCGCTACCCAAGGTCGGCCTAATAAGATCCATCAATAATTTGATAAAGGTGCTCTTTCCTGCACCATTGGGGCCGATCAATCCAAAGATTTCGCCATTTGTTATCTCAAGATCAACTCCGAAGAGGCCATTGTGATCGCCGTAATCCTTGGTGAGATTTCGACAAGTTACCGCAATCTGCTCCACCATGGCGCAAGGCTCCGCGAAGTCTGCAAAGGGCAACTCTCAGCTAGGTCAATTCTTTCCCAGGTTTTCCGGAAAACCATTACTCAAGGCCCGACCGAGCCAATTGGCATGTTGATTCAATCCTCGGCTTACTTGAGAGAGTTGGTAAGAAATTCCGCTGGATGCATGTAGAGAAGTTGGAAGTCTTAGATGGCGTAGAGGTATTTACCAAAGCGCAAGGTGAAAACTAGAGCTAACTAGAAAGTAATCTAGCGATTGTTTCTACCAAGGGATTACTTCGTTATCCTCCCAAAGTAATCCGGTCTGCGTACTTCCTGGAATCAATTCTCTAGTTGCTAACCAGACTGCAGTAGCTGCACCCTCTGCCGCAGAGCGCGGCGCGTTCTCGCCACCCATATCTGTGCGCGAGTGATTTGGACAGATTGCATCGACCCATAATCCGCGAGCGCCATGGCCGCTCTCGTGTGCCAGATTTCGCACCAAGGCATTAACTCCCGCCTTGGAGATTCGATAGGGAACTAAACCTCCGGCATTGCCTGGGCCAGACATTCTTCCAAGGCATGCGCTGTAAATAATTATGCGTCGATTTTTCTGATCAGTTCTGGCCTCTGCCATCTTTGCACCGACTTCATTGACGATGGTAAATACCGAATCAAGGTTGATGCTCATCACGCGACGCCACTCTTCATCCGTGGTACGTAAGGTCTTGGCCATGCGATCCGACATGACTCCATGTGCCAGCATCAGAGTCTCAGGTATCCCATATTTCTCAACTGCTTGCGCAAAAACTTTACGAGTCTGCGAGATATCTGCCAGATCAACTACTTCAAAATTTGCATCTAGATTGGCTGCGGCGTTCTGCAAACGATCTTGATCTTTAGCAAAGAGCACGATGTTGTGGCCCTGCGTCTTTAACGCTTTCGCTGTCTCAAACCCCAGACCGCGAGAACCACCCGTTACAAATACCAATGACATGGGGTAATCCAACCACTCATGCCTTGCTTTGGTTAACGGACTAGAATCCTTGAGTGTCCAAACCAAAGGTAGTGATTCTCGGGGCTGGTTTCGGTGGCCTTACTGCAGCGCGGGCCATGGACCAGATCGCCGATGTAGTTCTGGTGGATCGCCATAACTTTCAAACCTTTCTGCCATTGCTCTACCAAGTCTCTACCGCAGGGCTTGCCGCAGATCATGTTGCCTATCCAATTCGTGGCGCACTGAGAAAGACCAAGATCAAATTTCGAATGGGTTCTCCGATCTCACTGGATCACAAGAACAAGAGCATTAAATTGGATTCGAGTGAGGTTTTGCATTTCGATTACCTGATTATCGCGCTTGGTTCTGCCACCAATGATTTTGGTATTAAAGGAGTGGCAGAAAATTGCTTAGGTATGAAGAGTGTTAATGAGGCGCTAAATATTCGCTCTGAGATCATGCGCCATTTCGAAGATCTATGCCGTTTTGAGGATAGCCAACAAGCTGAACATAAGTTTGCCATTTCTGTCGTCGGCGGTGGTCCAACTGGCGTGGAAATGGCTGGTGCCATCGCCGAATTGATCCGTGGTCCGCTTAAATCAGATAATGCAAATGCAGCCAAAAATATTGAAGTGCATTTGATTGAAGCGGGTCCAAGAATTCTCCCTGCGCTCTCACCTAAGTTGTCCGAGCGCGCGCAACGAGATTTAGCGCAACTTGGAGTTTCAGTACTTACCCAAGCTGCAGTTAAAGAGGTTACGCCCCATGAAATCATCTTTGCCGATGGCAAGAAAATTGATTCCGGTATCACCATCTGGGCTGCAGGGGTAAAGGGCGAACCAGCGTTGATCTCACTTAATTTGCCGCAAGAAGGCGGCAGAGTGAAGGTCGAACCTTCTCTGCAGGTGAGCAACTACCCATACATCTTTGCAATAGGAGATATCTCTGGCGCTAAGGGCGCAGATGGAAAGTTCTTGCCGATGGTGGCGCCGGTTGCCATGCAACAAGCTCGCTTCGTCGCAAAACAAATTGCCCGTTTAACCAACGCAACAAAATCAGCTCAGGAAAGGTCACTACCTAACTTCTCATATTTGGATAAGGGTTCGATGGCAACAATCGGGCGCCACAAAGCGGTCGTAGAGGTGAAAAATATTCGAATTGGTGGCGTAATTGCTTGGTATGCCTGGCTCTGGCTACATCTCTTCTATCTACTGGGTGGCCGTAACAAAATTGGCACCATGGCGGATTGGACTTGGAATTACCTCACCTTTGATCGCGGTAATCGCCATATTCTGGATATCTCCTAGTACCTTGCCTTTCCACCACTTAAATATCAAAATGAATGTCTTGGTGCGAGATGGTAAATAGATCCGAGAATCAACTAATTGAATTAAAGATTGCAGGGCGTTGGCGGAAAATTCCAATCTGGGCCAGCAAATTACCTTTCGAAGTGAGGCCAAGTCCTAAGTTTGATCATCGCGCTTGGAAGCTCTGGAAGCCCACCTTGAAGTTGATGGCAAAAGTGGTAAAGCGAGAGCAGATCAAAATCAATTGGGTTCGTATTCACTCTCATTTTAATCTCCGGGGCGAGCTACCCCACGCGATGGGTTGGTTTGATCCGATTGAAAAGAGCGTCTTCCTCTGCCACTTCGATGGAGAGACCATGTTGCATGAATTGGGCCATGCCAAATCAAGTGGCTATCACGGGGATCCTTGGGCCAGGGCCACTGCCAAGCTCTATCAAAAATATTTAAGCGGAAAAGAGCAGAAACTAGCGCTTGATAATTTAGGGCAATACCTATCTGGTCGCAGGGCCTATTACAAGATCTTTGGCGAGAAACCGCCTAAATATCAAGATCAAAAGAGCTTGTGGTGGCATTTAAAGCCCAACGGAAAACCTGCAATGCGAGTAATTCGATGACCAAACCAGGGCGAGTAGCGCTAGTAGGTTCTGGCGAATACCTGCCTGCAATGGCGGACTTTGAAAAATCGCTGTTACAAATTGGTGGCTCCGAAAAATACATTCAAATTCCTACGGCTGCAGGTCAAGAGTCACGCGATCGTTTGAGATATTGGCAAGAGCTTGGACAATCTCAAGCTGAGCGAATCGGAGTTGCGCAAACTTTTCTCCCTATCTTCAATCGGGAAGATGCGATGCGAGAGGATCTTGCGCGATCAATCGATGGCGCTGGACTAATTTATTTAAGTGGTGGCGATCCGCATTACTTAGCGGAAACTTTGATTGGCACACCCGTATATGAAGCCATCATTGGCAATTGGCGCGCTGGTTCATCGCTTGCTGGATGCAGCGCTGGCGCGATGGTCTTAGGCCCCGATATTCCTAATTTTCGCCATATGCGAGCTGAAGGTAGCGCCGGTTTTGGCGTAGTGCCCCATATTCGCACCATCCCTCACTACAACAAGTTCTTTAGGTGGATTCCAGAATTTGCCGCGCAGAAATTCTTGCAAGCCCCGGAGCATATATTTGTAGTAGGCATTGATGAGATGACTGCAATCGAATCAGATGATTTAATCACTTGGCGAGTTCATGGTGTGGGCAAAATGCATCTACTAACCGGCGATGATGCTGGAGTGTATGAAGAATCTGCAACTCTCATGATTCGCAATTCATAAATTGTGCTGGTTGTGC
>CAZZLH010000024.1:0-10964 GCA_964654815.1 uncultured Actinomycetes bacterium
CAGTTAGCGTGAAGATAGCGCTAGCGCAGAGTTAAAGGCCTCAACTACCTCTTCTTTGCTCCATGGCTTTGGAGCTTGAGTGATGAAGAAGTCCTTGAGTGCGATGTCGGCAAGCTCATCAATATCTTTCGCTTCAAATCCCAAACTCGAAAGTACTGGGAAATTTAGCTCCTTCAAGATCTGACGGACCTTATTGACGCAACGCGAACCATCTTTGCTGCCATCTTGCGGCACTCCCATTGCATCAGCGATGCGCTCCATCTTCTCTGGAACCACGCGGGCTTCGCGAGTTAAGGTCTCTACTAAAACCAATCCAATAGTTAAACCATGTGGGACATGCTTAAGCCCACCAATTGCTTGTCCAAGTGAGTGCTCGGCGGTGCAATCTGAAATGTTCATGGTCAAACCAGCCATCATCGATCCCGCAGACATATTTGCTCGAGCCAATTTATCGTTGCCATCTTTGTAAGCTGCAACTAGCGCAGGTGTCATCATGCGCACTGCTTCGTAACCAATCGCATCACCAATCGGAGTTGAGCATTTGGCGATGATTCCTGCAATTGCTTGAGCCAGCGCATCAATTCCGGTGTTAGCGGTCATTGATGGTGGCATCGAGTAGGTAAGTACGGGATCAACTAGTGCAACTTGCGCGCGGAGATTGCCATTTGCGATACCAGCTTTACGACCTGCATCTGGATCTGAGATGACTGAACCACCAGAAACTTCTGAGCCGGTACCGGCAGAGGTAGGTAGCGCAATTAGCGGAATAGTTGGGGCGGGATACACCGGCGCCTTTGATTGGAATTCACGGAAGGTGCAATTTAATTGTGCGCATAAACGTGCTGCCTTCGCAGTATCGATTACTGATCCGCCACCAAGTGCCACAACCGAATCGCAACCAGCTGCTTTAAGCGCAGCAATCGCATCATCGACCATTTGAATTGTGGGCTCGCCAGCAGGTTTCTCAAATAGAGTAACTGAAGTAGCAGCCTGTAATTTCTTGATCAAAGCTGCAGCGGCAGGGTTGAATTTCTCAATTCCCTCATCAACCATCAAGAAGACCTTCTTGCTATCTACCTCTTTGATTACCTCAGGCAGAGTCTCAGAGATACCTTCACCGAAACGTATCTTTACCGGAAGATGATTATTAAATGCGCCGAACTTTTCCATAGCTGTCTCCATGAATTGAGCCTATCTAAATTAGTAGATTAATTTAAGGGTTTTATTTGAGAGTTTTATCTAAGGTTGGTGTCACTGGTTTGATTGCACTAGTTGCGATGTGGTCTAAGAAATAATCTACAAGCGCTTGAGCCCTGGCATTGGCACCGGCCTCTTCGGCCTTGGTCTGCTGGCGCAGGATCTCTACATTCAAACCTTCACCTTCGATCTCTTCTGGCCCACCATCCATCTCAAGCCAGCAATCTAAAACTTCCAAATCTATTTCGGGATGAAATTGCAGAGCTAATGTGCGCCCCATAACAAAGGCCTGTGATGCAATAGGGGTGCGCGCTAATTCGGTTGCACCTGATGGAACTTGAAAACGATCCCAGTGATATTGAAACCATGGGCCATTTGGAATTATCTCTGGGTAATCGCTCATCACATAATGCCAACCAATCTCGCTGCGCGGTGCGCGAGCTACCGATCCGCCCAATGCACGCGCCATTAATTGTCCGCCAAAACAAACCCCAAAAATGGGCTGACCTGCATTATGCGATTCGGTAATTAACTCCAACTCAGGGAGCAACCAATTTCCGATTCGTTCATCTTCCCAAACTCCCCAAGGTGAACCCATCGGAACAATCACGTCGTATTTGCTGAAATCAGGCCACTCCACGTGAACATTGGGGGTCTCGAAATTCTCCGCAGTTACAACGGGAAAGCGGATGACTTCAAAACCGCGGTTTTCGAATGCGCGCCAAAGCGGACCACTTAAGGTCACATGGTCATGTTCGATAAATAGCGCAGTTCGCTTAGACACCCGCGCAGTCTAGTCAATACATTTGATTTGTCCCCGGTCTCGGGTTAGATAGCGTCTATGGCTGCGGCAGAATCCAAATTACAACTCAAGCGCCGCCCCTTACCTGCCACATTAGATAGCGCATTATTTTCAGAGCAACAGCGGGCAGCGATCCAACATCGCGGCAAACCGTTGGTATTAAAGGGTGGCCCCGGCTCTGGCAAGACCACGGTAATTGTCGAAGCGGCAATCTCTCGAATCAATGAGGGACAAGATCCCAATTCGATTTTAATTCTCACCTATGGCCGCGAACGCGCCTCCGAACTTCGTGATGCCATTGCACTTCGCACTACAAAGACCATGCTCGAACCATTGGCTCGCACCTTTCACGCACTTGCCTTTTCGATTTTAAAAGCTGCTGGCAAGAATCCGATTCTCTTATCTGGCCCCGAACAAGAGGGTTGGATTCGCCAATTGATTGATGGCGTGCAATGGCCAGATGCCTTAAAACCTGCGCTACATACTCGTGGCTTTGTGCGCGAACTTCGCGACTTGATGTTGCGCGCCACCGAACGTGGTTGGAGCGAGGCCGACTTAGCAAAACATGGCAAAGAGTTGGGTGAGGAGTTCTGGGTCGCAGCCAGCAATTTTTGGAGCAGCTATACCGGCACTTTGGTATTCGCTGATGCAGACCATGGCGAACCTAAAGAGCGATTGGATTCGGCGCAATTAGTTTGGCGCGCGGCAAATGTAGTAAAGAAAGAACCCCAAAAGTTTTTTAAGACCGAGATCAAAACTATTCTGATTGATGATTTTCAAGAAAGTGACTTAGCCCAACGCGCGCTACTTGCTAATTTGGCAGTTGATGATCTGGTGATTGCAGTCGATCCATATTCGACGGTCGGCCGATTCCGGGGCGCAGATCCTGATGGTCTAACGACGGCGTTAGATCTCTATCTAACTAGAGGCAGTGAGATATTTCTGGGCGAGAATTTCCGCTCTAGCGCAAAGGTTCACCAATTCATCCAAATCGTGGCGGGAGAGTTTCCGATTCCGCCAACCACCCAGATTTCAAAGGTCACCACAACAGGCGCAGTTGTCGCCGAACGATTTATCGATGGCGCCAATGAGGCAGCATTTATCGCCGATAAATTACAACGGGCGCATCTACAGCAGCATCTAAAGTGGTCTGAGATGGCAGTGATCTTTAGATCGCCTGCACAAAGTTCTTTGGTTCGTAGCGCTCTTATGCGCTCTGGTATTCCCGTAGCAGGCGAACTCCAAGTCCTATCCCAAAACGCATCGATACTTCCTTTCCTCTTGCTCGCCGAAAGTGCGATCACTGGCAAGGTAGATATGAATAGCGCAGAGCAACTTCTGCTTGCAGAATTTGCGGGAGCCGATTCCATTTCAATGCGGCGCATCAGACGTGAATTGGTAGCGAAGTACTCCTCCGAAACTGGCCTAACTGGCTCTGAATTAATATGCAAAGCGATTACCGATGGCGGTTACGAAATTTCTGGTGGCGATGCGCTGATTCGATTAAATGAATTATTCGAAATCGCCCAACGGGTGGCAAAGCGCAAGAGCTCCCAACCGGAGGATCTGCTCTGGGCAATCTGGAGCAATGCAAAGACGGTTGATAATGAATTGATCTCTGAATCCTGGCGAAAGCGCGCCTTAAAAGGTGGCATCCGCGGCGCTAATGCAGATCGCGATTTGGATGCGATGCTTCAATTATTTGAATCGGCCAGACGTTTCGGTCAGCGCTTTAGATATGCCGACCTGACCGAGTTCTTCAAAGATATCCGTAAATCCGAAATCGCTGGTGATGTGATCACCGCAAAGGGAGCAAGACCAGATGTAGTCGAATTATTGACGCCATTTTCGGCAAAGGGCCGAGAGTGGAAGTTGGTTGTGGTCGCCGGCGTGCAAGAGGGAATCTGGCCTAACTTAAAGGTGCGTGGATCTTTACTTGGCTCAGAACGATTAGCTGAACGCGATCGTAATCCTGATGCTGCAGCGGTAGCACTAGAGGTGATCGCCAAGAACGCGGTCGCACAAGACGAATTACGCCTCTTTTATGCCTCGCTCTCTCGCGCTAGCCAAGAGTTAGTGATTACTGCAATTGATCGCGAAGAGGATCAACCTTCAAGCTACTTCGATTGGGCTTATGAATTTGCGCACCCAGATAACAGCCAATCAGGCAGCAAACACTTCAAAATAGAGAACCAATTAAGTAGCGCAAATGTGATCTCCAAGTTGCGTCGCCAACTTCTAGAGACGGGCTCGAAAGATGCTGCCGCAACTTTGAAATCATTGGCCGAAGCCGGTGTGCCCGGCGCTGATCCAGATAGTTGGTTTGGTATCAAACCGATTTCTTCTACCGAAGCTGCAATACCTGCAGATAAGCCGGTGCGAGTGGCACCAAGCGGTGTGGAGAAATTTGACGATTGCGAACTCCGTTGGTTCCTAGAGGCGCATGGTGGTCAGGATGGAAATACCACCGCTCAAATGATTGGCGTGGTGATCCATAAATTTGCCGAGTTAGCAGAGAAGAGCGATGCCACCTTTGAGTCACAACTTGAATTACTAAGGGCCAATTGGAAATTGGTTGATCCCGAGACCGGATGGATGTCGCGAACTTCTCTGGGTCGGGCGACTTTGATGTTGGAGCGTTTCTATAAGTATCGCGCCTCCATGGTCGGAAAGAGAGATTTTAAAGATTCTGAAGTTACCTATGAATTTACGATAGGTAGAGCGCAGATCAAATGCAGCATAGATCGCATCGAGACCACCATGGAGGGCAAGTTGTATGTGGTCGATTTTAAGACCGGAAAGTATGCGCTCTCCAAAGAAGAGGCGAAGACCGATGCGCAGATGCAGATTTATCAGTATGCAGTCGGTGAAGATAGCGCTGGCGCCTCATTGGTCTATTTGGATTCAGATTTAAAGGGCAACAAGACCCGAGATCAATTGCCAATTGATCGCGCTGAAGTTGCCAAGCGCATCGAGCAGACTGCAGTAAAGATGGGCGGCGCTACATTTATCGCGACTATCAATGATAAATGTCAGTATTGCAGCGTAATCGCTTCCTGCCCACTGCAAGCAGAGGGGCGTGATATCTATGGCTGAGCCGATGGAATGTAGCCACCTCGATTGTAAAGAAGATCCAATAAATAAAGTCACCGTCGCTATGGTCGCCAAAGTAACTGGCAAGAAACCAACTTGCGAACAGAAGCGGATAATCAAAGCGCCACTCGAACCTGCAGTGGTGGTAGCTGGCGCCGGATCGGGAAAGACCGAGACTATGGCTACTCGCGTGCTCTGGTTGGTCGCTAATAATCATGCAAAACCAGAGGAGATCCTAGGTTTAACCTTTACTCGCAAAGCAGCGGCGGAGTTAAAGAAACGTATCAAGAATAGATTGAAACAACTTCGGGCCGAAGGTTATTTGCCGCCAGGTGTCTCCATCGAAGTACCGGTGATGACCTACCACTCTTATGCCGGAAATATCCTGCGCGAATATGGTCTTCGGCTTGGCATTGATACAGATTCAGAATTAATCGGCGAAGCGATTGCTTGGCAACAAGCTGCCAAAGTATTACGTACTTGGGATGATCAAGATTTTACCTATGAGGGCGCATTCAAAACTTTGGTGGCTGATTTACTTGGCTTTACCAAGAGCGCGATGGAACATGGCATTAAGAGTTCAGATGTAATCACCGAGACCCAGAAAGTCCTTGAGCGCATCAAGGATCTGCCTTCAGATAAAGAGGTAGATAAGGTGCGCGTAGTGCTCAATCAGCGCCTAAAACTGCTTGAGATATCTGAGAGATTGCGCGAAACTAGAATCGCAACTGGCCAATTAACTTTTGATGATCAGATGTATTACGCGGCAAAGATCGCCACTGAGATCGAGAAAGTCTCCGAACTGGAGCGAGCTAAATATCGAGTGGTCTTACTCGATGAATATCAAGATACCTCTCAGAGCCAAGTGCGGATGCTCTCATCGCTCTTTGGTAATGGCCATCCGGTAATGGCGGTAGGTGACCCATATCAGGCAATTTATGGTTGGCGTGGGGCGGCAATCGGAACCATCAAGCATTTTGCGCAGGATTTTCCAATCACAGCTAGTCCAAAGAGGGATGAAAAAACCGATAAAAATACGGAAGAAATTGGCGGCCTAAGGCGCCCAATCGAATTTAAATTACCAATGTCATTTCGCAATGATTTAAAGATTCTAGAAGTCGCCAATCAGATTGGCGAAAAAGTTGGTAATCAAATTGGCCTGGTGGCAGATGAGTTGGTGCCACGCGAAGATTGTGGTCCAGGTGAAGTCAAGTTAGATGTATATGAAAATGTTGAATTAGAAGCGATTGGTATTGCAGATCGCCTCTCCGAAATCTGGCAGCACAAGAAGTCAGATGAGACGATCGCAGTTCTGGTACGAAACCGCAAACAAATTCCGGAGATCGAAAAGGCGCTAAGAGCAATTGATCTTCCAGTCGAGGTTTTAGGAATCGGCGGTTTGATGCAAGTCCCTGAAGTAACCGATGTATTTACGATGTTGAAATTGTTGGTGGATGCGCAGGCCGGATCAGCGCTAATGCGCCACCTAACAAGTCCGCGTCTAGCAATTGGCGTGCAAGATATCGCAGCTTTAGGTAGATACAAACGTACTCGTGATGCACAAGCTTCAAAACAAGAGGGTTCACGTAATCTGGTCGCCCAATTGACTACTGAAGTACTTGAGAGTGCAGAGGCAGATGATGGCGCTTCAGGTTCGCTAATTGAGGCGCTCGATGAGATTGAGCGCGCGGATCGCAGCCAATTCTCCGAAGTCGGATATCGACGGCTCTTGGAATTCGCCAAGGAGCTACGGAGATTACGTAGCCGGGCAAATGCATCATTGATTGATTTAATTTTTGAGATTGAAGAGTCGCTTGGTCTAAATGTTGAACTTTTGGTTCGTGATGGTGGTGCAAATGGTCGCAGACACCTTGATCGATTCAATGAGGAGGCAGCCAAGTTCTCAGCCAATAATGGCTCTATCGTGGATTTTGTTAGATGGTTAGAGGCTACGGTTGATTACGAGCGCGGTCTCGAATCTGGCGCACCGGATGTGCGTAGCGACGTTATCCAATTACTAACCATCCACATGTCCAAAGGCGCAGAGTGGGATCACGTGGTCATCCCTGGCATCGTCGATAAGCAATTCCCCAAGCAGTACCGCCAGCGCACAATCTCGTGGCTTCATAACGAAGCAGAGATCCCATTTGGTCTACGTGGCGATGGCAATGAATTCCCAACGCTAGATCTATCAAAGATAGGTGCTCCCGATAGCGCGGAGCTCGAATTTAAATCATTTAAGGATCGCTGCGCCGAATTTCGTGAAGAAGAGGAGTGGCGCCTTGCCTATGTCGCGGTCACTAGAGCGAAGCAATCACTGCATTGCACCATGTCATTCTGGGACGATCGAGTGAATATTGACCAAGCCAGCGAACTCTTTAAATTAATCGCTAAGGAATTAGGAATTGAATCAGTTGCAGAGCTTGGTATTGATATGAATCAGGTGCCTACTGAGAATCCGCTACTTGGTAGGGAATCCAGCGCAGTTTGGCCAATTACTAATTCTCGATTAGCTAAGTTGCAAGAAGCGGCCGATATCTACCACTCTGTATCTGCAAAGGTAAACGATGGTGATGCGGAATTGTTAATCAAACAATTAAATGATCGACGTACCAACTCCGAAGTGCTTTTGCCACCTAGGCTCTCGGTCTCAACTCTAATAGCGCTACGTGATGATCCAGATGCGTTAGCTCAGGCAATTCGTAGGCCAATGCCATTCTGGCAGGATCAATTTGCTCGCCGCGGAACCGATTTCCATAATTGGGTGGAGCAGTATCTAAAAGCCAGAGCGATCTATAACGATGAAGATCTGGATTATGCCGATCCAATCGAGGAAGATGGCAAGTTAGAGGATTTAAAGAAGAAGTGGCTTTCAAGTCATTGGGCAGATCGCGAGCCATACGAATTAGAAGTTCCATTCGAAACCGTTCTGGCAGGGGTCTTAATTCGCGGCCGAATAGATGCGGTTTATCAGAGCGAAGATGGCTTTGAAGTTGTGGATTGGAAAACCGGATCTAAGAAATTAGGCGAGTCAGCTGCAATTCAATTGGCAATGTATCGCCTGGCTTGGGCGAAGATTTCGGGAGTTCCGGTAGAGAAAGTAAGCGCGGTCTTCCATTACGTACCGACTTCCGTCGATGACCGCCGAAGCGATCTGCTCACCGAAGCGGAGTTAGTGGCGCTACTAGAAAAGCACTAGTCTGCACTTCTTATGAATCGCGCCGGAAGAGAGCAGGCCCAAGCGCTTTGGGGCAAAGCCCAGGTTTTTCAGGTCTGGCAGGGGCAACTCTTGGCCCATGACGGCGTACTGAGCGTTAAGTCGGCCTCAGATTTTGTTGAAGCTGAGATTGAGCAGCTCACCAAGATTTATTTGGGTGAGAGTGCGGGAGAACATTACTTCGCACTGCATAAGGAATTTGCACCCGATGATGGCCAGAACCTTCGTGAATTATTCAGTCAGATTCCAAGAGAACAACTTGAGCCAGTCGTAACTGCCTTGGCGCTAGTTAATTGGCATGAGTCTCATCCCAAATGTTCAAGATGTGGCATTGATACCAAAGTGGTCTCTAACGGTTGGGTGCGCCAATGCCCTGTAGATGGTTCGCAACATTTTCCACGTACTGATCCGGCAATCATTGTCGCGGTGCAAGATAGAAATGGTCGAATCTGTCTGGGTCGACAAGAGAGCTGGCCGGAGGGTCGATATTCGAATTTTGCGGGCTTTGTAGAGCCAGGTGAAACTTTGGAGGCAGCGGTAATTCGTGAAGTTGAAGAGGAGAGTGGACTAAAGGTCAGCGATATTAAATATCTGCTCTCTCAACCATGGCCATTTCCAAATTCAATTATGTTGGCATTTGAGGCATTTACCGATAATCCTGAAGCCGCCAAACCAGATGGTATCGAGATCGTAGATCTGAAATGGTTTAGCAAAGCTGAGCTTGAGTCAGCGGTAAAAAGTGGTGAGATAAAACTTCCACCGAAAAGCACCGTCTCAGGGCGGATGATTGCAGGCTGGTTAAATGGCCAACGTTGAAGAGATTCTCGCTGCGCTCGATGAAGAGCAGCGAAAGGTCGCGCTCGCTACTCGCGGGCCGGTATGCGTGATCGCCGGAGCTGGTACCGGAAAGACCAGAGCCATCACTCATCGCATCGCTTATGCCTCTGCGATTGGCGTAATGGATCCACAGAGAGTTTTAGCAATTACTTTCACTGCGCGCGCTGCCGGGGAGATGCGCACGCGCCTTCGTATGTTGGGATTTCCCGGAGTGACTGCACGGACCATCCACTCGGCTGCATTAAAGCAATTACTCTATTTCTGGCCGAGCGTTTTTGGAGGTCAAACCCCTGAACTTCTAACCTCAAAGACGCCCTTTATTACCGCGAGCATCGAACGTGCTGGCGTCTCATTGCAATCAAAAAGCCGAGACTTGCTTAGAGATATAGCCACCGAAATTGAATGGGCGAAGGTAAATCAAATCGCGCCAGAGGATTATCTATCAGATAACGCACTTGCCAATAGGCCGGGCAGATCTAGGATCAAATTTGAAGATGTAGCGCAGATATATACCGCTTACGAAACTTTGAAGAAGCAAGAGCGAACTCTAGATTTTGAAGATCTCTTGCTTTTGACCACAGCGATGATCGAGCATGAGCCTCAGGTACGAGAGCGAGTGCATGACCAGTATCGTTATTTCACGGTAGATGAGTATCAAGATATCTCCCCACTGCAACAGAGATTGATTAACGCTTGGCTGGGAAGTCGTAAAGATATCTGTGTCGTGGGAGATCCAGCCCAGACTATTTATTCATTTGCGGGAGCTACGCCAAATTATCTCTTGAACTTTACCAATCGATTTCCCGATGCAGAGGTAATCAGATTGACCACAGGTTATCGCTCCACTCCCGAAATTCTCTTCACCGCAAATGCGCTTTTACGAAGTGTAGGTATCGGCAACGAACTTGCACCTATCAATGCTCATGGCGCTAAACCAGAATTAACTCAATTCCATACCGATGGACAAGAAGCCGAGGCCATAACCAGGCAGATTCAAGAATTAATTGGTCAAGGCGAAGGCGCAGAGAGTATTGCGGTCTTGGCTAGAACCAACGCGCAGTTGGCCACACTTGAGCGTGCATTTCGTGCAGTGGGATTGCCCTATCAGATAAGAAATAATGAACGTTTCTTTGATCGCCCGGAAATTCGCGAATTCATCCGCGATATCAAACAGGCATCGGTCATACCTAATCCTGATCTAAATTGGCTCGAGGAGTTGCGCGGGATAGCACAGCCGTATCTCAAGGGTGATGCGTTAGACGGAATTGGCGCCTTAGTTCATTTGGCGCGTGAGCTTGATGGTGATGATCGTTTCACCCCAAAGACGCTACGTAATTTTCTGCAAGAAATTGAGGATCGAGCGGCACAGAACAACCCACCGCAATTACCGGTCACGACCTTAGCCACTTTGCATGCTGCTAAAGGCCTAGAGTGGAATCGAGTATTTTTAATGGGGCTTAGCACCGCTTATCTGCCATATCCCGATGCGCCAGAAGATGAAGAGCTACGCCTCTTTTATGTGGGAATCACCCGTGCAATAAGTAATTTACATTTAAGTTATAGCGGGCAACCCAGCCCATTTTTAAGCGCAATACTGGCCAGTCGCTAGCTCGAATTAATCAAGTTGCGCCAATCACATACCTTGGTTTATTCTTCGCTTTCCCAATGAAGGAAAGCAGCGGGTCATTAAATGCCCCTCAGACTTAACAAGATGAAAGGAAGTGCAGTGGTGAGTATCTCAACTGCAGCAATCTCTTCCTTTGTCGCGCCTTCATTTACCTCAAATCCGGCATCGAATTGGGCAACCAATTGGGCTAC